>JABZFO010000010.1 GCA_014237405.1 Desulfosarcina sp. | reverse complement strand
GGTTTATGATCCACATTCCGGTGGAGTGAAAATACCAAAAGCTGTTCAAGAGCGAACGCGATCTCGAATAATTGCTTATGCAGAAAAAAACTTTTCTGGCAAGTTTGCTCGAATTGACGTTCGGTTCCGTGGTGCTTTATGCTATGTGGACGCATATACTGAGCCTTACGTTTCCGAGGAATTTGATCCTAATGAGTTTGGTGAAACCCGTGAAGAATATAGAACGTTTACGTAGTTTTCCAACACATTTGTGCCGTCTTCGATATTTTGGAGATGAGGATAGGTGGACAATGGCATTTTTTACCTATAGTAATGAAAAATATGAGCCCAGTGTGTTTAATAACGGTTTTTTTCATGGAACACCCGAAGAAGCATTTGAGACTTCATCTGTTTACCTTGAAGATTAGAAACCTGTTGAGGTCGAACAACCGCTTCCAGCAGACCGCCAGGGCCGAGCCACTTTTAGAAGGTGTCGTTTAATTGTGAGTTTATACACTTTTGGAAATAATCAGCTTAAAGCTGGCGGCTGCTGAAGCTGAACGTTCGGTAAAAAAAATTATGAAAGATGTACTTAGCGAAATTAAACCTGAAGAAGCCTTAGTAATTTTAAGGTATTTAGCGAAAAGCGATTCAAATATTAAAGAAAAAATTCTCAGTATTGCCGAAGATATCGTTAAGGATGTGGATGTGGAAGCAATTTGTGATGATGTGTTTTTTGTTTTAGATGGTATTGATGTACATGAGTTATGGAATCGGGCTGGCCAAACTTCTGATGGATATGCTTCGCCAGAAGAAATGGCATTTGAAATGATTGAAGAGGAATTAGAACCCTTTAACCAAGATGTAATTCGTCTATGTGAATTAAATTTATCTGAAGAATCAAAACTTTTCTGTATGGGAGTGTTGAAAGGAATATACAAATATGATCAGGAATCACAATCTGAATTTAAAGATTGGGCAGTTGACGTTCCAGGGGAATGCTTTGGATATCTTTTAGATGAATGGAAAAAGCGATGTAAAAACGAAGAAGATATCCGGGAGATGGATATCTTCTTGGAAAAAGGATGTAGCGGTTGGGCTAAATAGACATTTATAAAATTAGACCGAACAACAGCTTATTACGTTATAAAGCTTTTAAATTGGTTGGTTAACCCAATTTTTTTAGCGGGTCATTATATATCTGTATATAGCGTATTCTGTTGTGACTCCTGAAATAGCATCTATGTTGGACTGAATTTCCTTTCTTTCCTTGCTTTCAAACCAAGTTTGCCAGTCTTCTATAGAAGACCAAGCACTTATAGCGACCATTTCATCTGCAGGGTCAATTGATTTTAAGTATTCACTTGAAATATAACCCGGTTGTAGTGGGACTTGGACTCTTATTTTCCGGATCCAATGAAAAAGTTCTTTTTGTTTGTCTTTTGAAAACGTTCGTTTAATTAAAATTTTAATAGCCATTTTTACCCTCTTTTCTTATATGAAATTTAAACTTCCAGCCAATGGATTCACTATTTATCTGATTTTGCCTTGATTTTCTTCGGCGACGGCTCGTCGCTGCCGTATACCTCAACATAGGCGTTATGCGAGGGGCAGCCTTTTTCCCAGTGATTTCTTACCTGTTTGCCGATAAAAGAATCCGGAAATTTGCGCCCGATATTGCATCCAGGGCAGATTTTACTCCACCCAGCCAGTATTCTTTTCATTTCCATAATCAACTCCTTTCTTCAGGAGCACCTCGCCTGATAAATAAAAGCCTTCAAACAATTTGCCACCCATACGGGATTTTTAGTAATTTTCAGTACAAGAAACGCTTGGTCAGAAAGAATGGGCAACTAAGTTGGTAATTCAATATGTAGATTCGCGGCAGCATATAAATATTATTATTACCGAATACTAATATCTGTCAAGAATTAAGGGCGCACAAGTGCAATCGCCCAACGGGCAGGGATTACCAAAAGTCTTATCCACCACTATTTTGGCTCCAAAAAGGGCCTGTGGCGCGAGGTGAAAACCCTGCGTTTCATGCACTATGCCGATCGGCAAATGGCTATGTTGAAGGAAGCCCAACCTCTGCGCTAATTTCCAATTCACGCACTCTTTTTGTGGGCCGCCAGATTGCCAAATTGGATATAACTTCATGAAAAACAGGAGTCTGGCGTTCCTATCTTGCCGCTGTCACTATGCTGGCCAAGCACTAAGAACATGCCGGTAAAAAAACAAAGGGCGTTAAAAGCCTGATTCTGGCTGGATGCGGATATCTTTTTATCAGGTCGGCTGGATAATTCCGCCAATCAATTGGGCTAATCGGCAGTTTTCTACGAAGGCTTATTATGCGGAATGTTCCATTTTTTCATATACTTCCATATAGAGGCCCTGCTCAACCCGACCCTTCGGGCGACTTCCGCTTTGTTCCAGTCACATTCTTTGAGAAGGACAAGCAGTGTTTCACGAACAAGCTTTCGGCCCGACCAATGTGCTTTTTTTGATGCGTTGTACGATTCAAAAAAAGCATAATTACGCTCTGCCCGCCTCATCTCCTCAGGAAGGTCAAACATATCTATCCGGTCGCCATCGCAAAGAACAAACGCATGTTCAATTGCGTTCTCCAACTCGCGTACGTTTCCGGGCCAAGGGTAGTTCATAATAATGCTCATAGCAGGTTGTGAGATGCCTTGAATCTGCTTGCCTGTACTTTTATTTTTGATATCAATAAAGTAGTTGACCAAAAGCGGGATATCGTCCTTGCGTTTTCGTAGAGGAGGCAGGTAAATGGGAAATACCTTCAGCCGATAATATAAATCCTCACGGAAACGCCCCTCCTGTACCAATTTATACAGGTCTTTATTCGTAGCGGCAATAATTCGGATATTAATCTTTCGCTTTCTGGATTCACCCACCCGCTCAATTTCTTTTTGCTGCAATACGCGCAGTAATTTGATCTGTATGAATGGACTTATTTCACCGATTTCATCCAGAAAAACCGTTCCTCCGTCGGCTTCTTCGAAGCGCCCTGTGCGATTGCGTATCGCGCCGGTAAAAGCACCTTTTATATGACCAAACAGCTCGCTTTCAAGTAAAGACTCTGAAAGCGCACTGCAATTTACCGTTAGCAGGTGCTTTTTTTTTCGCTCACTGCAGGAATGAATGGCATAAGTCACAAGTTCCTTGCCTGTTCCGCTTTCGCCCTGAACCAATACCGCAACCTCGCTTGCAGCAGAAGCTTTTATGGACGCGAAAACATTTTTCATCGCGTGGCTCTTGCCTATAATCTCGTCGAACCTATGCAGCTCATTGAGACGAAGTGTAGCCTCCTTCATTTTAAGCTTTGTATTATTCAGCTCAGTGAGATCCGTTACCGCTTCAACAACTCCATTGATGGACCCATTTTCCTGTTTGATGACCCTGGCATTTTTTATCACCGGAACAGTATAACCATTTTTATGGCGCAGCAAGCACTCCATGGGTTCAATTTTGCCTTTATTGAGAATACCACATTCCGTGAAGTCGGTTGGGCAGGCTTTGCCGAAGCATTGACTAAAACCTAAAATGCGACAGCCTTTACCCATGGCCTCTTTTTCCATATAACCGGTAATTTGCTCCATCGCCGGATTCCAGGATATGATACGTCCTTTGGTGTCAAGGGCAAAAACCCCGTCTCCTATGGAATCCAGAAGCATTTTAACAAATTCATTGTTGCGGATTTCCTGAAATATATTCTTCATGGCGGCTTTCATCCCGAGCTTCCGTCAAGTAGCGCCACGGTGGCGCTACCAAATGCCACTTTTATTATAAGTGATGCCCAATCGATTTGTCAATTTCCATGAAAATTTATTCTTATCCAATTATACATTGTATTTTACAATATATTTATAATTGTGTTTACAGAGTGTTAAGATATAGCCAAGTCGATCTGAACACGTTATTAAGATATATGGCATGATTATTGATTTGTTATAGGATAAGCATCAACCCAGCGTCCGATAATGCGCATTCGCTGGGAAGAATTGTTAAGTCAAGGGAAGGTTTTTAAAAGAACCAAGGTTTTCTTTGACTTTAAAGAGGTGTGTGGAGAAATGAGTTCTACCAATCTTTTAACTAATGAGAAGGAGGTTTAAAAATGAAAAAAATGAAAAGATTTATGGTGTATCATCATGATCCAGATCTCGATTTTAAGGTAGTGCAAGCAAATTGGAGAAAATTAGCCAGTGTTGAAACGGCCACCTGGATTCGGACTTGCTATAATGAGGAAGAAAATATTCGTTACTGCATATGGTTAGCTCCGAGTAGAGAGGAATTGAAGAACATCTTTACCAGTATGGATGTTAGCTGGGAGACGATAGTTGAGGTCAAGGAAACTGTGCCGGATCTCTGGGGCGAGAAATGGGACGAACACCTTGAAGCGGAAGAAACTGCCTCCACAAAGGGCAACTGATGCAAGCTGGTTACAGTGTGGGCAGATGATGACCTTGCCCACACTCCGCACATTGAATACTTAGGGATCTCCACTTGAATTTCTCACTTAACATCGAAACGACAGGTTCACACGTTCCACACAAAAGCCTAACTCAGATTCACGCCACCTTTACGCCGGAGGTCGCTTAGTGCTCGCGTAAAAATAACTTCACATTTTTGCATCTCCGCTTCAGCTCATCTTTGGCCGATGCCTCACTTACAAAATCCGCGAAATAGCTCGCTATTCCTGTGGGTTTGCTCTCTCGGATCAGCCAAACCTGAACCAAATCTGAGCGCCAATTCTGCGAAGTTATTTTTGCGCGAACCCTTAGGCAATACACAGGCTTCACCTAAACTCATCCTGAGCCCAATATAGTAGCTCAGTTTTGACCTCGTCCATACTCTTTCGACGCCTCATCGAATGGTTCGCTTACGCTCGTCTCTCTGAGTCATACATGCCACGATCCTATGCCGTGACTTTTCCTAAACGCTCACTACCGGAAGGTAAGGAAAACCAGCGTCGCTTCGCTCAGATCAAGTGGACAGTTTGCAGCTGAATGATTGGTCACAATAAAACGGAACGGGTGGTCAGTATCCTCCGGAACAGGTGGTCAGTTTGAGCGGAATACGCATCTGAGTTCTGCGACTTCCAGGATAGCCAAAAAATAGCTGAACAGCACTGCACCTGGGCGGTGAAGCATTGACAGGGGGCGTTCAGGCCTGGCTATTGATCTCCGAAATCACCTAATTCGGGTTGTCGACCTTGTGACTTGGTGGGGAAGGCAATACGGTACGTCGCGCTAACGTGAGTGGCGCCCCGGACCCGCGGAGTCAGAGAACCGGAGTATGTACGCAAACTCTTTACGGAAACCGGACAACGCCCGGCCTTGCCTCAATCCGCTCTTGAGTCAGCAGGGCCTCGAACCTATCGATGACGTCTTGGGCATGGCTGCTCAGCCATACCTCGCACCACTCCGGTTCAACGCCGGGTTTAAGGGTCGGCAGGTCCTGCCAAAAGGAGTCCACCCGCAGGGCCTTTCTAATATCGCCAATGCTGTTGACTAAAGTAGCGTTTTTGGGCTTACCTGATCTTTGGTTTATTTCATTTGCATAGGCTTCGATTTTCTTGAGAAAATGATTTTTCTTTTCATGTGGGATATAGACGGTGGCATAGGTCGTCTCAAACGGTTCCAGTGCACCCGTTTCCTCATTCTTCACTTGGTCGGTTTCCACGCGCACATTCAGCAGACGCACCTGTTTATCCCTGGAGCGCCTATCCTCAAGACTTTTGGTCACCAGGTCGAAACCGGGATCGCTCTTGAACTCAAGGTAAATGCCTTTGCGAGCCACATGGGCCACGGCCTGCTCGTTTTCAGCCGTTGCCCACGCATTCTGTAATTTACGGGAAAGGAAATCGCTGTGAGAGGGTCGGTCCCGGTCAGGAATGTGGTTTTCCCGTCCCCCTGAACCAACACTTGTAAATTCTTCTTCAGCAGGCGGGTGGGTCAGAACAATGTGCCGAAACCGTTCCCGTGCCATAAGGCGCTATTTCTCCTTTCCCTGATAGGCCGCATGCCTTTCTTTTAGCAATGCATTGAAGGATGCGCAGGTCGCTCGGCTTTGATTGTTTAAGATAGCCATTTTGATGGCGTCCCGGCAGGCGCGGTCGATTTCGGAATGGCTGAGCCTTTTTCCCGCTTGGGCTGCCTTGTCCATGGGAAAGCGAGGATTTTGAAAAGTGCCCAGAAGGTTGGCCATCAGACACTTGCGACTCTCCACGTCAGGCAGGGCGTAGTGTAAAACGTCGTCAAAGCGCCGGAAAAGGGCGCGGTCTAACAGCCGGGGGTTGTTGGCGGCAGCGATGATCAAATTGTCCGAGGTGTCGTTCTCAATGAACTGCAAAAACGCATTAAGCACCCGGCGCATTTCACCCACATCGTTGCCCAGATCGCGCTCACCGCCGATGGCGTCAAACTCGTCGAACAGATAGACCCCGGGCATCGCACGAATGCGCTCGAAAATCTGACGCAGTTTGGCGCCGGTTTCACCCATAAACTTGGTCACCAGCCGGTCCATCTGAATGATGTGCAGGGGCTGTTTGAGCTCGGTGGCCAGCACCTGGGCCGTCATGGTCTTGCCCGTACCAGGCTCGCCCGATAATAGCAGCTTGCGGCGGTGGCCCAGGCCGTGCTTCTTGAGCTTGTGCTGTTGGCGGAACTCCAGGATCACCCGCTCGATGCGCTCTTTTAAAGTGCTATCCACCACCAGGGAGGCTAGTGACCGGGCGGGTTGCTCGGTCAGGATAAGTCCGGCCAATTCCTGAGGAAAGGCGATAACATTGTTTGTTGCCGGCTTTTTCCTGGCGAGGTCGACCATCTCCTTGATTTCATTGGCTAGGGTATCGTGGCCCTGCCGCGCCTCGTGCGCTGCAATCTGCAAAGCGGAGGTATAAAACTGCTCTGCATTCATGCTCAGATGGGACCGGATCAGGGATTTTAGCTGTTCAGCCGTTGCCATGGGATCACCTCATTGGATATTTTTCCTATACCACAATTTCGCCATTACCTACCAGTGCGAGATGATTTTATGGCTTTTGGAAACGAATATTTTTATCACCAACGGCTGGCGGAGACACCCACAAATTGGGGCACCCAACTGAATAGATGTACGACCCAAAACGATAAAAAACTCATGTTTTATCGCGTCATGGTGATTCCAACGGGATTTGAATCAGTGCTGTCGGTAAGGCTGAGGTGGCCGACTGGAACGCGAAGGTGCAAAAGGAACCGTACCTACGCACAAAGCCCCTCCGGTTTACAGGACAGTGTGGGAGCGGAGTTGGCTCCGACTTGGCAGACAATTAAAGACGCCGAGCCCGATCGGCAAGGTAGGCGTCATAGGAAGGGTATTTGCATAAGTTATTGTAGTCGCCCATGATGGTAGTTGCCATGGCTTTCCCCACTTTTGCCCTGAAAAGTCTTTTCAGATGGATCACCGTCTCCAATTCCAGTCGATTCTTGACGAATTGAAACACGGGATCGGAGAGGTTGAATCCGGTCTTATAGCACATCAGCAGTATACGATAGGCCATCAGTCGCTTGTCTGGAATGAGACGACTGTTGAAATCGATCACTCGATCTCTGACAGCCGCAGTGCACCCATTTTCAACCAGCGTTTTTCTGTGACAATCATATAGAATTGCATTGACCGTAAAATCGATGCCGGTCAGCAGGTTTTCCATTGTCGGGTCGAGATGATAGGTTTCGATCACAACGAAATCCGGAAGCAAGCACAGGTCGTAAGCAAATACAGATGAAGCCGGATGCCAGCGCATTCCCCTTAGGAGTGTCGGTTCAACCGTTTGGTCTTTGAGAACGCTGGACAGGGAGAAATCACGATCCAGCCCGCCGATAAAGATGTCAATATCGCCTGTGAGGGGAGCATTACCGTGCAATGCATCGATGATGATGTTGCGAATGGCACCACCGGCAACGAAGATTTCAGCCGAACCGGGTAAACGGTTGCTGAGAAATGCTATGTTGCCGTGGATTTCGGGATGCTGAAAAAATCGCTCAACGGCCAAAACAATCGCCTCATCGGTCACCGCGGCCATCGTGGGCATACCTTACACCTTGAAGAATTGATCGGTTTCCGGTTCACTCGTTCAGCCCGCCGCAGGATGGGGGAAGTGCCCTCACATTGAAAAAAACGCGAGGCGCATTTCAGTCCTAAAGCCACCCAGCATGGGATAGGTTCAGTAGCAGCGTTTTCCATCTATGACACCCCGAATTCCACCATTCGAATTTTCAATCGGATAAAAACCAGTAATCCAAGCCAATACAATTTTTCCGCGAAAATCAAGGCAATT
>JABZFO010000004.1 GCA_014237405.1 Desulfosarcina sp. | reverse complement strand
AATTCACTATGCTGGGCATTTATAAGAAAGCATGGCTGCTATTTGCGTACGTAATTACATTTAAATACGTAACACAATCAAACCTAATGGATCATTGAGAACTTTGGACTCTCAAGTTAGGCTGTGTAAAGGAGAAAAATGAAAGTCCTTGAGCAGGTTACCCTTTTTTATGAGATATCCAATGCCCTCAACGAGCACCTGGACCTGAAAAAATCCATGTACAAGGTACTGGATATTCTCTCCAGCTCCATGCAGATGGAGCGTGGGACCATCTCTATCCTCAATCCCCTGAGAAACGAGATCAGCATCGAGGTGGCCCACAGCCTTTCCAGGAGCGCCATGGAGCGGGTGAAGTATAAATTGGGTGAGGGAATCATCGGTCGAGTGATCGAAACCGGCAAGGCGGTGGCCATTCCCAAGATCAGCGAAGAGCCCCTGTTTCTCAACCGGACCGCATCGCGCAGGATCAAGGGCATGGGTGAAGTCTCTTTTATCTGCGTCCCTGTGCAAAAAGGCAAACGGGTGGTGGGTGCCCTGAGCGTGGACATAGCCTACGATTCTGACTACCCCTTGGAGGAAGGCACCAAGCTGCTCTCCGTGGTGGCTACCATGCTGGCCCGCCACGTCGTCAACCTGGAGACCATTCAGATGGAAAAAGAGGCTTTGCGGGCGGAAAACAGGCGCCTGCGGGACGAACTGGAAAACAAGTACCGCATCAACAACATCATCGGCAACAGGGAGCTGGTGGCCAACTCCATTCACTACAACTCCACCCGGTCAAAAGGGCCCTTCGTCAAGGTCAACTGCGCGGCCATTCCCTACAACCTTATCGAGAGCGAGCTGTTCGGCCATGAAAAGGGAGCGTTTACCGGGGCGGTAAAACAGAAGCCGGGGCGGTTCGAACTGGCCCACAAGGGCACCGTCTTCCTTGACGAAATCGGCAGCATCGAACCCGACGTGCAGGTACGGCTGCTACGTGTTCTTCAGGAGCGGGAGTTCGAGCGGGTGGGCGGCCACAAGACCCTGAAGGTGGATGTGCGCATCATCGCGGCCACCAACAAGAACCTGGAACAGGCCTTGGAGGAAGAGTCATTTCGCGGGGATCTGTACTACCGCCTCAACGTGTTTCCCATTTACATGCCCCCGCTCAGGGAGCGCAAAACGGATATCCTGCTGCTGGCGGACTACTTCCTGGAGCGCTACGCCGAGGAGAACGGGCGGGAAGTCAAACGGCTCTCCACCCCGGCCATCGACATGCTCATGGCCTACCACTGGCCAGGAAACGTGCGGGAGCTGGAAAACTGCATCGAGCGGGCCGTATTGCTCTGCGAAGAGGGGGCCATCCACAGCTACCACCTGCCACCCACAATTCAGACTGGCAAGGAGAGCGGCACGCTGCCGGACCTCTCCCTGGAAGATGCCATGGCCGCCCTGGAGAAGGAGATGATCATCGACTCATTGAAAAACACCCGGGGAAACATCACCCTGGCCGCGGAGATCCTTAAAACCACAGTGCGCAAATTTGCCTATAAAGCCAAAAAATACGGAGTGGATTACCGGACCTACCGTTGAGGATTTCAGCAGAGCGAGAACGCTGGCCTGGGGCCGAAAGATGCCAATTCAGGAAGCGGCGTCGGGGTTGGTGCGGATGCGTCCGATCAGCACGGCCTCACCGCGAATGGCATCGGCCAGTTGCCGGGTGAGGGTCCCTTTCTGTGACAGGATCTGGCCGGCCCCTTTGGACCGATCCACCAGCCAGGTGACATACATTTTTTCGATCTTCGTGGTCACGTCGGCCAGCACTTTTGCCAGTCGGTCACGGGCTACTTTGAGTTCTTTGGTCTGGGATGCAATAATACCGTTCTGGTTTGGAAACTTCTTGCCAATCCGCTTCAGCCGGTCCAATTCCCTGTCCATCATCACCACGATGTCGTCCAGCAGGACCATGTTGCTGTAAAGGGCCGTGGATACGCGGTCGTGGGTGAAGCGGATCAGTTCCTCCTTCATTTTCATGGAAGAGAGCTTGGTGCGCAGAGGGTCCTTTTTATAATACTTGTTGTAGGCAAAATACCCACCACCGCTGGCCAGGGCCAGCACAAGCACCAGTGCGATGACGATACCGACGGTCCCGCCGTTGGCATTGCGGATCAGGCTGTCACGATGGTGCAGGTTGGGAGCCATACTTTTCTTCGACGATAATTGTGTTGTTCGTCATTCCGGCTTTCGCCGGAATGACGGATCTGGAACTTTTCTTGTTAACCGTAACTTTCCCGAATAGATTTTCACTACCATTATCGGCAGGTGTTCGAAAACCTGTATGTTTTTTGGCAAATTTTTCCTCAGATTGTCGTTTGGGATAACCGTTGGACCTGTTTTTGATTGACGTTTCTCCTCCGGTTCAATAATTTCAATCGGTTAATCTTTGCGATAGCCGGTTCTCATTCCATTAAAACCTTACCAATGAGGAGTTTGATATGCGCGTGGCATTGACCATTGCCGGGTCCGATTCATCGGGCGGGGCGGGAATTCAAGCAGACTTGAAAACTTTTCAGGCGCTGGGGGTGTTCGGCATGAGCGCCGTAACCGCGGTGACGGTGCAAAATACGCAAAAAGTGTATGACATCCAGGAGATGCGGCCGGAGATCGTCCACGACCAGATTACCTGCCTGTTCGACGACATTCCCATCCACGCCGTGAAGATCGGCATGGTGGCCAGCACGTCCCTCATCGAAGCCATCGCCCGGGCCCTGGGCACCATTGACCCGTTGCCGCCGGTGATTCTGGACCCGGTGATGATTTCCAAAAGCGGGTATGCCCTGCTTCAGCCCGATGCCCAGGCGGCCCTGGTCCGGCATCTGTTCCCGCTGGCACGGGTGGTGACCCCCAACCTGCCCGAGGCCGAGGCCCTGCTGGGAAAGAAGATCGCGGATATCGATGCCATGAAAACCGCCGCCCGGGAAATCTCAGCGTTGGGGACAAAAATGGTGGTAGTCAAGGGCGGGCACCTGGTGCGGAGAAGCGCCACGGATGTGCTGTTTGACGGAGGGGAATTCAGGTTGCTGGAAAGCCGACGGATCGACACGGCTAACACCCACGGCACCGGGTGCACCTTTTCATCGGCCATTGCCGCCCACATGGCGCGGGGGGAGTCGTTCTTCGACGCGGTAACCCAGGCCAAGGCCTACATTACCGGGGCGATTGAAAATGCGTTTCCGCTGGGCAAAGGATGCGGTCCCACCCACCACTTTTTCGACCTTTACCGTCGGGCGGGAATGGGTATTGGCTGAAGGGTGGGGACGGGAGTCGCCCCTACCCTTCAGCACTGCGCAAAGAGCGCACCCATCAATCAGGCAGATCACCGCCTGTCGCGTCACTTTCCATGGTTGCTTCTTGCGCCGCTTCTGCCCTGTCGCCGGTCAGCAACGGCCCGGCGCTCGGGAATATACCAATCGTAGGTCAGCACCCGGCGGTTAATACTGGTCCGCCGTTCTCCAACGATTCGTCCGCACACCGGTCCTCTTTTTTTCGCTTTGGTGATCATGGGTACCCTTCTCCTGATCCATTTTTGATGTGAGGAACGTGCCGACACATACCTATTAGGAAGGATTGCCTTGTTCAGAGCAATTGGTTTGCCAGGTGGTCAACGATCATTGCCGACGGTTTTCATACCATTGATTTTGTTTGAAAAATATTTTTGGGGAAAATCCGGCGAGGGACGGGCATGTGTCGTGTCAAAGGCGTGGG
Source organism: Desulfosarcina sp. (assembly GCA_014237405.1). Taxonomy (GTDB): domain Bacteria; phylum Desulfobacterota; class Desulfobacteria; order Desulfobacterales; family Desulfosarcinaceae; genus Desulfosarcina. Next base: position 9,189 of record JABZFO010000004.1, on the reverse strand, counting down.
GGAAAAGATGGTAACCTTGCTGTGCAAAAACCGTAACCGGTTTCAAAAAAAGGGAAACGGGTGGGCGGCTCGGCGGCAGGTTACCGGGTGATGCAGCGCCTGACAAAGGGTTCGGCCAGTGCCTTTAATCGCTGCATCCCTTCCGGAAAGATGGTCGGATCCTGCCTGCGGTTGAACTCGGGGTCGAGGCACACGGCACGGCGGTTGAATGGCTGGAGCACATAGCATGCGGCGCCCTGGATCGTTTTGGCGATGGTTTTAACCGCTGTTTCGGTTACGAAAGGCGCTGCACAGGTGGTTCGAAATTCGTAGTCGGGGGCGGATTCCATGATAATCCGGATGCTCGCTGTCAGCTTTTCATGGATTTGCGGGTTTCGGCAAAAAGGGTGGTAGCTGTTCAATGGGGCCTTGATGTCCATGGCAATAAAATCCACCAGGTGCTGCGCCAGAAGCTGGCGGAGCACCCCGGGTCGGCTGCCGTTGGTATCCAGCTTCACCGGATATCCCAGCGATTTGACGGCCCGGCAAAGATCGAAAATGCTGCTGTCCAGTGTGGGTTCGCCGCCGGTGATGGCCACACCTTCCAGCATGCCCTGGCGGGCTTTTAAAAAATCAACCACCTCCGCTGATTCGAACCGTTCCGGGTATTCGCCCCGGGCCAGGTCTGCGTTATGACAGTAGGGGCAGATGAAGTTGCAGCCGGTGGTGAACAGTACGCAGCTGATCTTGCCGGGAAAGTCAATAAAGGAATTTTTCTGGAGGCCGGCCAGGATCATCGGGAAATATTGGATTGGTTCTGCAAGGGATTAATTTTATTCAATTTTTTAAAACCCAACATTGAACGTTGAACATCGAATGATGAACTCGCTTCGCTCGACCCGTTAATAAAAATAGTCAGTATGCCTTATTCAACATTCGATGTTGGACGTTGGATGTTCGACGTCCAAATCACTCTTACTATGCGAGTGGTCTTCGCCTATCTACACCGAACCCAGCTGCCGCAGGGCATCATCGGTGCAGGCCGGATCCATCGCTTCGGTCGGGGTGCCGCCGGCAGTATTCCGCCTGTTTGCCGTCGTTCCACTGCTTCACCGGCCGCAGGTATCCCACCACCCGGGAGTAAACCTCCGTTTCCCGATCGCAGTGAGAGCAGCGGGTCTGCTCGCCATTGAGGTAGCCATGGGACGGACAGACTGAAAAGGTGGGGGTCAGGGTGAAGTAGGGCAGATGGTAATTGTTCGACACTTTGCGAATCAGCGACTTCACCGTCTCGATGTCGGTGACCTGTTCGCCCAAAAACAGGTGCAGTACGGTGCCGCCGGTGTATTTGGTCTGCAGGTTGTCCTGAAGCATCAGCGTCTCGAAGATATCGTCGGTGTGGTTCACCGGCAGCTGGGTGGAGTTGGTGTAATAGGGGACGGCGCCTTTTTGGACATCTTCCTCGTTGGCGCACAGGATGTCCGGATAGCGTTTCTTATCGATCATGGCCAGGCGGTATGAGGTGCCTTCGGCCGGGGTGGCTTCCAGGTTGAAAATATCTCCGGTGCGATCCTGGATCTCGGTAATCATGGCCCGCAGTTCGTCCACCACCTTCACGGCAAACGCCTGTCCTTTGACGGTGGTGATGTCCGTTCCCAGAAAGTTCATGCAGGTTTCGTTCATGCCCACGATGCCGACGGTAGAGAAGTGGTTTTTCCAGTAAACGCCGGAGCGATTCTTGATGGATCGCAGGTAGAACTTGGAATAGGGGTACAGGTTTTTGTCGGTAAACTGCTCCAGCACCTTACGTTTGATGGCCAGACTTTCAATGGCCAGATTCACCTTGGCCTGGAGACTGTCAAAAAACCCGGTTTCATCTTTGGCCACATGGCCGATTCGCGGGAGGTTGATGGTCACCACGCCGATGGAGCCGGTCAGGGGGTTGGCGCCGAACAGACCGCCGCCGCGCTTCAGCAGTTCACGGTTGTCCAGCCTTAGGCGGCAGCACATGGAGCGGGCGTCTTCCGGAGACATGTCCGAATTGACGAAGTTGGAGAAATAAGGGATGCCGTATTTGCCGGTCATCTGCCAAACGGTTTCCAGGTTGGGGTTGTCCCAGTCGAAATCCTTGGTGATGTTGTAGGTGGGGATGGGGAAGGTGAAGACGCGGCCCTTGGCATCACCTTCGATCATCACTTCGGCAAAGGCCCGGTTAAAGGTGTCCATTTCCGTCTGGAACTCGCCGTAGGTGGCCTTTTTGTCCTTGCCGCCGATGATCACCGGGTGGTCCTTCAAGGTGCTTGGTACGCAAAGATCCATGGTGATGTTGGTGAAGGGCGTCTGGAATCCCACCCGGGTGGGAATGTTGATGTTAAAGACGAACTCCTGAAGGGCCTGTTTGACGTTGGCGTAGCTGAGTTTATCGTAGCGGATGAAGGGTGCCAGCAGGGTGTCGAAGTTGGACAGGGCCTGGGCGCCGGCCGCCTCCCCTTGTAAGGTGTAGAAGAAGTTGACGATCTGGCCCAGGGCCGAACGCAGGTGCTTGGGCGGTGCGCTTTCCACCTTGCCCTCGACGCCCTTGAACCCGTTGTGAAGAAGGTCGGTGAGATCCCATCCCACGCAGTAAACCGACAGCAGGCTCAGGTCGTGTATATGAAAGTCGCCGTTTGCGTGGGCCTGTCGGATTTCCGGGGGATAGATCTTGTTGAGCCAGTATTCAGCGGTAATATCCGAGGAGATGTAGTTGTTGAGTCCCTGGAGCGAATAGCACATGTTGCTGTTCTCTTTGATTTTCCAGTCCAGTTTGCGGATGTAGTGGTCCACCATGTCCACATGGGCCTCGGTGGCAATACGGCGAATTTGGGCGTGCTGTTCCCGGTAGATGATATAGGCCTTTGCCGAAGCTCATGGGCCAGGGTCAGGACCCGCAGGGTCATCCTCTTGGCTTCCCGTTCCCCGAATTCCCCCGTGGCCTGACCGGCCTTGGCGATGGCTGCGGTGATCTTGGATGAGTCAAACTCGACAATTCGGCCGTCACGCTTTTTGATCTGTTCAATCACGGGTCTCTCCTCAGGTGCAATATTCGATTTTGGTGATTTGAAACGACGAAAAAATGCCGCAGCCGGCATTTTTTCAGGATGTGCAACACATCGGGCAACTTCGGATGTGGCGTAATTCCAGCCCTATGAACGACGAGGCAGTAATAGGGTTCATATAACAAGATGTTGTAGTCTGTCAAGGAGCTTTTTCCATATGTAGTGGCTTTGGCTGGTCTGGGCGGAGGCGGTCAACCCCTTGTCTTTGCTGAAAAAACCGATCAGGGGCCGGGCCCTGTGTCTCGCTGTTCAGCGAAAAACACAGGGCTTTTTTGTATATTTATTATGCGCAGATGTTGTGTTAAAAGCTGCTTGACATACAATATGTTGTGTGAGAAATAATCCAAAGAAACCCCTCACCAGGCAACGGAGTTGTGACACCCTATGACACCAAAAGAGAAAATCCTCATCGTGGACGATGGAAACGTGGACCTGAACACCCATGTTTGGGATGACCAGGTTTTCTGCAAGAACCTCATCGGGGCCAATGCAGTCAATAAAAGCCAAGCCAAAGAGATCGCCCGATTCATTCGGTCCACGATCGACCAAATGGACCTTCGGCACATCACCTCTCCAATGGTGGACGAAATGGTGAAGGCCAAGCTGGCCGAATACGGCCTGGATGCCCCGGGGCCGGTGCAATTGACCCGGGACATGTTCGTAAGAAACGGTCTTGACCTTTCCCCCAACACCAAAACCGTATTGGAACGGCGCTATCTGAAGAAAGATACTGACGGCAAGATCCAAGAAACGCCGGCCCAGATGTTTCACCGGGTGGCCCGGCACATCGCCCGGGCGGAGAAGAGTTACGACGAAAAAACCGATGTCCGGAAGATCACCGAACAGTTCTATACCCTGATGACGGATTTCAAGTTTCTGCCCAACTCGCCCACCCTGATGAATGCCGGCAGGCGTCTGGGGCAACTGGCGGCCTGTTTTGTGCTGCCTATCGAAGACAGCATGGAGGACATTTTTGACTCGCTGAAAAATGCCGCCATTATCCACAAGTCGGGCGGCGGCACCGGCTTCTCCTTTTCCCGGCTGCGGCCGCAGAACTCCATGGTAGGCACCACCGGCGGCATCGCCTCCGGCCCCATTTCCTTCATGAAGATCTTCAACACGGCCACCGAGCAGGTGAAGCAGGGGGGTACCCGCCGCGGCGCCAACATGGCGATCTTGCGGGTGGACCACCCGGATATCATGGAGTTCATCCACTGCAAGGCCACCAACACCGAGTTGAACAACTTCAACATCTCCGTGGGCATTACCGAGGCCTTCATGGAGGCGGTCAAAGCCGATGCCATGTATGATCTGGTGGATCCCCGGGGCCGCCGGACGGTGGGGGTGCTCAATGCCCGGGAGGTCTATTCGGCACTGGTGAAACAAGCCTGGAAAAACGGCGATCCGGGCATCATTTTTCTCGACCGCATCAACCGCGACAACCCCACTCCGCAGCTGGGTGAGATCGAAAGCACCAACCCTTGCGGTGAGCAGCCCCTGCTGCCAATGGAAGCATGCAACCTGGGATCCATCAATCTTTCCAAGTTCGTGGTCGAAAAAAAGGGTGAGGCACGAATCGATTATGATGCCCTGAAAGAGACCGTATGGACCGCGGTGCGCTTTCTGGACAACACCATCGATATGTCCCGCTACCCCCTGGAGGCCATCGACCGGATGGTCAAGGGAAACCGAAAGATCGGTCTGGGGATCATGGGCTTTGCCGATTTGCTGTTCCAGTTGAAAATTCCCTACAACAGCGAGAGGGCCCTGGCCGTGGCCGAGGAGGTCATGGGCTTTATTCAGGCTGAATCCCACCAGGCGTCTCTGGCCCTGGCCCAACAGCGCGGGGTGTTCCCCAACTACGAGAAGAGCCGGTTTGGCGGCGACAGTGCGGCGGCCTATCGCAACGCCACCACTACCACCATTGCCCCTACCGGAACACTGAGCATCATCAGCAACTGCTCGTCGGGCATCGAACCGCTCTTTGCTTTAAGCTTCGTGCGCACGGTCATGGACAACGACAAACTCGTGGAAGTCAATCCCCACTTCGAGGCCGTGGCCAGACGGCAGGGATTTTACTCGGAAGCACTCATGGAGGCCATTGCCGGTATCGGAACCATCGTCCGCATGGACGATATTCCGGATGCGGTGAAGCAGGTGTTCGTCACCGCCCACGACATCTCGCCGGAATGGCACCTGCGCATGCAGGCGGCTTTTCAAAAATACACGGATAACGCCGTATCCAAGACGGTCAACCTGGCCCGGGACGCCACGGTTGAGGATGTGCGGAGGATCTACGATCTGGCCTGGAAGCTGGGCTGCAAGGGTGTTACTATCTACCGGGACGGTAGCAAGGAGAACCAGGTGCTATCCTTTTCGTCGGCCAAGAAGGAAGAGGACGCCTTCATGACCGCCGTCCGCAAGCGGCCCGACACCCTGGATGGCTTTACCACCCGGGTAAAAACCGGACTGGGGCAGCTCTACGTGACCGTGACAGAATACCACGGCAAACCCTTCGAGGTCTTTGCCACCATCGGCAAGTCGGGCCGGTCCACCACCGCCAAAACCGAGGCTATCGGCCGGCTGGTCTCCCTGGCCTTCCGGTCCGGGGTCACGGTGGACAAGGTGGTGAATCAGCTCAAGGGGATCGGCGGCGAGCATCCCATCTTTCAGAATGGGGGACTGGTGCTCTCCATCCCCGATGCCATCGCCCGGGTGTTGGAGAACCGCTATCTCAAAGACAAGAAAACAAAAAAGAGGGGCGGCAGCCTGATGGGCGAAGTTTGCCCCGAGTGCAGCCAGACCATCAGCTTCGAAGAGGGGTGCATGACCTGCCACTTCTGTGGGTTCACCAAGTGCGGGTAAGGACAAGAATCCCGAAATTATGGGATAAGGTGAGCTTGTTTACTGGCTTTTCTTTACACGGCCCATCATCGGATGGTGGAACACGCGGTTTTCCGGGGTCACCCACAGGTAGTCGGCCCAGGATAGTTCGGCCTCAACGCCCACCGGCGCCAGGTAGATGGTCTTGAAGGGGGCATGGGTCCGGGCGAAGGCCCGGTTGGGGATACCGAATTTTCGGGTGATGTGCCCGTTTCCCGCCAGCACCACCATTTTTCCCGTTCCCAGATTGTTGGCCACCGCTTCGGCCATGGCATCTTCCCAGGTGCACTGGGCTTCGTAGAAGTAGTCGAAGTTGTCTCTGCCACGGATGGTGTGCATCTTAAAAATCTCCTCCACATAGGCCCGGTGATCGGCCTCGGTGGTGTCGATGGTCTCGGGCAGGTGCCGGCGATCATCTTCGGACAGGGAGGCGATACCCCCCACGCTGATCTTGCCGGGGATGTGAAAAGGCACGTTCAGGGCGATGATCCGAAGTCGTTTTTCCTTTGCGTATTCCAGGATATCGCGATACAAACCGAAATCGAAGCGCCAGTTGGCGTACCAATGGACCCGTTGCAGAAAAGTGGTTTCGTCCAGTTCGCCGGCGGTCCACCGGTCGAGCACCGGCTGGTAGGTGTGATCAAACATCTCCATGCCGATGGTCAGATCCGGTGTGGTTGGCGCAAGCGCTTTAATGACTTCCAATTGAATCGCGTGGTGGAACGGGTTGGTGTGGCTTTCCCCTACATAGACCACCCGGGAAGTTGAAATCTCCTCAAGCAGTTGGTCCCGGGACACCACCGATGCGGTGTCGGTTCTCAAAATGGTGTTTTCCATCAGTTTGGTCGGGTTGTCCTTGATGGAGAGGGTTTTCGGGGTCACGGCACATCCTCCGGCGCAAAGCATCATCAGCGTGACAACCGCTGAAACCAGCTGCCGGAAAGTCATTCGTCTTTTTTGGTGGACTTGTTCTTCATCGCAGAATCGGGTCATTTGTCAGCAGGTCCCGGAGGTGTGAGTGAAAGGTAAATTTAAAAGCGAGCTGCTTTTTCGAAAGGCCTTTATCCCGTGGTACGACACGGAGCCTGTCATGGTGTTGACCCTGGCCTTCGCCGTGGTGGTGCTGCTGTTCAGCATTACCGGCGTTGCCGCAGCCCTGGATACGCCCGGCTACCACGCCTACATCCGGATCCCCTGTCTGTTGGGAATCCTGTCGCTGTCCGTCACCATTTCTACGCTCATTCGCCTGATCAGAAGAGGTTCGCCCAGATCGATCTGAAACGCTTATTTTTCCTTTTCCATAAAGGCTTTAAAACTCATGGTCAGGTAGCTGTCGGTGCCGATATATTTGAGGATTTTCAGCATCTCATCCGCAGAAATATAACCGGGACGGTTGCCGATCCTTTCCCCGGTTTCCGAAATGAACCAGCTACTGGGCAGTCCACTGACATTGTATTTGGCAGCAATGTCCTGCTCCTTGTCCGAGTTGACGCTTATGGGCACAAAATTGCGGTTGACGTAGGTGATGACCGTGGGATTGTTAAAGGTCTCCTTTTCCATCTGATGACAGTAACGGCACCAGTCTGCATTAAAGACCATAAAAACCTTCTTGTTTTCCGCTTCGCTCCGCTCGGTGCCTTCGGCGTAGGAGAACCACTGGATACCGCCGTCATTGGCCAGGGTCGGAACAGGCGTCAAGACCGTTGCCAGCAACGTCAGCATCAGGGCCATTGCCGTCAGGGGCCATCGTATTTTCATGGCGTCACGTTTCCTATGCGCTGATCAGATTCAGTTTGTCGGTAACCAGCAGCAGACCGAGGATCAGCAGCAGCACGCCTGCGGTCATGTTAATATACTTTATCGACCAGGAGGCCTTTTTAATAAAGGTCAACAGCGAATCGACAAATACCGAAAGCACCAAAAAGGGTATTGCCAGCCCGGCGGCATAGACGGATAGAAGTCCAATGCCATTGGCCACCGTCTCTTGGTTGCCCGCTACGATGAGGATGGACCCCAACAGCGGGCCGATGCATGGGCTCCAGCCTGCGCCGAAAGCCATTCCCACGAAAAAGGTCCCCAAAAAATGGAGGGGCTTTGTACCGCCGATGATCCGTATCCAGTCCCGGTATTTGAAGATGGCCCCCCCGATGAATGAGGCAGAGGCGCCCATGAGGATGAAAACCAATGAAAAACCAAGAACATAACTCAAGGTTGCTCGGACTACCCGGGCGCGGACCCGTGTGGTCTGGGCGCCGGTTAATTCATCCAATGAAAGCCCGGTGATAAATGTAAAATAGGCCGGTATCAGCGGCAGGATGCACGGGGAAAAAAATGAGAGCACTCCCGCGAACAGTGCTGCGGGATACGAGATCGATTCTGTGAACATACGTACGGTCAACCTCCTGGTGTTGTCGGCGTCATAAAATGGTGACTGTCTCTCGTGGGGAGCCGCCGAACCCGTATCGGGTTACAATAAAAGCGCATCTCTCATCGGGTAGATCTTGCCCGCCGGCGCCTCGGAAAGACAAAAACCCATGCCCCGGCCGCCAGAATGAACAAATTACGCAGGGTGTCCACGGCAATATTCGACGGCGCGTTGGCTGCCAGCGAAAAACAACCACAGGCAATGTTCAATCCCCGATAGCCGTTGTACAGAATGATGCCAATAAAAACCACCATCATCAGGCTCACCAGCAGCGCCGCACCCTTTTCAAACCGGCCGAAAACCAGTGCCAGCCCACATACTGCCTCGATCCAGGGAAAAATCACAGCCGTTGCCGACACCAGTGTCGGGGGAAGTATCTGATAGTTGGCCACAATTGCCGCAAAGGCCGCCGGGTCAGCGATTTTACCAGTGCAGGAAAACAGGAAAACGGCTCCCAGCACAATCCTGACAACGATCGTGACGTTTTTGACGACGGCTGATGGGAGCGGTCTCACATCCTCACCCCGGGCTGCAATCGATGGTCCCATTTTATTATCATAAGCATGTGACCTGAATACGGCAAGACCGGGACACCAATCAGGGAAACCGGTGGCTGCTTCAAGGTTGTGTCTGGCCGTTGGCAAAGTTCTTGATCATGGCCTCCCCCAGTTCCTTGGAACGGTTGGTGGCTGCTTCCACGGCGTTGATGAGCGTGGTGCGAAGCCCGCCTTTTTCTAAGGTGTGAAGGCCGGCGATGGCCGTGCCGCCCGGTGAGGTGACCGAATCTTTGAGCTGACCGGGATGGGC
>JABZFO010000152.1 GCA_014237405.1 Desulfosarcina sp. | reverse complement strand
GCCCTATCACTTTGGCCGACTGCTATCTTGGAAAAACCAGCTTGTGCTTGACTCAATAAATAGCATAACTAACCGATTTTCAATCGGGTTCTATGTCGTCACAAAAGAGCCGCACCCTTATCATTTTGGTAGGAATCCACAATGGGTAAAATCGTAATCGTCTCAACTGAATTCAATGTAATTTTTACTTTCTCTTCTAATTCCACTTCAGGCGATGTACTAGCACATCCGGAAAAAAATAATAAGATAGCGGCGATGGATATGAATTTAATCATTTTAGAAAAATGATTCATCACAATTGTTCCTTTCGTATTTGAGTTATTGTCATCTTTGCAGAATCTACCAGCACAACAATCATTATCCTGTGATTTCGATAGATTGATAGCGATTACGGCAACTTCATTAATTAAAAGAATTCCTCGATGCTCTGCATCGGGGTTAAACGAAAATTCCTGTTGATACCTCGTAGCTCTGCTGCGGGGTAGTTCATTCTTATCTTTAAAAGAATCCGGAAATCAATCACATTTTGTGGTGTTTAATCAGATACAAAAACCAACACATTATCTTTCATAAATTAAGGCAATTATGTCGTTTAATTTTAAAAACGGAAATGGTGCGTAGCTACGATAACTGCGTTATACTGGAGGTTGGCTTAAATGTAGTGATACACATTGAGAGTACATCAGGGAATTGGTTCATGTCAAAACCAGTGCTTTCATGCAGTAACATCCACGCCGGGTTGGCTAAATGTTTGCTGGAAATCACAAGTTTCACACCCTATTGGATCATCCCCATATATTGTAATATGCCTTAACAGCACTAAATCTGATTTACAGATGTTGTCTTTGAAGTATGTAAGGTCAAGTAGATCCCGCATGTTGACCATTGTCAAATAATCTTCATCCACTGACACCTGAATTGACAAAGTTGTTCCACGCGGGGGCGTTGTTCCACGCGGGGGTGTTGTTCCATACGGGGGTGTTGTTCCATACAGGGGCGTTGCTCCATACGGGGGCGTTGCTCCATGCGTTATCGCTCCATGGGGTAGTATGACTCCACACATTGTTTGACCATACGTTGTTGCCCCATGGGGTTGTGTTGTTCCACGCTGTATGGCTCCAGGGTTGGTTTGTCCACTGTGAGTTGCTCCACGGAGTGCCATTACTCCACGGTGTGCCATTACTCCAAGGAGTGCTGTTGCTCCACGGAATATCGTTCCATAGGCTATTGCTTAAATCTTCAAGTAATTCAATACTATCCTGCGTTACAAGTCCCCTAATCTCGGAACTGTTTTCCGCAAAGTCGCAGATCATATGATCGTTTAGAGCATAAAGGCCTTGGTTCATGAGGATATTTGAGTACCAATTGATGCCATTCATTATCCGTTCCGCCAAAGTTTCCGGCTCAGCCAATAGTCTAAGACAGTTTCCCGCAATGCACATGCAGGCCGCTGGAACCACAGCCGTAAGTGTTGCCGCTATTGTCCCAGTCCCCGAAATAACTCCAGCCCACTCCCTGGTCATTGCCAAAAAAGCACCTGGGAGCGTATAGCCTAATAGTACAGTCATCTTCCTTATGGCTGTCCCCCCTGGTTCAGGGATTGAATCCAAAAATTCGTTGCCCATACCCTCAGGTTCATTGGCTGCTAAGTGTGCTATTAGTTGCTCTGCCATGGCAACGTCTTGAGGCGTCACATTATAGATGTCGCCCCCGATGGTTGTCACCTCCAATATAACGCCTTCACACACGGAAGAAATAGTTGTATACAATGAATCGAGCACATTCCTCACCATTGGATACATACTATCCCATTTCGCTAATAAGATCGCGTCATTAAAGAGCGTTCCCTTTTCGTCCTCGATAGACGTTAGCTCCGTGCCGATTTCGGCCAGTAGAGGTAGTAAATAATCTCCACAGGCAGTCACAGAGAGATCTTGGCTCATTGGCGCTGTAAATTGTCCTATTAGTGATCCTCGCACGGAGAGACTAACTTCCACGTCCTTTGAATCAAAGTAGTTGCCGTGTGCGGTATGAACCATCGGAGGCATAACAACGCCAATCCAGTCTTCATTAAAATAGACCGGCCTTATACCATAACTTACCGTATCATCTACACGAACCATGACACTAAAAATATCTTCTGGAATATTGTACATGCCGGGAGAATCAAGGCTTTTTATTTTTAAAACATGGCCTGGTCCCACGCCAGTTTGGCTGAATAGCAACTGTTCTTGCTCATCGCCACCGCCACCGCCATCGCCACCGCCCCCACCACATCCTGGTAGTGAAACAGAAAATACCGCAGCGACAAGTGCGAAAGTCGAATACTGGACAAACTCTCTACGCGTAACTTCAGTGGAACTTTTATTTTCCACTAAATTATTACTGTGGTCCTGTTCAGGCCGATCTTTTTGTTTTTTCATGGATTTCTCCTGTAATTTTTACTGAACGAACATATTTTTGCACTCTGGAAAACAACGCTTTGTAGGCTTCACAATATGGGTCCTTACTCTCAATCGTACCGAACCTTCCATAGGTTCTGATGATGCACCCTCCAAAACAGATGCTTAGAAAGGGGCAGTCTGCGCACTCACTATCTATTATTGACTCGATTCTTTGTCCAAGTCTGTTCCTTACTGGACTGCGAGAGATTTCATCAAGAGTCTGTGTTTGTAAATTTCCAAAAGAAAATTCAGGCAGACTCGTGACCCAGCAATCACAAAGCCCCACAGAACTATCCGGGCCTATTGAGAAAAAACTATCAGCACAACTCCCGCTCCAAATGCAATTGCACCTGGATGGCCGTGGTGCAAAAGAAAAAACATCTATCAACTCACAAAAAGGGTTGATGTGAATCCTACGATACCATGCTGAACATTCGTCGATCCATGTATCAAATAGATCAACTAGAAATTTGCCTAACTCTGATGGAATTAGAAAATAGGATTTTCTTGTATCTACATGCGAGTACAAGTCAAAAGGGAAGTTCAATTGCATGTTGGATATTCCCATGCGGCTGCTATAAAACTCGAGGAAGTCCTTGGGAGGCATTTCAAGGGAAGCTTTATTGAGAACGGATATCACGCTGACATCAATGCCATCAGCCCTGGCACGATCGCAGTATTTCAACCAAATATCATTGAACTGATCCCCTTTAATCGTTGGGAAGCCACGATATAAACTAGGATAGTCCAAAGATGAGCCAATCGAGTTTTGAAATACTTTTTCTATGACGGGCTTCCACTTTGTGGTGTATGAAATTAGGTTGCTCTGAAGTCTGTGTCGGACACGAATTGTACTACCCGAGAACACTTGAGATACTGTTTCGTCCATCTTTTCAAACCAGGAAGGACCAAGTGTCAGTACTTCTCCACCTTGCCAATAGAAAACTATTTTATCGATATTATGCTTGTCTGAATATTCGTAAACTTGCTGTACAACCACCTGAAGCTCTGCAGGGGACATCACGCGGTCTGAACGCTCTTCAAAGCAGTGGCGACATGAAAGATTACACTTCGTTGTAGGCACCATGATAATATTCAGATCAGAATTCATGTCTCAAACCGTGTAATATGTTTGGTATGACGCGCACTTGCTCATGTTTGCCGGCCGGAGCGCAGAAAATAGAGTTGTTGGTGCACTGGTGAGAAATAAAGACTTTGGCAGTGGTTGGCCTGGAGAATTGCGGTTTTTCATAAGAATTCATAGCTAACGGTTTTGAAACGGCATTTCTATGGCCTGAAAGACATCCCGTTTTTTCTGCTTTGGTAACGCAATATAGCTCTCTTTTAGTGATTGGGCATGAGAGCACATGAAATCATAAAGAGATATAAACGGAGCGCAATCATGATTGGAATCAAGTGCACGAAGATACCCTGAACAAAATGGATAAAGACGACATTTGTAACATTTAGAATTTTCAGTAGAAGCCGTATTTCTTGTCGACTTCAATTCATTGAAAAAGCGTGAGGAGCGTACATCATGGATTGTGTCAGAAATATCACCAAAGAAACGGTTTTTGTCTGACCAACGATTTGACAATGTGATCTTCCCGTCATTTGTGATGAAATAATTTTGACCTACGTTTTCGTGGCAAGTATCCCATAATGTAAGAGGTAAGGTAATCTGATGATCCATTGCAGATCGCAACAAATCAAAAAATGGCTGTATGGGTGTTTTCACAAAGGGGGAAAAAAGCAGACGTTCGGCCAAATCTATGAGTGTTTTTTTGTCCTGAGCTATGAAAACGGATGGATTGACTTCGATCGGGAGGTTCAAACTCGCCATAAACTGAATGGTCCGTGGTAGAGAGCCTTCGCAGTGATTAAGAACCAATGTCGGGCGAATTACATTAAATTGGGAACGTCGTCTATGAATCTCTCCTATTTGATCGTCTGAAACAAGAACCCGAACCCTTGGCCCGTGCCATCGAACCTTGCAAAGGTTTCTCAACATGGATGGGCTGGGGAATTCAAGAACCAATTCTGTTCGGCCTGCGATTAGGCTGCGTTTTAGCGAAAAGGCAAGACGGTCAAGCAAGTCAGCCTTCGAGACAACATCACTTTGAACTCGAATAATCTGCAGCCTGGATGGGCAATCCCAAGCAAGGCCTTCAGGAATGCTAACTTGATTCACCATTTGCTTTTGTCCAAAGAACGATAGAATTTGATGATATTTATTAAATCACAATAAAAAAGCCTTCATCGAGGGAATCCCTCCATGAAGGCTAAATTAATTTACAATAAGGTCTTAACCATCTCGTGCCCAATTCAATTAACGTACAGCTGAATACAGGGTGACCGTAAATTCATTATCGAATTGAGCATTAGCCAATTAATCAGATTTTGTCAAGATCGTTGTTTATATGCTTAGATCACCAGAATTTATGCAAGCATAGAAAACTTGGTCCTCTGGGCCAGGATTCTTTACTAATATAAAGTCAATGTAATGACTTAACCGATCGGTTTATACTGGAGGAAGAATTTTCTCGGCTTGGCTTTATGATTCCGCCGGTCCTTCTCATCCTCTGAATCAGAAGGCGCGGATTGAATTTAGATCTCAACCTATTTTATCATTTTACACGCTAAGATTTCTTGTTGGCCTTGTTCAGGGTATACTCGGAAAAGTTTCGCATCTGATACAAATGCTCCTGCCATCACATCCATTCTGATGTAATATTCTTCACCTGTTTCCTTACTGTCGATAGTTACAAATGACCCTTGGAGAATTGCCGCGCTGGTTGAAAATGTATGCTTACCTGGTTCTACAAAATAGGCCCAATATCCGCCATCTTGCTGGTCGATAAAAGTAAGCCACAGATTTACCCTCAGGCATGGACTGTATTTTACTAAAACCCGGTCCACTTGCACAGCTTGATATAAAAACAAGTGTAATTGGCAATATACTAAGGGACCCACGGGGTCGCATCTTAATAATTAATTATTGACATGGGGTTTCTTCTGATTGTATCCTGCCATACAATTTTGCGCCAAGATGACTAAAATGTCCTGTCTGATCTGGCAGGGCGCTTGATCAATACAAAAAAAAATCCGCTGCAACAAAATGAGCGATCAGAAGATGTACTGCTCATACAGCGCATAAGAAACTTGCTATCATGGCCCGAGCCTTGCGCATTGAGTTTGAAGGTGCTTTTTACCATGTGATCAATCGCGGCAATGCCGGTGAGGATTTGTTTATCAGCCGGTATGACCGCAAACAATTTTTGACGTATCTTGAAAAAGCGGTTGAGCGTTACGGGATTAAAGTTCACACGTATTGTTTGATGACCAATCATTATCACTTGTTGGTGGAAACGCCATATGCGAACCTGAGTCTCGCGATGCAATGGATCAACGTGAGCTATGCGGCCTATTTTAACCGCAAACGCAACCGAAGAGGGCATTTGTTTCAAGGTCGGTTTAAAGCGCTTCTGGTTCAGGCGGACGAATATCTGAAGCATTTATCACGCTATATTCACCTTAATCCTCTGCGCGCCAAAATGGTTGCAGAACCGGGCGCATATGAATGGAGCAGTTATCCTGCATTTATCGGCCAGGTCAAATCACCCGCTTGGCTTGAAACCGATTGGCTGCTCGGTTTATTTGGTAAGAACCGCAAGGCAGCAGCACAAAAATACCGTGACTTTGTTGAAAAGGCTTGGGTCAAGGAGACGTTTTTATCGAAACGTGCATCCCAAAAAGAGATTCCACAATTAAAAGAATTAAAACCCGGTCGAAGTGCCGCAACGGTGGTCGCCGCCGTAGCCAAAGCGTTTCGTTGTGATACCGAACAGATATTAAAAAAAGGAAGAAAGAACAACACGGCGCGTGATATTGCGATTTATCTGGCAAGGGAATTGACTGCTGAAAGCGGGGTCGCTTTAGGCAGATATTTTGGCAATATCTCAGGTGCCGGGGTTGCAATGCGATACAATCACATAGCAGGCGAGATCGAAAATAATCGCAGGTTAAAAGGACGCATCAATCGGATTCGAAAACAAATAATTAATAATTAAGATGCGACCCTGATGCTGATGGACCCCTGATGGACCCCCTGATGGACCCCTAAGTTGTATTGGATAAACGGTCATGCCTATATGATCAACGAGCGGTTAACCAACATCTATTTGAGGATATATATATCTGGGTAGTCCATAAGCTTTAAAGTCACGGCAATGACACCTGCAACTGCCGGGACATCGTGAATGATTATCAGGCTGTTGCTCTTATTCAGCTCCTCCATCATGGGTTTCGAGAACATGTCGCTGTAATCAACGTGGTTGGCCCCCTTGATGTGACCTTTCTTAAACTTCGCTTCATCACGAAAATCGACAAAAGTGCAATTTTTCAGCTTTTTGGCACCCCCTTCGGTGATTATTAGCGCGGCAAAATCGTTCTTGTTCACCGCGATGAGGTCCTCAAGAAGTTCCAGTTTGCCTTCCGTGGCATACCCTGCCTTTTTCCACCCCTTGATGCCATCTCTCATCCAGTAAACATTCTTGTAGCCATTCGTAACCGCCAACCTGGCGGCGTGATAGGATTTCCATCACGTGCTTGACGCGCAATAGGTTATTATGGAAGTGTTCTTGTCTTTTGGAAGCTGTGCTATGTCAAAGTCGATTTCGCTCAGTGGCATATCAATGTGTTTGTGATCTTTCGGGACCAAACACGTAATGTGGATTGTGCCGGAAGGATGACCCTTCATGAAATCGGTCGTGTGACTGTGGCATGCAATGAATATCGCACCATCTTCGTGAAGTTTTCTTGCTTCTTCAAGGCTTACCGCTTTGAAGCCATCTCCACCTTTTTCAGGAGCCGGCACCTTGGCCGCAAAACCGAATGTTGAAAATCCGAGCATCAACAATAATGATAAAGCAAGAATTGATACTTTCCTGCGCATGACTAACCTCCTTTTTCTTATGTTGGTTTTTTTGGAGTAATTACCAACTCTCAGATATAGGCATGACCATTAAAAACCGTGTACTTGTATCCTCTCCTTTCTTGTGAAGCATTTTGGGTATATTTCAATAAAAACTCACAAAAACACCTGTATAGACTTGAGCTGAATCAGTTAGTTGATTTTTGTCTTAAATATCATCACGAATCGGCAAATAAGGAAAGTTTGCGTCGGTTGTTCAAAAACTGAAGGATAAGAACCAGACCGAGCAACAACAAAAATAGGCATTTGATGCTGTTACCATTTTTTATCAAATAGAGCAAAAGAAGACTGATCGAGATAGCGCACAAATATTAAAGAACAAGAGATGAGCATATGTCAACAAAAAAACTGGGCTAAAACCAACCACCGCCGATTGGAACCCAGTCTACTGAATGAACGAATATTCCAAGTGGCAATGAGTAAGTCCTGCCCATCTTGCCTCTGGGGGATATTGAGATGGACGAAGATTGCTTGCTTGATCTGAAATACTTCCAAGGAGGTGTAAAATGAATCTTGGAATAAATGGCAAGATTGCTCTGGTGACTGCTGCAAGCCGGGGGTTGGGAAGAGGCTGTGCTGAACAGCTGGCCGCTGAAGAGTGTCGGGTAGCAATCTGCTCCCGTGACAGTACCACAGTAAAACAGGCCGCTGAAGAAATTTCCGTCAAAACCGGAACGGAAGTTTTGGGATTTGGTGCCGATATGAGCAAGGCTGAAGATATCGGCCGTCTGCTTGAGGACGTTAGACAAGCTCTGGGAGAACCGGAAATTCTGGTAACCAATGCCGGAGGTCCTCCGCCGGGAACATTCGCAAGCACCGCCTTGGAGGAATATGAAAAGGCCCTCAACCTCACCTTAATGAGTGCCGTGAATCTGATTCGCAGCGTAACGCCGGCGATGAAAACCAAAGGCTGGGGCCGGATTATTGCCATCACCTCAATTTCGGTCAAACAGCCCATCGACACGCTGTTGTTATCCAATATGGCACGGGCCGGGCTGACGGGATTTTTGAAAACGATTGCAACGGAATTGGCACCCGATGGCATAACCGTTAATGCATTGCTTCCGGGCACCCATAAAACATCGCGAATTGATCAGCTGGCGCAGCATCGTGCTGACCAGGAGAATAAGTCACCAGAGGAAATCATCCAGGAGATGATGTCGGCCAATCCCAGTAATACCATAGGTGACCCATCTGATTTCGGTGCTGCCGCTGCTTTCTTGGCCAGCGTACAGGCTCGATACATAACGGGCCAGAATTTATTGGTCGACGGTGGAAATTATCGCGGACTGATTTGAGCCGTAATGAACGGGGATAATTTACATTTTAAATCATTTGGAGAGAAAACATGTTTTGCAAAAAAGATACCGGTGAGTCACGACAACTTTTGGATGGAATTGATTTAACGACCCTGGTTCACGGTGACAAGACATTGATGGGCCAGTTCAAAATAGCTAAGGGCTCCGCAATCCCCACTCATTCCCATCCCCATGAACAGACTGGAATTATGATCTCCGGCAAACTGCGCTTCAATGTCGACGGAAAGATTATGGATGTGGAAAACGGAGACAGCTGGTGCCTGCCAGGCGGCGTCGAGCATTCGGCAGAGGCTCTGGAGGATACGGTTGTTATTGAGGTCTTTTCACCGGTTCGCGAAGATTACCTGCCTTGAAAATTCAGTAATTCACCGCTAAACGATACAACCGCCACCTGCTGTCGGGGGTGTCTGAAAAAACGGTCTTATAGTTAGAATGTTAATAGAAGCTGTCACTGCCGAACATCCAACAACAATAACCGTGTAAGGAGGTTGGCTCATGAACGAAAACAATACGATTCCGGAAACCGCCGTGGATCCAGTCTGCGGCAAAACCTTCGACCCGCGCAAGGTCCAATTTACCTCCAAGGACGACAAAGGCGCCCATTATTTCTGCTCGGACGAGTGCCGGCGCCGATTCGACTCTGCGGACGCTAAAACCAAAAAGGGGTTCTGGGCGAGATATACCGAGCGCCTGAAGAACACCCACTGCACGCAGACACCCCCCGAGTGCCGGTGATAGGCTGGGGTGAGTAAAGGAGAATATGGGATCAAAGTTGACGGCTTTTTTGACGGCTTTTGGTTCCTCTAAAAGGATTTTAACGGTCAAAAAAGGTAATGAAATCAGGCGGAATACGTGCCGGCTCGATCTCTCGTGCCGGTAACCCGGGTTCGAATCCCGGTGGGATCACCAAGAATAAAATCAGGGACTTACAAGAAATTGTGAGTCCCTTTTTAATGCTAACGGCTAAACGCTAATGGCTAACCGCACAGGTTGAACTTTTTCCCCACCACAAGCCCGTTGCTGCATACCAGCCGGAAAGGCCGATCAACAAAGCAGCCATTGATACAATGACCGGTTCCGGTTATACTTTTGGACAGATTCACACCGGATTGACCCTGTTTAGAAGTGGTTTCAAAACTTCAACAAGGAGGTGTATGATGAGCTTGGCAATCAAGGCGGCCTTGTTATCCGGACTGGTTTTTCCGGGCTTGGGCCAGGTAGTCTTGACAAAGCAGGCGACCCTTGTTCTCGATAGATTAGCCGCCCAGGGCGGAACCATCGATATTGGAACGGTTTCGGACGCTGCCACCCGTGCCGCCACCGATTCCAGCAGCCTAATGATCAATCTCCTTTTGATCCTGATGATTGGATGCTGGCTGTTTGCTTTGGTGGATGCCTACCGGCTGGGAAAGCAAAAAGACTTAACGACGCAGGCGATGTTTGAAGTCCCGGATAACGACGACCATTCGCGATCCGTCCGGCAGTGATTTCCTTCCGCCCGCCAACTCAAACACGTCATTCCTGCGCAACCGGTAATCCTTCAAGCCACAGGTACTGATAGGGGTTCAGATTAAATGCCGCTGTATTTACCGTTTCACCGGTAATCAAATCGGTTGTTTGATCGGTTGATGCCATTCCCGAAAGGGACACCGGAACTGTTTTAGATGATATGTTGGTAAGGGCATAAATCGTCTGGTTTTTGCTGTATCGTTTGATCCCGAAAACTTTCGGATCGATTTGCAGAATTTCGAACCCGGCATTGGGGTGAAAGGCGCTTTGTTTTTTGCGGGTTTTGATTAAATTCAGATACGGGAAAAAGACCCGCGCACGAAACGACTCCGGGTTGTTTAATTCTGAAATGAGTTTTTCAACCTTCAGTTTTTCCCGGTTGGTGGTCCGGGCCCTGCCGGTTTGCTTGACCCCTTCCACCCAGTTGCGTGAACCCAGCAGGCTGTGGATGTAGGTAGCCGGTACGCCCGGCAGGGCGTATTGAATTGACTGGGATGCCAGAAATTTTTCTGCCCGGACCGAGGATGTGTCCGCCAAAATGGCATCCACATAGGTAATGTTTAATTCGTAGGGACTTTCAGAACCGTCGGGATTTTTTTTGTAAGAAACCTGCCCATCATTGGCTTTCACGATTTCAATCAACCCATCCAGTTCTGCGGGGTCCAAAATACCCTCCAGCGGCCGGACACCGATACCGTCATGGGAGGCCGTGAAGTTAAAAAACGTATTATTCGCAGATTCCAGATAAAGCCCTTTGGCCCATTGCGATAGGACGGTGGCATCTTCTTTTACCAATGTATAAAACAACAGCGGCGGCAAGGTAAAATTATAGACCATCTGGGCTTCATCGCGGCCGTCTCCAAAGTAACTGATGTTCTCATCATGAGGGACATTGGTTTCCGTCAAAATGATCACATCTGGGGCAACCCGATCCAATACGGCCCGGAACAGTTTTACCATATCATGGGTTTGAGGCAGGTGGATGCAGCTGGTACCGATCTCTTTCCATAAATAGGCGATGGCATCCAGCCTTAAAATGGTCGCGCCCTGATCGGCATAAAACAGCAGGACGTCGATCATTTTTTCGAGCACATCCAGGCTTTTAAAATTAAAATCAATTTGATCGGCACTGAATGTGGTCCATAGATGAACCGTTTGAGCGTTCTTTTTTTTAAATTCCGATAGAAGCGGCAAGGATCTGGGCCGGGTGACCATCGATAAATCAGTCGAAGGATCGACCGCCATGGCAAATTCCTCAAATCCTTCTTTACCCTCCAGGTAGTTTTGGAACCATTGACCCTTTGATGAATAATGGTTGACAACATAGTCAAACATCAGCTCAAAGTCCTGCCCGATGGCTGCTACCTCTTTCCAGGCGCCCAGTTCAGGATCGATCGCAAAAAAATCCATGACCGAAAAACCGTCATCCGAAGAGTAGGGAAAAAAGGGCAGGAAGTGAACGTTGGAAATGACCCCCTTGAGATATTGGTTGGCAAATTCATGCAGCGTGGTCAGGGGTGCCTCACCATCTTTCTTCAAAGAGTCTCCATAGGTAATCAGAACCACATCTTCCTGGGAAAAATAGGTTTCCTTTTCGCTTGTCCGGATCGCGTACTTCTCGATTATGGGCACAATTCGCTTTAAGGCGATCGCTCCGGTCTCTTCCCCGTATAGTCTTTCCAGCAGGCTCTTTACTTTTTCAATTCCTTCCATTTTGTTTCTCCGTGATCCTTAGCATTCCGGTAATGTACGGGCATGTTCCGAGATGAATTGATGCAGCCGCCTGTACAAAACATCATAGGAAAAATGCCGCCGGGCAATTTCATAATTATGCTGGACCATTTTTTTGCAGAGTTCAGATTTGGTCAGAATCTCTTTTGTCTGCGCAACCGCCGCGGCCGTGACATAGCCGTCGAGTTCGACCACCGAGAATCCTTTGGGTTTGATATCTTTCGAGTAGACGGAATACACATTTACAACCACCGGCTTGCGGAAATAGATGGCCTCCAAGAAGGCATTGCCGAATCCCTCAAAGGTAGAAGGGTAGGTCACCAGGTCGGCGTGGGGAAAAATGTCTTCCAGGGTGTAAATTTTTCTGCCATCCGGTGTCGTTCCTCTCTCCGGAGGCATGCGAGATAACCAGTTTAGCTTTCATTCCCAACCGGTTAACCAGCTCAATCGCATGTTCGATCCCCTTGCGTTGCACCACCCGGGTCGGCTGCAGGATGAGAAGCTCGTCATCCTCGATACCCAGGGCCTGGCGCACGTCGGATGCATAATCGTCGGGAGGGGGCGGCGGATTCTCAAAATCCATCACATTCGGTACAATGGTGGCCGAAATACCGGTTCTCAGGCTTAATTGTTCATCGGCAAATGAATTAATGACCACATGGTGGACCGCCGGCAATCTGGGTGGAAAGGACATTGCCAAATAATCCCACACCCCATTGGTCATAAAACGGTCCCGTTCCCAGTAAAAATCATGATGATGGGCGATGGTTTCGATACCGGTTTCCATTATGACCTGGGTAATGGCGAGTCCCAGAGGAATATTGAGCGGAATGGTTAAGCAATTCTGTGGAATGATTATCCCGATTTCGAACTTATCGATAAATTTATATAATTCGTCTTTTAAATGCCGCACCATTTTATGAATTTTGGCCGACAGCAACCGATTCCGGATTTCGACGCCAAAACTGCCCCGGTAAATTTCCGCTATATCCGGATGGGTAAATTGAGCCTCCGGCGCCAGATAACAGACGTCATCGGGTCGGTCCAGCTCACCGGCAAAATAAAAGGATAGAGATAAATCCAACATTTTTAGTTTGATAACAATCCTTCAAATCACCCATATTTCGCTCCTCTTACTTTTAATGCCTGGATCAGTTCGATCTTGTTCATGTGTTCAATTTTCCTGAAATTTGGTCTGCCTGGGAAATGAAAGAATGGATATTTCTGAGAAGGATAGTCCGGTAAAGGAAATTGTGTCAAGAAATTAATTGGTTATGAAAGGTTCTGCAGATCCTGAAATAATATAAAATGCCGTTCCGGATTGATGATTTAGACACCCGCACTTTGTAGAACCAAATTTCTTATTTCCAAAATCGATTTTACGCAGTTTCCTACATTTCCCTGGTCATCCCAGTTCTGATTGATGAATTTGATCAAGCAGAAATGCATTAACTGCATTAAAATCATTGACTTATCCAATAATCGAACCTAAAAACAGTTTTGGGGTAGGTTTCGTTTTATTATGGTCCACCGAGTTCTCGGGATAATCGGAAATGACAAACAAAGAAAAGATTGTTCAAGCCGCCACCCGTCTATTCGCCGAGCAGGGCTTTACATGGTACGACTATGGAACATATTGCTTTGGATGTTGGCGTTGCTGAACCCCTGCTCTATTAACGGGAGATTAATTGAATATGGATAACCGGTTCTTTGAACAACCGATCCTCAACTCGCCCTACGAGTACCCTGCACAACATTGGGAACTTGATGATGAAGGACAGCCCACCCAGCGAATCATTGAAAAACGCCGTAGCGCAAAATTTATCACACCAATCCCAAAACCCAAAAAACAAACAACGGGGTCAGGGCTCCACATTTGACAAAAGGAAGGCCGCTGTTTAAGAAGCCAGGTGGCCAAAATTGAAAAAACGATAATAATGTGAGATGTGGAGCCCTGAGCCTCCTGACCTGAGATCCAGACTTTTGAAAATCGCCATTCTTTCCGACATTCACGGCAACTTCGAAGCGCTGAAAAGCGTTTGGGCCGACATTGAGAAAAACGATGTCGACAATATTGTATGCCTGGGAGATATGATCGGTTATGGTCCTGAACCGGAAGCGGTGGTTAGTTTCATCATTGAAAAAGGCATTATTTCAATTGTGGGCAACCATGAACTGGGGCTCCTTGATGATACTCGGCTTATAGACATGTCTGAGGATGCCAGCGCCTCCATCCTCATTACCCGCAAACTGATTTCCAACGATGCGCTTTCTTACATCAAACAGCTTCCTCGCCGTTACATCTTAAATGACATGCTCTTCGTTCACGGGATGCCCCCGGATTCCGCAACCACCTACTTGAATTGGTTGGACGATGGAGAAATTGTTTCGAGAATGAATACGGTTGAGCAACGAATGGTTTTCGTGGGCCACACCCATCGTCCGATCTGTTATTCGTTTGACAAAATCGATTTGGATGTCATTTTCCTGCAAGAAGGCATAATCCAATTAAGTCGGGACACCAATTATATCGTCAATGTTGGCAGCGGGAGGGAATGCGGCCCACGCACTGGTCACGACCATCTTTGCAAACAGCATGGCTGTTTGCACGATTCCCTATGCGCTGTCCTTTCTGCTGACGCTCATCGGTGAATCGGCCGCCGTCGACATTGACAAAGTTGCCATCATGCTCAAGATTGCCGTCCTGGTTGTCCTGCCGCTGGCCGTGGGCATGCTTTTGAAGCTTTTTCTATCTTCGCCGTACAACCGTTCCGGGCACAAAATTAACATCATCAATCAGGTCCTGATTATCTTCATTGTCTGGATCGCAATGTCCGAGACGCGTAGCATGCTGGTAAGCAGCGTGTTCACAGTGGGTGTGATCGTCGGCATGGTTTTCGTCTTCCACGGCCTTCTGCTGCTTTCCGCTTGGTGCTTCATACGGATATCGGGGCGTGAAAGGGGAAAAATGGAAAGCATTTTGTTCATGGGCGGCCAGAAAACCCTGCCGCTGTCCATCATTTTGCAGATGTCCCTTTTTCCCCAATATGGCATAGCCCTTTTGGTATGCGTCCTCCACCATATCGCGCATCTCATGATGGACGGTTATCTGGTAGAGCGCCTGAAACCCAAATAGACGCGGCTGAGCCGTTGGAAGGAGACTGTTTCCGAGGCCCTTAGCTCCACCGTACCCTAAAAATGAAGGAAAACAGACACCTATGAAACAAGAAGCGCCAGCGTAACTAATGCTTGCATGTTGAATGTAAAATAGTCTAATTAAACGTTCTCTAAAGATCCATACAAGGAGCGTTTATCATGCCGACTAAATTTTACTGCAACAGCGAAATTTGCACCCACGCGGACAAAGGGCCCTTCGTTCTCGAACTGACCCAGGAAGCGGTGATGGACGGGAACAACATGGCCACCATCTTCTGCCTGCAGCAGCCACGGCAATGGCATCTTCTTCATCGACTTGCCGGGTGAAGCGATCATGGACAAAAACAACATGGCAACCATCTTTTGCACCAAATGCGGGAGAGAGATGAAACCGTTCCCCCAGGAATCAAGTACGACAGTCAACTTCTGACAGGGTGTTGAAAAACGTCATGAGCCCTTTAGTACAATCGATTCTGGCCGCCCCGCACTTTCATCGATTCTTGTATCGTTTCATCAGCATTTACAGCCGAACATTTCGGCTGAGGATCGAAAATGAAGCCCGGTGGCAGCAGCTGATCGACGAAGGGACACCGGTGTTGCTGTGTGCCTGGCACCAACAGATCTTTTCGGCCATCAGTCATTTTAAAAGCTACGCGAAATACCAGCCGGCACTGATGATCAGCCGAAGCCGGGACGGGGCTATCATTGCCGCTGTGGCGCGTCAAACGGGATGGAAGACGGTCAGAGGCTCTTCAACCAGGGGAGGCAAACCAGCCCTTCGCTCCATGATCCGCCACCTGGAACGCTCCAGGCTGGCCGCCCATATCCTTGACGGCCCTACCGGTCCCATGGGGGTGGTCAAATCCGGAGCTATCCGCATAGCCCATACAGCCCGGGCCACCATCATTCCCTTTTCCGTATCAGCCCACCGGGCCCTGTATTTCAACAGCTGGGACCGGTTTATGCTGCCCCTGCCATTTTCCAGGGTCACGCTGAGGTTCGGCGATCCGGTTCGGTTTGCGCCCACGAACGACCCGGAAGCCTTTGAGCGGCAGCGTGTCCGGCTTGAGGCCATGATGGCCCCCTGCCTGGTAACCGGCCGATCGCTTTGGGGCAAGGAGCACCGAAATTGAGCAAACTGTTTCTTTCCTTAGGAGTCATTGGCAAAATTTGAATACCGCAGTTTGCCAAACAGGATTGATTATTTACTGAATCTGCGTTGACCCGATGAAAGCACTTTCCATCATCATCATCATTCTGCTGCTGAGTCTTGCCATGCCCGCATCTGGTCAGGATGCTGTTAAATGGGTGTTTACCAACTATCCGCCGGCAAACTATCAGACGGAAAATGGCCGGTTCGAAGGTTTTTTCCATGATATCGTTACGGAGGTGTTCGACAGGGGGCTGGGAATTCATGTGGACATTGCTGTTTATCCCTGGAAACGCTGCCAGGCCATGGTAAAAGAGGGTACCACCGACATCATGGTCACCATTCCCACACCGGAACGGCTGGAATATGCCCTCACCCACAGCCGGCCCATCTGGACCAAACGCCGAATTCTCTATACCTATCGCAGCCATCCCAAAATCCATGAAATTCAGCAGCTCAACGGATTGACAGCTATCAAAAGTGGCGGATATCAGGTCATTTCCTACCTCGGCAACGGCTGGACGGAAAAAGAAGTTCAGGGCATCGGCATAACCGTCGTCTACGCCACCACCGTGGACGGCATGTACCGCATGCTGGCAGCAAAGCGGGGGGACCTGATCATCGAAGAAAAGAGCCTGGTGGCACCACGGATAACCGAGCAAGGCCTTTCCGAAAGTATCGTTGAAACCAAAGGTGTCGGCAGTGAAAGCGGCTTTCACATCCTGATCAGCAAAAAGTCTCCCTATGCGGCGCTGATTTCCCAGGTCGACCGGGAAGTTGAAGCGATGCGAACCCATGGCAAAATTGACCGGATTTTTACAAAATACGGTGTAACCGGCGTAAAATAAGCACCTTGAAAAAGCTAAGGACCTCGGAAATAATTAAATCCACGATCTTACTTGTCTTTTTGCCCGTGTTCTGCGTTGCGTCGATGGCCACATACAACCAGTATTAAACCATCGACGCGCCTTGCCTGATCTTATATAAAATCGGCGAACAAAAATCCGGCGTCATCTCTGTGGATTTTATTTTTTCCGAGGCCCTAATCTGATTTTCATAAAAAAACCACCTGAGGGATAAAATCGTTACGATGTAAATTGCCCATGCCTGCCCACAAATGTCCCGGCTGTTGAAAACAAGCCCCAGTTGACCTTCATACCCGTTTAGATGTAAAAGCGTAAAATTGCTTGCCCGTAAGTCGCGGGTATCGCCGATTCGGACTTAAGGGCCGTGGAAATGCGAATCCGATTTTTCTTTCTACTCTTCATTTTTTGCGTGTTTTCGGCGACTGCCGCATCCGCCGCCGATCAGCGGATCATCGTGGGCATTCATGAGAATACCCCCCTAATCTTCACCGATTCGGACAGCCAGGTGAAGGGTATCGCTGTTGACCTTCTCATCCATATCGCCAGAAAAGAGAGCTGGGAGATCCAATACCTTCCCGGTTCCTACGCCCAGTGCACCCAGCGCCTGGAAACCGGTGCCATCGATTTACTCGGATGCCTCATTTTCAGATATCCTTGATTTCCACGACAAGGATGTGGCGGTAGTTGAGGCGGACATCTATTTTCAATTCTTTGAAACCATCCTGGAAAAGTTTGAGATTCGCCCCCGATTTATTCAGGTTGATGACTATGGCAAGGTATTATCCCTGATCCACCAAAAAAAAGTGTCCGCCGGCATCGTTCCCCGGCTTTACGGCGCTTACTATGAAAAACGATTCAGGGTAAGCAAAAGCCCCATCAGTTTCAGACCCACAGAACTGCGGTTTGCCGTGGCCAAAGGCCGCAACACATCCGTTATCACCACCCTGGATCGCCATTTGAAGATACTGAAGGAAAACCCCAATTCGCTCTTCTATCAATCGCTGGACCTGTGGACCCAAGGGGTCAGAAAAGTGACACTCCCATTGTGGCTGCGCCCCTTGTGGGTACTGGGCATCACCGCCGGCATCATGGGATTGATTGTCGCGGGAAATGTATTTCTCAGGAGGCAGGTCAAACTACGGACCGAAGCCCTTAAAATCACCATCGCGGAAAAGGAGAAGATCGAAAGCGAACTGGCAGTGGCCCGGGAAATTCAGCTACAGCTGGTTCCAACCAATTTCCCCACCGTTCCCAACAGGAAAGCATTCGACATTTACGCCAGCCTGGAGCCGGCCCGAAGGGTGGGGGGAGATTTTTACGACTTTTTTTTTATCGACCGTAATTCCCTGTGCCTGGTCATCGGCGATGTATCCGGCAAAGGGGTTCCCGCAGCCCTGTTCATGGCCATGACCAAAACCATGATCAAATCCGCGGCACGGCTGCTGGTGGAACCGGAATACATTCTGGCCGATGTCAACCGGGAGATCGCCAGAAACAATCCGTCCCTCACCTTCGTAACGGTTTTTCTGGGGGTACTGGATCTGAACACCGGTAACCTGACCTACACCTGCGCCGGCCATAACCCGCCGCTGTTTATCGGCAAAAAAGGGAACTGTGTGCTCCTTGGCGACGCTCAATGTCCGGCCATCGGCCTGGACGACACCTTTCAGTACCGGCAGGCCACCGTGCAGCTACGGCACAAAGAAGGCCTGCTTCTGTTTACTGACGGCGTCACCGAGGCACAAGACGACAAGAATCGTCTGTTTACGCAGGAGTCCCTTATGAACACCGTATCCTTGACTGCCGGCCTAACGCCCAAAGAACGGGTGACTGCCATCTTGTCCCAGATCCGGGAGTTTGCCGGAAATCGCCCGATGGATGATGACATAACCCTGCTGGCCCTGACCTACTTCTCTCCGAACCGGCTTGATGACACTCTTAAAACAATTGTTTTGAGAAATGATATTCGTGAGATAAGCCGAATCATTGACGCGATAACCCAGATCGCCGATTCGGTTTCCTGCCCGCCGGTGGTGGTTCATGACGTCACCCTGGCCATGGAGGAGATATTCTCCAATATCGTCTTTTACGGGTTTGGTGATGACCTGGATCACAACATCACCTTTCATATGGTCATCGAAGGGGACGCCCTGATCCTTACGCTGCAGGATGAAGGCATACCGTTCAACCCCCTGAATGTCCAAATCGGCCGCCAGGGTAGGCCCCTGGAAGAGCGGGACAAGGGGGGAATGGGAATTACCCTGGCAAAAAATCTCATGGATCAGATGGAATACCGACGTGAGCGGGGAAAGAACATCCTGCGGATGGAAAAGCGATATCGATAAGGAGATACAAATGAATCTATTGGTTACATCGAAACAAAAAATGGACGGGGTGTATATGGTATCGCCTGCCGGCCGGCTGGACACCAGCAACTATCCCATATTGGAGGAGCGGGTGGATGTGGTGCTCCAGGAAAAGCCTCACACCCTGGTGTTCGACATGGAAATGCTCGACTACATCTCCAGCATGGGGGTGCGGGTGATCGCCAAAGCCCAGAAGGCCATGAAGGACTACAACGGCAGGGTGGTGCTGCTGAACCTGCAGCCCCAGATTCAAAAAGTATTCGACATAATCAAAGCCCTGCCATCTCAGCAGGTCTTTTCCAGCATGGGGGAACTGGACGAATACCTGGATCGGATGCAGCGGCAGGTCACCGGATAAGGGCAATAATCTTCTCCCCGGCTGGGTCTTAGGGCTGCGCGGCACGGTCCTGTGCGCCTTGACACGGCCGCACAGGAGGGATAAAACCGGCATCATAAAGCCACCGAACAATCATACGCGACCGGATCAGAGGAGATCTTCATGGATAATCCTATCCGCCATTACTGGGATATTCGGCTTCAAAAGATAAGAAAAACACTGGCGGCCAATAACTTCGATGTCTACATCGCCGACAATAAGGATCTGGCTAAAAAAATGGCCTACGACACGATTATCCCGGCCATCGCCCCGAAAACCATCTCCTGGGGAGGATCCATTACCTTTGTCGGCACGCGGCTTTACGAAGCGCTGAAAAATGACCCCCGCTACACGGTGCTGGACACCTACGACAAAAGCCTCTCACCGGAACAGAGCATGCAGCGGCGGCGGGAATCGCTGCTGGTGGATCTGTTCATCACCGGCACCAACGCCGTCACCGAAAGCGGCCACCTGGTCAACCTGGACATGATCGGCAATCGGGTTGCGGCCCTGACCTTCGGCCCCAAACAGGTGCTTATCTTCATCGGCCGGAACAAGATCGTACCGGATCGTGACGCCGCCGTTGCCCGCATCAAAAACTACGCGGCTCCGGTGAACGTCATGCGGCTGAACAAGAAAAGTCCCTGCGGCAAAACTGGCTGCTGTGAGAATTGCAGCAGCCCGGACCGCATCTGCAACACCTGGACAATCACGGAAAAGAGCTTTCCCAAACACCGGGTGAAGGTCGTTCTTATCAACGAAGACATGGGGTTTTAGCATCCTTGCCGCGTCCCTTAAACCGGCGGCCCATGAACACACCAACCCGTCGAAGGAGAAGTAACCATGACCATCGAAGCAACCACCTGGCTGTATGTGGCCATTGAAAAAACCGGCCCCGGCGAGCAGATCGTTGGGCAGACCGACACTGAACAGAATATCTCTTTCATCCCCGCTTTCCTGAGCAAAGACGCCGCCGAGCAGGCCTTG
Organism: Desulfosarcina sp.; assembly: GCA_014237405.1. GTDB lineage: Bacteria > Desulfobacterota > Desulfobacteria > Desulfobacterales > Desulfosarcinaceae > Desulfosarcina. The sequence goes on along the minus strand of JABZFO010000152.1, from coordinate 291 downwards.
TTCCACCTGAACCTGGAGAAGAAGAAAAAATACGAAGTGCAGGCCATCATCTACGAAGACCTATCCCGCCATGCCGCTGAAGGCGAATTTTTTATTTTTGTGATGGACGAGGATGGCAACGTGGTGGAGCGTCTTCCCGCTGCCCCGTGAACCGGCTGAATACCGGGTTCGCGCAAAAATAAAGGATCCACCTCCAGAGGAGGTGGTTTTGAAATAACCCCTAAAAGGGGATAAATTGCCTTTTCCCCCTGAGGAGGCAAAGGTTGAGTTGTCCCTTTTAAAACAATTTAC
>JABZFO010000016.1 GCA_014237405.1 Desulfosarcina sp. | reverse complement strand
TTTAATGAGTTTGTAATGGCGCTTATGTTTGTGGCCATTATCGGACTGGGGCCTTTCGCGGGTATCCTTGCGCTATTCATCCACACTACAGGCATACTAGGAAAGGTTTTCAGCGAAGCTATCGAGGCCATCGAACCCGGCCAGGTAGAAGCGGTTGTCTCTACCGGGAGTGGCGCCGGCCAGGTTATCTCTTTTTCCGTAATTCCTCAGGTTATGCCTACCATAGTCAGCTACAGCCTGCTGAGATTCGAATCAAACGTTCGCAGTGCCACAATCCTGGGCTTTTGCGGAGCAGGCGGGATTGGTTTTTTGATGTTTGACAAACTAAACGGCTATCTTTATCGCGAAGTCTGCACCATGATGATCATGGTGATTCTTTCAGTCAGCATTATCGACTTCTTGTGTGGAAAGCTAAGAAATTATTTTATATAGTTTACCCGGAGGTGCCCGAATTGCATAAAATAGGAAGCAAAATAGATGAGGTGAGAATTGACGGCAACCTTGATGCTTTGAAAAGAGACCTGGAATATTACAGAAAGATTAATATAGAAGCAGTAGAATTGCCTGTTCACGGTCTGGATGCAATAAAGAATGGATTGCTCGATAAAAGGCAGGTAATAAAGGTTAAAGAGATATTAAAGGATTTTGATTTCGAATACAGTGTTCACTCTCCTAATCCTCTTAATCTTATGAATAGACAAAACCTTAAACTGCATGTTTCCGTCTTCATGGCGAGCCTTGAATTTGCCTCTGAAATCGGTTCAAATATCCTGGTCTATCATTCAGGACGATTTGTCCCTGAAGAGACCTTTCCTGTAAAAGGCAACTTTAAAATTTCCCCAGATGAAAAGCGAAGGCTCCTTGATATAGAGGCAGAATCGCTAAAGAAGCTTGCTGACGAGCTTCCGGATATTATTATCTGTATGGAAAATGCCAGGCCTTATCTCTTTCATAGCCCGTACTGCTATGCTGAAAGACTCGATGCCTTGAAAAAACAGATAGAAAAGGTAAACAGAAAGAACGTAAGGGCAACCCTTGATATCGGTCATCTTTATATGGCTGCCAAATTTTACAGCTTTGACCCGGTTGAAGCGGCGGCAAGTATCAAAAAATTGATAGCTCACGTACACATTCATGACAATTTTGGAGATGCCGTTCACCATTATGAAAAACAACAAACCCACCAGATTCCCTTTGGCCGGGGGGATTCCCATATGCCTGTCGGCTGGGGGAAGATTCCCATTGCAAAAATCCTCTCGACATTCATAGATACCTATCATGGAACGCTCATGATGGAGCTTCGGAGCAGATATTTCGGCCATGTCAAAGAATCCAGGGAGAACCTGGAAAAGATACTTGCGTCTATCCATGTATCTTCACTTAACATTCCTGACAAAACAATTGCCAGTGTGAGACAAGGGGGTCAGGGCTCCACATTTCACATACTAACCCCGTTGTCCTGCAGGTGTGTTATGCCTACTTGCCGCTGATGTCTGCTCCCTGCGGCCCTTTTGCCACCTGCGGCAACTCCGTGCACTCTCCAAAAAAAGGAAACCGCCGGTTAAAGAAAATATCTTCAACAACCTCGATTTCTGCCAAGAGTGAAACCGCACACCCTTGTCTTTCCATTCTGTCAAATGTGGAGCCCTGACCCCGGTGTTTTCCTCCGTCCGGCGTCCCGTACCTGGACCCACCTGCCGTCAAGCTGGACCTTTTTCAGGCTGCGCCGGACTTTGTCGGCGGCACCGCGGGCCACTTCGAAAAACGAGAACTCGCGCTTTAGTTCGATCCGGCCGATTTGGTGGGAGCGGATGCCGGAATGGTCGCACACCAGGCGTACAATGGCCCCTTCATTGATTTTGTCCAGGCGACCGACGTTGATGAAAAAGCGCCGCTTGCCGGTCGCGTCCGGACGAGCTTTACGGCCATTGCCGGCCAGGCCGACGGACGATGGACGCACCGCAGCATTGATGTCGCCCGCATCGCGGTAGTCTTCCAGGAAACGCTTGAAGCCGGCGGCCATGAAACGCAGGATCAATTCCTCCCGGTCGAAACCCGCCAGGGCCTCGCAGGCAGCAGGCAGGTAATCGGCAAAGGCCTCCCGGTCCATCGGCGTCTCAACGATCCGGTCCACGAAACCGTCGAGTTGCTTTTCACAGATAGCCCGGCCATCCGGGAATTTTCGGAATTCGAAACGCATGGCGTTGGCGCGTTCCATTTCGCGGAGCCGGACAACCTCCCGGGGAGTGGCCAGGACGATGGAGATACCCGAACGGCCTGCCCGCGCGGTTCGGCCGCTGCGATGGGTGTAAATCTCGGGGCCATCGGGCAGGTTGTAGTGGATGATATGGGAGATCGCGTCCACATCCAGGCCGCGGGCGGCCACGTCGGTGGCCACCAGAAGCCGGATCGATTGCCGGCGGAATTTGCGCATGACATGGTCGCGCTGGGCCTGGCTCAGGTCGCCGTGCAGGGCATCGGCCAGGTAGCCCTCCTGCATCAGGGCTTCCGCCACGGTTTGGGTTTCCTTGCGGGTGCGGCAGAACACCAGGCCGAAGATCCCGGGCGTGAAGTCAATGATGCGTTTCAGCCCCTGGTAGCGGTGCCGGTCGTTCATCACGTAACAGGTGTGGGTGATGTTGGGGGCAATGCGGTGGCGACCGCCCAGCGACACCTTGCGCGGGTCGTCGAGATAGTCCCGGGCAATGGCCGCGACCCCCGGCGGCATGGTGGCTGAAAACAGCCAGGTTTGACGTTCGGCCGGCATCCGTTCCAGGATCCGGTCGATATCCTCCTGAAAGCCCATGTTCAGCATTTCGTCGGCCTCGTCCAGCACGCAGTAGGCAACGCGGGACAAATCCGCCGCCCGGCGCTGCATCAGATCGATCAGGCGGCCGGGCGTGGCCACGACGATCTGGGAGCCGCCGCGCAGCTGGCGGACCTGCTGGGCGATGCTGGCTCCGCCGTAGACTGCGGCCACACGGATCCTGGGTAAGTAACGGGCATAGCGCTTCAGGTCGTCCGTAATCTGCAGGCACAACTCCCGGGTGGGACACAGGACCACGCCCTGGGGACGGGCCAAATCCGGATCGACCCGCTGGAGCAGCGGCAGGCCGAACGCGGCGGTTTTTCCGGTGCCGGTCTGGGCCAGCCCGATAAAGTCCCGGCACCCGTAAAGCAGCTCGGGCAGGGCCTCGGCCTGAATCGGCATCGGTGTTTCGAATCCCAAATCTTCAAGGGCCCGCAGCAGTTCGGCCCGGATACCCATTGTCCTGAAATCCATCTGTCGTGTTCCTTTTATCCACCATAAAAAAAGCCGCCCAGGTCAATCCGGACGGCATTATAGCTTTAAAATTGCAACCGATTGCCGGCCGAATCCAATCTGCGACCGAGGTGCGGTTGGGTTACCTTTGAGGCGGCTTATAGCCCTGTCAACCGGTTTTGGCAATCATTTTTTGACAATCTTCTTATCAGTCATAACTCGCCCGGATGGTCTTATCGGCCATGGTCGGCGCGATTCGAGGCTGCCACGCAGCGTCCGTCCATGTGCCGAGCTGGGTGTGCATATCCAGATATTTTTTAGGGATGGGGTGCGTGCCGATCACCACCTGAACATCGTAGCGTTTCTCAAGAAAGTCCTTGAAGGTATCGATATGGGGACAGGGGGGATAGCCCACCACCATGCCGGTGGCCAGATGGATCACCCTAGCACCGTTCTTGACCATCTCCTCACCGGCATATTCGATGTTGCCGCCGGGACAGCCGTCGCAGGTGGTGAACCCGACCAGTTCAAGGTCGGTGTCTTGGTATATGCTGAACGCCCCCTCTTTGTTTCTCATGGACCGAAGGCACTTGCCGCCTGCACAGCGGCGATAGCGGTCGCAGATGATAATGCCGATTTTCGTCATTGGATTCATTTCAGCTCCTTTTCAAATGTTGGTGACTACTCATTGAGTTTCAACCATTAACGATAAACACCGGAACATTTTCTCATGCAGGCAACCTACAAAAGGTCGGCGAACTGGTCGGCGATGGCGAAAAGGCCGAAAAGGCCGCCCGTGTGAACGAAGACGATGCGCTCACCGAAAACCCGCGGATTTTTCGCCAGTTCGCTCATCATGCCGAAATAGGCCTTGCCGGTGTAGACCGGGTCCAGCACCACCCCTTCCAGGCGCACCAGATCCCGGATGGCAGCGAGTTCCTCGGGCCTCGACAGGGCGTAGCCCCGCCCCACATAGCCATCCACAATGTCGTAAGGGGGAATGGCAGCATCTTCCCCGGCGAAATAGGACCATTGAAACTCCCGGCAAATACCGTCGATGATGTTGACGAAATAGTCCCGGTCATCGCAGACGTTCACCCCTACTACCCGTATGTCGGCACCCGTTAGACGGGCGCCCAGTGCCAGGCCGGCGGTGGTGCCGCCGGAACCGGTGGCGCAGACCACGGTGGTGGGCTTCACGTCTCCGTCGTCCAGGCGCTGCAGGTCTGCCACCAGCTCCTCCATTTCGGCCACATAACCCCAGGCGCCTAACGCCGTTGAACCGCCTTCGGGAATGATATAGGGCTTTCGCCCCTTGCTGCTCAATCTTCGGGCCTCCCGTTCGAATATCTCGTCACGTGCCCGATACTGCTCCGGTGTAATCCAGACGATTGGGGCCCCGGACAGGCGGTCCAGCAGGATGTTGCCTGAAATGGGCGGCGGATTGGCGGGATCGTCCGTGCGCAGCAGCAGCAGGGAGGAAAGGCCGGCCCTGATCGCTGCCAATGCCGTGGCCCGGCAGTGGTTCGACTGCGCGCCGCCGCAGGTGAGCACCGTGTCGGCGCCTTTTTTCTTGGCATCGGCCAGCAAAAACTCCAGCTTGCGGACCTTGTTCCCGGACAGCTCGCTGCCGGTAAAATCGTCCCGTTTGAAATAGATCTCCACCCCAGTCTGTTGGCTGAGCCGGTCCATCTTTTGTAGGGGGGTGGGTGTGTTGGATAGGGAAACACGTTCGGGAAAGTAAATATTCATATCCATGAAAGGCCTCTTCAGGCTGATTTAAAAATATTTTACGACCATAGCAATTTTTATCGCACCCTGCCCTTTTATAACACCGAGAACCCTCAGGGCAAGGATGTTTTACAGCAATAGAGCCCTATCGGACGGTAAGGGTCGCGGTAAAAATAAATCCACAAAGATTGCGCTTAGATTTTGGTTTGCCGGTTTTATTTAAAATCAGGCAAGGCGCGCCAAAGGGAGCATATTGTCTATATGTGACTTTTGGCGCAACGCCGAAGACGGACCAAAAGACAAGCAAGAGTGTGGATCTATTTATTTCCGAGGCCCTAACTGCGCCCCAGGCAGAAACGTGACCGTTAAAATTATCAACAGCCGTTTAAAACCAGGGTGATGTCCCCATATCGTTGACATCACATTGCTGGATAGGCCAGCAGCTCATCAAAGGTCCATTGGTGATCTGCTATTTTAGCAGCCATCGCCGGGGTCGTAGCTCGGAAAGTCCGA
>JABZFO010000185.1 GCA_014237405.1 Desulfosarcina sp. | reverse complement strand
CTATGAATTAGTTTCGCTCGATGAGAACAATGACATCGGTTCAAGATTGGCTGCTTAAGCACAGCTAATGCCAAATTCTTATTTTTCAAAGAACTATTTTTCGAAAACTCAAGTATATACAAGACATTGAAATAAATGCTCACCGTTTTCTACCGCCGTTGCGTGATAGCGATCCTCCCAAAATGCTCCCTTCCGATTCTTCCTTTGATTATATTCCTGCCCGGTTCGTCCAGCAATCAGTTTAATCGAATTTGGAATCACATCACGATCGTCATCACCAACCAAAAGAAGATGAATATGGTTCGAGGTGACAGTATAATTCAATATTGGTAAACTATAACGTTTCTTCGCTTCAAAAAGCCACTGAAGCCATCTTCGCCGATCCTTTGCAAACTTCAGCAAAAAATCTCTTTTGTGGCATCGGTGGGTGATATGCCATATCTGCCCCGGGATATAATGTCTTTTCGCTCTCGCCATTGATTATTGTGAATAATGCTCTTTTTGCCCCTGAAAAGTTCAATATAGGGCCTAAATAAGGGTATTTTTACGTTTGTTCTTTAATAGTTTTAGATCCTTAGCGTGGCCCGACCCCATCCCGACCCATCCCGATTACCCCATCCCGAATTGTTGTCTCCTTTTTATGAAAAATAACTTGATTATTTCACGGGTTCGATGCTCGGGAACGTCCAGGAGCCGTCCAGGATCTCCTTGCGCGGCTGGTACATGCGCACGGCGTAGTTCCAGCCCTCGGTGATCGGCAGGTAGTTCACGCTCTTAGGGTCTCCGCCGAAACGGATCGTATAGGAACCGTCCTTGTTGGGCTTGGCGGAGAGGTTATTGAAGCTGTTCCTTTTTAGATCGTTGGCTTCCAGATACCCATCGGCGTTGTAGACCGTGATGGACCAGAACGCATCCACGGGCACGTCCTTTACTGTAACCGCGTGCGGCGTCTTGCCATCATTTTTATCAACCCCGGTTATAATATACGTTGCCGCGTTCCGCGGCAGTCCGCCCCATCCTGCGGCCGCGCCTACAAGATGGTCGATCGGTCGGACCTCTTCCTTGCTGCCGAACGCGTGGGAGGAGTCAAAGCCGAGGACGGCCAGGTCGCTGAGGGCTTTGCGCGCAATTGCGAGTTGATCCGTGTCCCAGTTCGGCACCTCGAAAGGCCCCTTGCCCCCGCCGCTGATCTCGATCTTGTTCTGGGCTGCGTGGGCCGCTGCAAGGTCATCGGGGTCGCCTGCATTATAGAAGGTTCGGATGGTCACAAGTGCGAAGCGCGTGCCCACAGTGTCTTCGGTCAGCTCGTAGGTCCCCGGCTCCGACTCCACGATCATGTAATGATCCTGATTCACCACGTGCATGGACATATAACGTCCGCCGACTTCCGGCAGCGTAATCTTTGCGGGTTTCGACAAGTCCAGCACCGTCGCGGAGTAGAGTGTATCCTGATTCATGCGGATGACGGGCTGGTTGTCCGGAGTGGTGGGCTCGCGCAAATGCGCAAATTGGCCAAAGCCGATGTTAAAGGCCTTCATGTTGGCGCGGATCATATGATCCGACTCGGCTCGAACAAAGTTATCGACCGTCACCCGTTCCATTTCAGCCGCAGGGGCCGGACCGGGCATAAGGAATAAAATGGAAATGGCGAAAACCACTGTTAACACCTTGATTGCGTTCATGTTTTGTTTTATTTTCATTTTTTCCCTCCTTAAATGTTGAGTACTTTCTTTTACATTTAGATAAAGGCCCCGGCGTCCCTCTTCCGGTATCGCCCTGAAAACCTACAGTGAGTGCCGAAGCCCTTTTTTATTTCAATAGTACAATTTTACTCGACTGAGCCGTTAGCTTTCCTCACTTTGGGTGGAGTCCATCGCCCTTCAAGCGCATCCGGTTCAGGGCCATACAAGCGCAACACCATGTATAATGTTCCGTCTGGCGCCGGCAGCCAGTTGGCCTCCTTGTCCTTTCCGGGTGAGTCCTTTTGGATATAGAAAATAATGGAACCGTCTTCTTCTTTTACAAACTGATCCATCATGGTTGAGTTAAGAAGATATCTATCCAAAGGATTATGGATAAAAAGCTGTGTTTTACCATCGTACATGGTCAGCGACCAGAAGGCCTTTACCGGAGGGAGTTCCTCTTTTTTGAACGTCAGGGTGTAATTATTATCGGATGCATTTAACGGCGCGCCATCACTATCCACCAGGTAGGTGGGGTATGTTGCCTCTGCACCGGAATTGCCATACAGTCCCATGTGTGCTGCAACAGATCGCATTACAAAAAAGTTTGGAGCGTTATAATATTTGGCCGCACTTTCTTTAAGGAATTTTCTGGTTCCGAATATCTTGGCGCTTATCAGCGGGTCTTTTGTTTCCCTCTCTATAAAAGCCTCCAGTTCCTTAAATCCTTCTTTTACCCCTTGTTCCATAGCTTGTTTTATTTCCGGAGAGAATCGGTTGATATCGAACTTCTCATTTGTGCCAAGACCAATTTTTGCAAACCGTTTCATTAGTTCTTTTTCTTCCTCAACCGGTGTTATCAGCGACAGCATAAAATCGATATAAGTAAATGATCCCGCGTTAAACTGCTCCCCTTCCTTCCATTCCGGAAAATCAATTTTGGGGGCGGCAGGCGGCGCTTCCTTCCCTAAGTAGGCGCTGAGCCCTTTCAGATCATAGGCATCCTGGATTTTCTTCACATTATTGATGTCTTCGGGATTAAATAGCTGGGTTCGAACAACAACAAAAAAGATATCTGTTTCACAATTTATAACTTCGTTTATGCCTTCAGGTTTTTGTCCTTTCCAATCCGGACCGGCAATCAAATATTTCCCGGAGCCGTTTCCCGTGGTCAATGTGCCAATATAGGCGAAATTGTGAGTATATAGATCGATGAGTTGAAAATGATAAAACCGTTCGGGTTCCATTTCCGGGACGGAAATCACCACAGGTTCCTGTCTAAGATCCACCCAGAACATACAATAAGGCGTATCAGAATTCGGGGTTACCACCGCCTTGTCTTCCGGTGTAAACAACCTTGCATCACAACCTAAATAATTAAACGGCCCTTTGTATTCAGGAGATTTTTCATTCACCACATACATGTACATGGTCTTGTAATTAACAACCATCGGGAAACCGTATACATAGGCCTCTTTGGCAATGGCCTTTGCTTCGACAGGTGTTAATTCCTGTGTGCCTGCTGTTGCTGTCACCTGTTTTTGCGTTTCAGTTGTTTCCTCTTTGGTGCACCCGAAAAGCATCACAAGCGCGAAAAACGCAAATAATAAACCGATCTTTTTCATTGTTCTCCTCCTTTTTTTGGAATGCGAAATCCTTCGAATGTGGAATTCGGAATGGCGAATGCGGAATGCAATTTTTCATTTTTGATTCGCATTCGCCATTGCGCATTGCACATTTTATTGACTGATCAGGTCGTGCCATATGCCCCCCTTTAAAAATATGTCTGTTACAAGGCATACAGCACACACCCGCAAACTATTCAACTTTCAAGACATGACCCCTTTATTTTTACTGATCCATTCCGGCAGGGCCAATATCAGCGACCGGAACCTGCCAGATATCAATTGCACTGCCAAAAATAGCAGTTCGCTCAGAAGCCGGCGGTATCTCAAGAACAACAGGGCCTTCTTTGGTATTTATATATACCGACGCATAGGGTGTTTGATTATTAGCAGTTAATGTTTCCGCCAAAGCGGTTGGGGGTTTGGATATCCAGTAAACCGAATTGTAACCGCCACCCAGACTAAATTTACCCTTGTCGCGCATACTAAGCATGCTGACTGCGGGTATGGCCCAGTTCATCGCTTCAATACCTCGTTGGTAGGCGATCTGGTATTCCCAGTCGATTACTTTTGAATCGCTTAAATTTCTTTCTTTTTATTCTTTAGCTGAACAAGAAACGGTGAGCAAAAAAGTTATAATGCTCAAAATTGCTGCTAAGCGTTTTTCCATTTTAACCTCTTCTTCTGTATGCAATATTCACATATTGAAATAGTATAATTTATTTTTCCTCGTTTAGTGAAGCCACATTTTTACATCAGTTTTAACCTCGGCTGTAATCATTAAAAAATTATTTTATTAACTCAATTTCTCCCGGCTGCCAGGTCTGGTCGAACCAGGACTGAAGCGGCCCGTAAAAGCGAAGAATAACGCTCCAGCCTTTCCCCGGGATGGTCTGAATCCAGTTGCTCTCTTTGCCTGCCGGGGCCTTGGGTCCGAAGTAGATGTCATATGAACCGTCTGCATTGGCCTGTGCACCGCGCTCGCTTACTACGCTCGGGTATTGCTGGTCAGTCTGCAGTAAAGAACGAGTCTGGTTGTCGTAGATGCACACTGACCAGAAATCCTTGGCTGGTACGTTCGGCGGGAAATGGAGCTTATAGTTCCTGGATCCGTCCAGAGCTTTTCCTCGAGAGTCCACCGTGGCCATCGAATACTGGGAACCGGCGCCCGGGATTTGCAGGGTCATGGCCGGTGTTACCATGGTAGCGTAGTAATGGAAGAATGCTCGTGCATCCAGCAGGCGCGCGCCGTCCGCGAGAAATTCATGGCTGCCGCCGATAAATGCAGTCTTCCAGTAACCGCTGTCATATTGATAAGCACTCTTGTCTCGTCCTGGAAAGACAAGTGACCGCACAGTGGCATTACCAACGGCTGCAGATTCGGTAAGAATCTTTTTCATACGTTTATCTGGTGCAAAGGGCTGCCCCTTTTTGATACCGATGGCAGCAAACAGTCCCAATATTTCCGGATTCTGGGATTCGGAGGGCTCCTCCTGAACGATCTGGTTCAGCTCTTCATAGAAAGTGAAATCATTGGCATGGACGGTATTGAAAGCCTTGCCCGACACGTTCACCCATTTCTGTTCGGGAGGGTTGTCGGCCCTCGACAGCGGATAGATGCGCGCATGCTTCTTGAAACTTTCAATACCCGGTTTCGGGTCGCCTTCCACCAGAAAACCGCGCCAGATCAGGTAATTGCCATAGGTCGAGCTGTAAAAAACGAAGTAGCCGTCCGGTATCTTCCCTTCGTATCCCGGTCCGACAAACAGATACTTGCCGCCCTTGCCCTTGTCCGGTCCGGCGTTGCCCATATCGGCCACGTAGCGGAACCAGAAGTCGTTCACGATGCCCAGCGTATTGGGCGGACTTTCCACCACAATCGGGCCGTCCTTCAGATCCAACCATGTGCTGGTATAAATGCTTTCCGTATTCGGGGTCAGGAACAGCGATTTCGAATCCATCAGGGTTTCGGTGATAACGATTGTCCCGTTGACCGCACCAAGATCGCGCATTCCCTCCCGCATGGCCACGAGCGATGCTCCGGGGAGCCCGTTCATAAATACCTCCACACCACGTAAAAAGTCCAGATTATCGAAACACTTTTGGGCAGTGGCCTCGGTGGGAAAGCCGTCAAAAAACTCCAACGTGCCGATACGGGTTTTTACCTTGTCGGGTGTGGTGATCGATACCGGAATGTCCGTTGTCATTTTCATTTGGGTGTGGCTCTTTTACGACGACCTTTGTTAACAGTTAGCGGCAGTTTGTACTGCTTCATATTAGCTAATCTTCCTTACTTGATTACTTTCAGATGATCGCGATTAACAGT
>JABZFO010000121.1 GCA_014237405.1 Desulfosarcina sp. | reverse complement strand
TTAGTCAAGCCCTTAAGCAGTAACACGCAACCGATTTCACTCCCGATGGCTTAACGAGGCCCGTAAACTATGCTTTTACAGACACGATTCAGCTTAGCGGTAGTCTGCCTGACGGAGGTGCGTCTGTGGCTATGGAGTATTGGAAAAACACCCCATCGGGCCGGTAAATTGATTTAAAGGATCAACCGACGCGGGTTGAAAGATAACGAATGATAGTAGTAAGCGTGTTGAGCTGCCCGTAGTCGGATTCCGGGATGTCCACCCCAAGCTCTTCGTTGAGGCCGATGATGAATTTCAGAGCATCATAAGAATCAATGTCCAACGCTTTTCGAAGATTCTCATCCGGAGAGAGTACTTCAAAATCAGCCTCCGGGGCGATCTCGGCAAGAATCCTAAAAATGGTTTCCTTTATTTCTGCTTCAGTCATAGCTTGTCGGGCTCCTGTAAATAATGGTTAAAAGCCTCAAGAAATTTGGCACCCTGGCGGCCGTCCGTAGCCCTGTGATCCGCAGCCAGGGTCGCCGTCAGCACCGGCCGGACACCGAGCAGGCCGTTTTCCGCCCAAGGCGCTTCCGTGATCTTACCCAGGCCGACCAAGGCCACCTGGGGCGGATAGATGACTCCGTATACCTTCTCCACCCCCAGATCGCCCAGATGGGTTAGTGTGATGGTGGCATCTGTCATCTCGGAGCTGCGCAGCCGGCCGGCCCGGGTTCGGGTTATCAGATCGTCCAGGGTCGCCATCAACTCGTCCAGGCTCTTGAGGTCGGCGTGGTGGATGGCCGGGGTCACCAGGCCGCCCTGCCGGAGGGAAATGGCAAAACCGATGTGAATTTCTTTCCGGGGCTGGTGTTGGTCGTCGATCCAGTAGCCATTGAGTTCCGGTACGTCTCCCAAAGCCAGAGCTACCGCTTTGATAAGCAGCACCGCCGGTAAGAGCCGCTCCTTGACCGACCGCCTCCGGTTTTCCGCCTCCAGCCACTGGAGCGCCCGGCTCATATCTATGCGCTTCTCCAGATAATAATGGGGAATTTCCCGGTTGGAACGGGCCATGGCCGCGGCGATCGCCTGGCGCATGCCTACGCGGAACTCAGCCGCCGCTGGTTTGGCAGCTTTCTCTGTTGCTTTTTGCGCCTGCGCCACCCGCTCGACATCGGCCTGGTTAATCGCCCCGTCCGGTCCGGTCCCCGGCACCGTGCCCAGGTCAATACCAAGTTCGGCCGCCAGCTTGCGCGCCAAAGGCGAAGCTTTGAGACGTTTCTTCGTGGGCAATATCAAAGGCCGGGCCTCTGCCGGCTGTACCAGGGAAGGTTTTTCTTCAGGCCCCGCCGGGGCCTGCTTTATCACCGGTCCAGTCGATGGTTTCGGTCTGACGGCTTCGACCGCTGGCGGCTTTTTCGCCGCCGTCACTTCCTCAGAACGAATGATAGCCATCACCGTCCCGACCGCAACCTCCTCCCCCGGCTGAACGAGAATCTCGTCAACCACGCCGTCTTCAAACACTTCAATCTCAATGACTCCTTTGTCGGTTTCCACTACGGCAATGATGTCACCGCGCTTAACCCGGTCACCGGGTTCAACATTCCACTCAACCAGGATGCCTGTTTCCATATCGGCGCCCAAACTGGGCATAATAAATTCAGACATTTAACTGCACCATTTGCAAAAGATTATAGGATATAGGTTCTATTATTTTACGCGCCCATCATCCTTTTAATTGTTGCGATTATCGTCTCCACTTGCGGCAGGGCCGCCTGCTCCATATGCCGGGCATAGGGCATCGGCACTTCGGCCCCGCAAATCCGCTCAACCGGGGCATCCAGCTCGTAGAAGGCTTCTTCCATAATCCGGGCACTGATCTCCGCCGAAATCCCCCCGCTGCGCCAGCCTTCATCAACGATCAGGGCCCGATGGGTTTTGTCAACCGAAGGCAGGAAAGTCTCGTTGTCCAAGGGCCGCAAAGTGCGCAGGTCAACCACCTCAGCTTCAATCCCTTCCCCGGCGAGAACTTTTGCCGCCTCCAGAGATTTAAAGAGGCCGGCACCGTAGGTGATGATGGTCACATCCCGGCCCGGCCGCCGCACTTGGGCCCGGTCGATGTCCACCGGACCGGCATCCTCCGGCAGCTCGGCCTCCATATTCAGCAACGTGGCGTTTTCAAAGATGAGTACCGGATCAGGATCTTCAAGAGCAGTCCACAGCATACCGCGGGCATCCTCAACCGTTGCCGGGGCCAGCACTTTAATTCCAGGAATATGGGCATACCAGCCTTCCAGACTGTGAGAATGCTGAGCCGCCAGCTGTTTGCCTCCGCCGGTGGACATGCGGATAACCAGGGGAACGTTGAACAGCCCTCCCGACATGTGCAGGTAAGTCGCGGCCGTATTAAGAATCTGGTCAGCTGCCAGCAGGCTGAAGTTGACGGTCATAACCTCAACAATGGGGCGCATGCCGCCAAGCGCGGCGCCGATGCCGGCCCCTGTAAACCCTGATTCCGACAAGGGGGTATCCCGGATTCGCTCCGGGCCGAACTCATCAAGCAATCCCTTGCTAATCGCAAAACAGCCGCCGTAACGGCCGACATCCTCGCCCATGAGAAAAACCCGGTCATCCTTGTGCATCGCCTCCCGAATTGCCTCCCGCACAGCTACCCGATAAGTAATCTTCATCATCCCGTCCTCCGTTCCGAATAAACAAAGCGGGTCAGATCCTCCACCGGTTCCCAGGTACCCGCCTCGGCAAAAGCCACGGCTTCCTCGATTTCAGCGGCGACTTTTCGCTCCAGTGCCTCCAAATCAGCCTTGCTGAGCAAACCCTGTTTTTTCAGGTGCTGGACGAAGGTGACAATGGGACCGCGTTGCTTCCACTCTTCGACTTCCGCCTTGTCGCGATAAAGTTCGGGATCGAACATCGAATGAGCTCGAAAACGATAAGTGCGGCACTCAAGGAAATACGGTCCTTTGCCGGCCCGCAGCGCCGCGGCGGCTTCTTTGGCGGCCGCCTCCACCGCCAGCACGTCCATGCCGTCCACGGTCTGGGCGACGACCTCATAGCTTGAGGCTTTTCTAGTCAAATCGGTTACCGACTCGGAAAGCTCCAGCGCAGTTCCCATGGCGTACCGGTTGTTCTCGCAGACAAACAAGACCGGCAGTTGCCAGAGGACGGCCAGGTTCATCGACTCGTGGAACTCCCCTTCAGCAACCGCACCCTCACCAAAGAAGCAGCAAGTCACCCGCATCCTGCCCTGCATTTTGTCCGCCAGGGCCAGACCAACTGCCAAGGGTAGGCCGCCGCCGACAATGGCGTTGCCGCCGAAAAAACGCCGCTGGTCGTCGAACAGATGCATCGAACCGCCCCGGCCGCGACTGCAACCTTCCTGCTTGCCGTACATTTCCGCCATAATCTTAGTTGCACAGCCACCGCTTCCTCGCCGATATACAAATGCAGAAAGCCCCGGATCTTCATGGCAGTATAAAGCTCGGCCGACTTTTCCTCGAAGCGCCGGATCCGGAGCATCTGGTGCAACAGGTGCAGGGCGTGCTGGCGATCAACCTGAACCTTCGCCTGTCTGGCTGATTTTGTTGTAGTCATTCGTCCGCCTCCAATGTTGAAATATCGCCTTCCGGCAGCCCCAACTCCCGCGCCTTCAGCAATCGACGCATAATCTTACCGCTACGGGTTTTGGGCACATTTTCCTGAAATTCGATCTCCTTGGGGGCCACCGCCGAGCCCAGCTTCTTGCGGGCAAATCCGATCAATTCCAGCCGGAGCCGGTTGGTAGGCTTCACCCCCGGCTTAAGGGAAACAAAGGCTTTTACCAGTTCGCCGATTAACGGATCGGGTTTACCGATAACCCCGGCCTCGGCCACCGCCGGATGTTCCATCAGGACGCTTTCGACCTCGAACGGCCCGACCATGTGTCCTGAGGTTTTGATGATGTCATCGGCACGCCCGAGGAACCAGAAGTAACCGTCCTCATCGCGCTTGGCCAGATCACCGGTAAGGTACCACCCGCTCAAAAAACATTTGCGGTAGCGTTGTTTGTCGTGCAGGTATCCCCGAAACATTGAGGGCCAGCCGGGTTTGAGGACCAACTCCCCCTCGACCCCTGGCTCCTCCACCACGTTCACTGTATTTTTGGACGGCCGACGGATAATCGCCGCTTCCACCCCCGGCAAGGGCAGGCCCATAGAGCCGGGGCGAATCTCGACCGAAGGGTAGTTGGCGATCATGATGCCGCCGGTCTCGGTTTGCCACCAGTTATCGTGAATCGGCAGGCCCAACACCTGCTGACCCCAAACAACGGCTTCCGGATTGAGAGGTTCACCGACACTGTGAATCAGACGCAATTTGCTCAAATCGTATTCCTGGCGCGGTTTGAGGTCCAGACGCATCAACCGCCTGATTGCCGTCGGCGCCGTATACCAGACCGTCACTTTTTGTTCTTCCAGAATCCGATACCAGCGCATTGCGTCAAAATCAGCTTCGTCAATGATATTGGTCACCCCGTGGACCAGTGGGGCGATAATGCCGTAAGAGGTGCCCGTGACCCAGCCGGGGTCTGCAGTACACCAAAAAACATCTTCCGGATGAAAATCGAGCACATATTTTCCGGTCAGGTAATGGGTGAGCACGGCTTCGTGCACATGCATGGCACCTTTAGGCATGCCGGTGGTGCCGCTGGTGAAATGTAAAAGGGCCGGGTCCTCCGGATCGGTCGACGGAATGGAAAAGTCAGTGGAGGCAGCCGCCATCAGCTTGGGAAGGGACCGGACCCCCTCAGCCAAATCGTCCTCCACGTCAGTCAGAAGCACATGCTGCAATTGCGGCAATCGTTCTCTTAAGGGAACAATTTTTTTCTTATACAGCGCTCTGGTAGTCAGTAAAACCCTGGCGTTACCCTTGCTTAACCGCTGATAGACGGGCTCCGGGCCAAAGGCGGAAAACAGGGGGCAAAAAACGCTGCCGTTTTTCAGGATGCCGAGGGCGGCGATGTAAAGCTCTGGAATCCGTCCGGCCAGGCTGAACACCCGATCGCCCTTCTCCACTCCCAGCCCGGCAAGCAAATTGGCAAACCGGCTGCTCTCTTTTTTCAGATCAGCATAGGAGAAATCAAGGATGGTGCTGTCCGTTCCCAGCCAGCGGATAGCCAGGCGATTACCTCGCAGGCCATCGGCATGACGATCAACCGCTTCATGGGCAATGTTCAGGCCTTTGCCCGCCGGCAGGCCGTCCAGCTCACGACGGACTTCCTCCCAGGAAAACCGGTCACAGATTTGATTATAGTCCAAAAAATTCGGCGGCACCGCCAGAGAATTCAGAGTTTTTTTTATCGGCTCATAATCCATTACACTTCACCGACCCTTCTTTTCAACTCAGCAAGCGCTGAACTGAAACTAATAATAAATTTAGCGCCTATTCTTCAAGCCAGCTTGGGTGCCCTGCCTCAAGGGCGTAGCGCATATTTTTCGGAAAACAGGTACAGAAGCTATCCAATATTTCCATATCGAAGGATAGCGTCGGCGGTAGCTGAAAGAGTACAGGGCCAAGCTTTTCTTTTCATTTCACCCCGGAATTCGGATATTCCCGACAGATTTCTTTTCTGCCGGGAATTGCCATCCGGGTTATGTCGTTTCAATAAAGTAAGATGAATTCTGTCCCTGTAGAATTAATGCCTGTATTCATGGGACACTTCCTTTTTTTTAATCTCGCGATCATGCCGGTTACATATAAGTCACAAACTCCGGTTCGATGATACTCGTCAGAATATCGCATCTGGCAACCACACCGACCAGCTTACCTTCAGAGGTAATGGGTAGACGAATCACGTTCTTTTCCTTCATGAGTTTAACAATATCAGTAACCGGGGTTTCGACATCGGCCGTAACCGGGTCTTTGCTCATCAGCTCTTCTGCAGTAAGCTTAGCCAACTCCCTACCCTCCACCACGGCGTTCAACAGATCGAGTTCCGAAACTACGCCGACAACCTTCCCCTCGTCGTCGGTAATCGGCATCCCGCTGTAAAGGCCGGAAAGAAACTGAAGCGCCACATCCCGCGACGATGCATTTAGACGCGCGGATACCACCGGTCTCACCATAACATCACATGCTTTTAACGTCTTTAAGTCTCTCATGCGCATTTCTCCTTTATTATTGTTATGTACTTCAGTCGTGCGGTCCTCAAACGTTCTGAAACACTAGCACAACTTACGGGTGAACCCTCTGTATCTTGGAAGCTGACGAACAAGGTCAACGAATGAAAGAAAATCCGGAACGGTGAACCCTGAAGCCGCGTTCGCTCGATCAAGGGTGCCCGGATCTTCTGTGGTGTTCGAGGCTACCTGTCGACTTGCCGCAAGCACGGCGTGTCGCCAGGTCATGCGCCGGCCTGTTTGTTTGATGGAAAGCTGCCGGAATTTTTTCCGCAAGAGTAGTAGTGCTAACAGTTTACGCTGAATGGTTACCGTGGGATTTCCATCACCTTACTCGTCTTTTTCTAAGGGCTCCTTTTCCTTGCACTCCTCACACAAAAACCCATAATCAGGTATGGTGTGACTGATGATTACGTCCTTTTCTGTCGGATAATTGGAACATTCTTTACTCCAATGCCACCTATCGCTGTTTTGCCGTCTATGAAATTCTGCCATGGTTGTCTTCCTTTCATAAGTAGACGAAAGAATTTTCGTTTGCTTTGATCAACAGGAGCAGAGAATCTTTTAAAAAAAATCGAATCACTGTGCTGATCTTTTTTAACTTCTTGGCCGCATAAAGTATGCCATTATATTATAGCCCGAATAACTGCTGATAAATCTAATGGTTAAATTTCCCCACATTTGAAAATAATTTTGCTATAACGTTAAATTTCGAAAATTTCAAAAAGAAATTTAGAAATTTTTCGAAATTTAAAAGTTAATGTTTCCTTGATTGGATAAGAAACCATAATAAATAAGTTTCACCATTTATTCATCTAATTTGAGTGATAAATCTTAAGAGCCTCCCTCACGTCCCCATTTTTCACGGTAATGACATAGATGGCATCACACATAGCTATTGCATCTTTAAGGGATTTCTGATGGATATTTCTTCCTGTAGCATTCCCTGAAGCTCCGCTCACATGAAGCTGGTCATGAAGTCTTTTCAGAAAGACCTCCACATCATCGCTTGAACCTCCGGCGCAAACCACCTTGGTTAGACCAGCTGCCCGGATGGCCTCTTTGAATATCTCTTTTGATTCACTACCTTCCTTTTTGGGATAATTCACCTTAACAAAATCACTGCCCAGACATGCAGCCACACCGGTGGCGCCGGCAATCAAATGAGGATCTTTCTCATCGGCCACCGTCTTACCACGGGGATAGACCCATAATACGGTTATCAACCCATGTTGGTGCGCATTGTAGACAATCTGTGCTGCCTGATGTAACATCTCGGATTCATACTCACTCCCCAAATAGACCGTATAACCCACTGCCAAAATATTTAGCCCGCTGCTGTCACGAAAGTTCACTACTTGTTCAACATCCAACCACTGATTGCTGAAAGGGTCGGACTGGGACGTTTTGACAAGATTTGTTTTGGAATTCAGCTTAACCAGATAAGGAATATCAGAGTAATGTATACCATATCTGGCAATTAGCCCTATCTGTGTAGCAAAAACACCTATATTCGCCTGACTTGCAATTCTGAAGAGATGTTCCGGATCACCGTCATCCGGATGAATTCCTTGGCCATAAAAATCGTTATTTAAGTGTTCTACCTTTTGATCGCCTGCAAACAGCATCAACCGCCCGGTTTTTCGGGTTATCGTTAAATAATTGTTGATATAATTTTCTCTTTCTGCCTTTGGGACATCCAATGGTACCATGACATCATTCTCTCTAACACCCATACTTATATCCTCCTTCACTGTGAAGAGTGTTAAAATAACTGTTCGTTTTTTTATTGACTGGGTAGAAGCCTAACACAACGACCATGCCAAACTTCGAGATAGCATTGCACTCATTTGTCTTTTTGACTCCGTGCTTATACAAGGATTATTCATTCCGGGGATAGAGATTCCACATACGGGCCAATTCGTCTTCTTCGCACCGAATTTGACGGTAATGTATACTTTCTTCTTTGCGAGTGATACGCACTCCGACCCCATCTGTGACTTGGCCCACATCGGATAAAAGAACCCCAATCCTCGTCAAAACATTCTTGACATCCTTTACCCGATCAGGTGGAACAGTGGCCGCCAGGGTCCCGGAAGAAATCATCCGAAGCGGGTCGAACTGGAACGCCTGGGCGAAGCGAGCAACCACAGGGCGGGTTGGCAGTCGGGAATCATCCACCTCAATACCGACTCCTGATAGATGGGCAATTTCCAATAAAGTCTCCAAAAGCCCGCCACGGGTCACGTCATGTATAGCCGTTGCCCCCAGTTTTGCGAGTGCTAAGGCTTCCGGAACAACGCTCACTTCGCCAATTAAGTGGTGCGCTTTCTCTATGTCACTTTCTCGTAACCCCAATTTTAGTGCTATGTCGCGAAAGTCCTGAGCCAGAATAGCCGTTCCTTCCAGGGCAATACTCTTGGTAACCAGCACATGGTCGCCGATTTGTGCCCCGCTGGTCCGTACCAGCTTACGGCCTGATGCTGATCCCAGGGCGGTGACAGCGACCAATGGCCTGGATAATCCAGAAGTATAACCGGTGTGACCGCCGATGATGGAGACGCCAATCTCCTTAGCTGCGCGATTAGCGTCACGCATGATTTGCTCCAGCAGATCTTCATCACCCATTGTCGGAACCAAAACCAATAGCAGGATCCAGCGGGGAGGGGCTCCGCTGGTTGCGACGTCGTTGCAGGCCACGTGGACAGCCAGCCAGCCGATCGCCGAAGGCAGCCCCTAAAATAACATCGGGGTCTTCAGTTTCAATAAATGGAAACACACGCCGCTCTAAAACTTCCAAAGAAAATTTTGACACGGTGAGCCCCTTTGTGTGCCGATAAAAAGTTAACGTCTACGAAAAAACGATTATCGATCAAACAGATCTGCGCTCAGCCGGGTATAGCGATAAGCATACTTTATAAGTACTTTGTCCCTGACGACCTATCAGGAAGTCGCCTATGCCTTGGAAAGAATAATTACCAAGGCTACCAAAAAGCCGGCACCCAGGGCAAAGAGGCTGTATTTCTTGTGCTCTGCTTCAGCCTGAGGTAAAAGATGGGTGGCCCCGACATAAACCAACGCTCCTGCAGAAAAGGCCAAAAGGAACGACATTGTTTCGCTAAACCCGCCTCGTATGAGCAGCAGGTAGGTTATGACTCCTTCCGGGAATTCGTGCAAAACCATACCGGTGGCCGCCAGCAGCCCCGTGAAGATGCTGACCGTGAACGTGATGGCATAGATGAACCCATCGATAAATGAGTGAAAATGTACAAGCTAATATAACCAGTAAATAGATAGATGGGGGCATTTGTGTTCATCGAAAATGCCGTCGGGATGATATGCAAGAAAGAGACAGAAATCAGAACACCTGCGGCAAAACAGATGAAATATGTGATATTCTCGCGCCCCCATCGTTCGAAATGCCGGATAACATAGATACCTATCGTGGTGACCAATGCCGCCAGGGTGCTTGCTCCCAATGATGTCCAGAACGTATTTTCCATACGGTTCTCCAATGCGTTCGACACAGCGTGATTTTTTCAATGGTATAACGCATACGGAATGTCAATTTACTTGAGTTTGTAAGGGTTGATTGAGAGTACGGGAACCGGTGATTTCTTAACCACTTTTTCCGCCACGCTTCCAAAGATCACGTGCTCCAACCCTTTTCGGCCATGTGTTCCCATAATCAACAGGTCTATGTCTTCGGATTCGATGACCTTTAGAATTTCATCTGCAGCGTCTCCGGAAACGACTATTTTTTGAAAATTGGGGCAGCTTTGCAACTGATTTTCACAAACTGTGTCCATGGCATTCCTCGCGGCCTCATTGGCTTCTTTTTGGAGGTTGTCCATAGAAGGATGGGGTACATAGAGCTTACCCCATCTATTAAGATCCTGCACCACATGGAGTAGGTAAACGAGACTGTTATATTTCTCGGAAATCGACAACACATAAGGCAGAATCTTTGACGAATTTTCTGTTAAATCCAATGGAAAAAGAATCTTTTTTATTTCTAGCATAGCTTTAACCTTCCTCTTTTTTTTCTCCGATGATATTAAAAGCTCACCAATTAATTTTCTGCTACTCAAACCATGCAATCTTTTCTCGCTACAAACGCGGATCAATATTACCCGGACCTCCACACTCAGGAGTGTAGCAAGTGACATCGATGAAATCACACCGTTCGCCACATTCAGGACAAACATTCGGTGGCTTTGAGGCTGTTATAAGAAATCCGCACTTGGCACATTTCCAGTAAGTCAGATTACAATTGGGACAGATATCTCCCTCGAACCTGCCGTCTGCTGTGTAACCACAGTGAGCACATACCCATTTTTTCTGTTTGTCTTGCATTCTATCTACCTCCTTTCATGATCGATCTAAATGATTCGGGTGTGGCTCTTTTACGACGACCTTTGTTAACAGTTAGCGGCAGTTTGTACTGCTTCATATTAGCTAATCTTCCTTACTTGATTACTTTCAGATGATCGCGATTAACAGTCGAA
>JABZFO010000116.1 GCA_014237405.1 Desulfosarcina sp. | reverse complement strand
TCGGACTTTCCGAGCTACGACCCCGGCGATGGCTGCTAAAATAGCAGATCACCAATGGACCTTTGATGAGCTGCTGGCCTATCCAGCAATGTGATGTCAACGATATGGGGACATCACCCAAAAATGTAAGTGGTGTAAATAATAAATTGCTAAAGATCTTAAATCGCATCCTTTCCCGACTCGCCGGTGCGGATCCGGTATGCCCCTTCTATGGGCATGACGAAGATCTTGCCGTCGCCGACAGTGCCGGTGTTGGCCACCTCGGTGATGGTGGAAACTACTTTGTCCGCCATGTTGGAATCTACGATCAGGTCGATTTTAACTTTGGGAATGAAGTCGGTCTGGTATTCGGCACCGCGATAGATTTCCTTGTGGCCCCGCTGACGACCGAACCCCTTAACTTCGCTTATGGTCATGCCAGATACGCCGATGCGGTTCAGGGCGTCTTTCACATCATCCAGTTTGAACGGCTTGATAATCGTTTCAATTTTCTTCATTGGTGACATCTCCTGATTACTTGAAGGGTTGAGCAATCCCGGGTATTGGCTGCTGTTTGCAAATCTAAAAAGCAACGCCTGTGCCACTCTCAGCGGATAAAGATATAAGCATGTGTAATTATAAAATATTTTTATATTCCAGTGCGACTTTATGCTGACAAGAAACAACATATGCGTATATTTAAGGATTATAAAATACATTATTGTTATTATAAGTATGTAATACATACATTGTTGTAATTTAATCATTTCGCTTGTTCCTGGTATTGATCTTGAGTCGACATTGCAGATCAAGGCGGAAACGGTTGTCAGCAACTGGAAAAGATTCAAATGGCGGGGTATTTTGATCTGAAACGAATCCTGCGGCGCATCTCACTGAAAACGCCTTTATTCGCGCACCTCAAATTATGGCTTGAGTTTTGTTCCGTATCTCAATAAATTGTTAACTCCGTCGGTTCATCAGCCCACGGCCTTCCTTTTTTAACCATCAGTCACCCTAACCCCGATAGAGGAGAAAACGACAGATGACGGTTGCACACAAGATCAACGACATCATGGCCAAATCGTCATGGATTCGCAAAATGTTCGAAGAGGGGGCCAGGCTCAAGGCTGAGCACGGTGCAGACAAGGTGTTTGACTTCAGCCTGGGCAATCCAAACCTCCCGCCGCCGGAAAAGTTCAACGAGATTCTTCGGGACACGGTGGATTCCTGCGGGCTCGGTGATCACTGCTACATGCCCCAGGCCGGCTACCCCCAGGTGTGCGTCTCCATTGCCGACTACCTGACCACGGAGCAGGGCATTCCCATCACCTGCGACGAGATCATCATGACCTGCGGGGCTGCCGGTGCCCTAAATGTGATCTTCAAAGCCTTGCTGGACCCCGGTGATGAGGTGCTGACTCCCACGCCGTGTTTCGTGGAGTATCGGTTCTATGCGGACAACCACGGCGGGGTCCTGAAAATGGTGAGCACCCGGCCGGACTTCACCCTTGATCTCGATGCGCTGGGTGACGCCATCACCGAGAAAACCAAAGTGGTGCTGATCAATTCCCCTAACAACCCAACCGGTCAAATATACAGCAAAGCGAGTTTCGAAAAATTGTCTTCGACGACGCACAGGTGCCGTCCATTTTCCAGAGCTACAGCGAAAGCATCATCGCTACCTCCTACTCCAAGGACATCTCCATACCCGGCGAACGGATCGGTTTTGCCGCGATCAATCCCGCCGCCATCCATAAAAAGGCGCTGATGGCCGGCATGGCGCTGACCAACCGGATTCTGGGGTTTGTCAATGCGCCGGCCCTGATGCAGCGGGTGGTTTCCTGTATGCAGGGGATGAGCGTAGACATCGGCGAGTACAAACGCAAAAGAGATTTGCTTTGCGACGGGCTCGCCGATGCCGGTTACGAATTCATCAAACCGCCGGGAGCATTCTACCTGTTTCCACGCACGCCCATTGCCGATGATGTGGCGTTTGTCAAAGAACTACAAAAGGAACTGATCCTGGTGGTTCCGGGCAGCGGTTTCGCAGGCCCGGGGCATTTTCGCATTGCCTTTTGCGTCGACGACAAGACCATCGTCAACGCCTTGCCGGGGTTTAGGAAGGTGATGCAAAAATATAAATAGTATCCATCCAGAAATGGCATCTTGCGGCCCAGGCCGGCGTTCTCACGTTTCCGCCATCCTCGACGTAGCGCAGCTACGCCTGCGGTTGCAAAAACGCTGCGGCCTTGGCCTGAACCACAATCTACCATTTCTGGATGGACACTGATAGATCATTGGCAGTTTCCGATTCTGGCAACGCTAATATAAGGAGGAGTGATTTATGAAAATTTTGAAGATCGATCATTTAGGCATCGCGGTGAACAGTATCGACGACGGCAAGACGTTTTGGTCCGGTGTACTTGGCTTGAATTTCGAAGGGGCAGAGACTGTTGCCGAGCAAAAAGTAACCACGGCTTTTTTTCCCGTGGGAGAAAGCGAAGTGGAGTTGTTGGAGTCCACCGCTCCGGACGGCCCGGTGGCCAAATATATTGAAAAGCGGGGCCAGGGCATCCAGCATGTGGCCTTTAGAGTCGAAAATATCGATGAAGCCCTGGCCGAGTTGAAAGAAAAGGGCGTTCAGCTCATCGACCAACAGCCCAGAATCGGTGCCGGCGGCGCCAAGATCGCCTTTTTGCATCCCAAAGCCACCAACGGCGTGCTGGTAGAACTGTGCCAACGGGATTGATCGTTGATTGGACGCACCCCTCACCCCCCAGGCCTTGATCGACAACCTGAAAGCCCGCATGGAAGCGGTGAAGGCTGAAATTCATGTGGTCTCGTCGGCACAATGGATCGATGCCTTCTTGAACCCCGGCAAGATTATTGCTTTGAAAGTGTAACTCCTAATATGGCATCAATGGAAGAACTCGCCCGCCTCATGCGGGAACTGGAAGATCAACTGGTCGTGTGCATGCGTTGCGGCATGTGCCAGTCGGTCTGCCCGGTTTTTGACCAGACCGGCCGCGAGGCCGACGTGGCCCGGGGCAAGCTGGCCCTGTTAAGCGGTTTGATGGAGTCCATGTTCGACGATCCCGAAGGGGTTTACCAGCGACTGAACAAGTGCCTGCTGTGCGGCTCCTGCACCGCCAACTGCCCCAGCGGGGTCAGCGTACAGGAGATTTTTCTCAAGGCCCGGGCCATTCTTACCGGGACCATAGGCTTGTCACCGGCCAAGCGGTTGATCTTGAAAGGCATGCTGGCCAATCCGGCGCTCTTCGATCGATTAACCGAGTGGGGTGCCCGTTTCCAAAAAATTTTCACCCGTCCGGTCAACGACATCGTCGGCACTTCCTGTGCCCGGGTGATGTCGCCCCTGATCCAGGACCGACATTTCCGGACCCTGGCCCCGGTGTCCTTTCACCGGCAGGTGCCGTCCATCGAGCGCCCTGCTGGAAAATCGGGCCTCAAGGTGGCCCTCTTTACCGGGTGTCTTATTGATAAGATGTTTCCCGCCATTGCCCACAGCACCATAAAGGTGCTGGATCACTTCGGGGTTGGGATCTACTTGCCGGAAAACCAGGGATGCTGCGGCATCCCGGCGCTGGCCGGCGGTGATCTCCCTACCTTTCAAAAACTGCTGGCCCACAACCTGAAACACTTTGAAACCGGTGATTTCGATGTGCTGGTCACCGCCTGCGCCACCTGCACCTCCACCATCCATGAGGTGTGGCCGAAGATGGCTGACCAACGGAACCGCAAAGCCGCCGCCCGGTTGGCCCGGCGGACCATGGATATCAACCAGTTCCTGGTCAAGGAGGCCAAGCTCCGTCCCCTGACGGATTCAAAAGGAAAAATCCGTACCGTCACCTACCACGACCCGTGCCATTTGAAAAAAAGCCTGAGAGTGTTCAACGAACCCCGTGCCGTGATCAATGCCATCCCTGGATGTAAGCTGACGGAAATGGCCGAACCCGACTGGTGCTGCGGCATGGGTGGCAGCTTCAATCTGCAATACTACGACATTTCCAAAGGCATTGGACAGAAAAAAGCGGCACAGATTATAGATACCGGTGCAGACGTGCTGGCCACGGGATGCCCGGCCTGCATGATCCAGATCTGTGACATGCTCTCACAGGCCGGTGCGGATATCGCCGTGCGGCATCCCGTCGAACTTTTTGCAGAAGCCCTGGACGAATGAAAATAGGGAATCGTTCCTAAAAATTCTGTATCAAGTGTTGATGAAAACCATTTTGCATACCAAGGATTCGAATCGTTTATCCATCTGAGAAAAAAAGAAGCGGGAAAGGTGAACCATGGGTGATATCGAGAAATTTCAAAAGGAGCGGGAAGCTCTCAACGCATTGGTGATGAAGTATGCTGGGCAGGGAACCAAGCGATACTACAGTCTCGATTCCCAAGCCTATCGGGAAGGGGATCTGCCGGTCAAGACCAAGGAGCTGTTGGGCCTGGTGGCCAGCTTCGTGCTGCGCTGCGACGACTGCATCAAGTACCACGTGATCCGTTGTCACGAAGAGGGCGTCACCAGCGAAGAGCTGGAAGAGGCGCTGTTCATCGGCCTAATCGTGGGCGGCACTATCACCATCCCCCACCAGCGCCGGGCCATGAAGGCCTGGGATGAGCTGAAGCAGCGATAGCTTTTTACAAATTCGATCTGAGAGTTCATCACTCACTATAATCGAATAGCATATAAATTTGGTTGATTGCGGAAATAGAATTTTTAATTTTGAATGAAGGTATTCTATCGTTTTAAAACAATAGACAGAATACATTAATTCAACATTCATAATTCAACATTTAAAATTAAAAATATGCTTGGCCGGTTGGTTTTTTATACCCGCATGCGCAATACAGATGGACGTGTTGACCGTATAGCATTTATCTATAAGGCGTTACGACGTTATCTTTTTTACCGATTTGATTTCGGATGCCATCGCGATTAATGTCCGGCCATAATGGATGACGCCCTCAAATGCTGAAATCAAATGCCACCAATGACCCTCTGATCGGGAGAAACATAATGGACGAAATCAACTTATCTTCGAAACCCCTCCGCCTGACCGAAACGGTAAAAGGTGCCGGCTGAGCGTCCAAACTGCCTCCAGGGGACCTGGACAAGGTGTTATGCGGGCTGGATTTCCCAACAGACTCCAATGTGCTGGTGGGTCTTTCGCGGGTAGATGATGCCGGGGTCTACAAAGTGTCCGACGATCTGGCCCTGATTCAGACGGTGGATTTTTTCACGCCGGTGGTGGACGATCCCTACTGGTTCGGCCAGATCGCCGCTGCCAATGCCCTGAGCGATGTCTATGCCATGGGCGGGGAGCCGAAAACAGCCCTGAATCTGGTGGGCTTTCCCCTCAAGCAGATGGACCTCTCCGTGCTGCGTGAGGTGATCCAGGGCGGGATCGACAAGGTCAGGGAAGCGGGTGTGGTGCTGCTGGGCGGCCACAGCGTTGAGGACGAAGAACTCAAATACGGGCTCTCCGTGACCGGTTTTATTCACCCCAACCGCATTCTCACCAAACAGGGACTTAACGTGGGCGACCGGCTGGTGCTTACCAAACCCCTGGGCACAGGTATCGTGAACACGGCCATCAAGGGCAACCTGGTTTCTGGAGAGATTACACGAAAGGTCACCGCCATCATGGCGGCCCTGAACCGGACCGCGGCCACCATCATGAAGGAATATCCGGTTCATGCCTGTACGGATATTACCGGCTTCGGGCTCATCGGCCATCTGGCCGAGATGATGCAGGGAACCGGCCTGGGATTGAAGATCGTCCTGGAGAAACTTCCCATTATCGATGTGGCACTCGGGTTTGCAGCCATGGGTATGGTACCGGGAGGTACCTACAAGAACCGGAGTTTCCGCTCTTCAATGGTGGACATGGACGAGGGAGTGGACAAGGCCATGCAGGATATTATGTACGATCCCCAGACGTCAGGCGGGCTGTGCATTTCCGTGGAGCCGACCTCGGCGGACGGGTTGGTGGACCATTTGCGAAGCGAAGGTGTGGAGCATGCGGCCATTATCGGCGAGGTGGTGGACTACCCAGCAGGAATCATCCAGGTGGTTTGACGGGAATGTGAAAGACAACGCCATGTTTGCATTAAAAAAAATCGTCACCCCGTTCATCCTTCCGCCGGGAATTCTCATCCTGGTGATCGTACTCATTTCCTTTCCGATGATGGTTCGACGGCGGTGGAAGCTGGGGGCGATCAATTTGACCGTGGGGCTGGTTCTGTGGGCACTGTCGACCACGCCGGTGGCCAATTTCCTGATGCAGGGGCTGGAATCGGACTTTTCGATCCCGGTAAATCCTTCGGGAGACGTGATCATCCTGTTAGGCGGTGGCATGATCGACAGGGTACCGGATCTTACTGGCACCGCAGCGCCATCACCGCTGACGATGGGCCGGATCGTCAGCGGTGTAAGGCTCTACCAGCAGTTGCGGCTTCCCATCATCGTCACCGGCGGCCGAGTATACGATGATGCGGATGCTGCCGTAGCGACAGTAGCCAAACGATTTCTGATGGACTTGGGCGTGCCGGATAATCTAGTCATAGTGGAAGACCGGGCCCGGGACACGGCGCAGAATGCCCGTCTCACCACCGCCATCTGCCGGCAGCTTGGCTTTACGAAACCCATCCTCCTTACTTCCGCCTATCACCTGAAACGGGCCAGGATGGCATTCGATGCTGCCGGGATGCCTGTTACACCCTTTCCCGCCTATTTTCTATCGGCCGGGGACGCCCCTTACACCGGGAGACACTTTTTGCCCCGGGCCGGCGCCCTGTGCGCATCCGCCGATGCCCTTCACGAATACATCGGCATCCTGTACTATCGCTTGGCCGGACCCTGATCGATGCAACGGGAGCTGCGGACAAACCGGTGGCCAATGGACCCGGGTTGGGCTATACTGGCTCTGATATGCTGTTGGACGGCGCTGCGACGACCAGCGAGTGGTGGCCCAGACCCTACGACATGAGAAGCGACCATGCCCCTTTCCCGTCTCAAACCAGCTGTGCCCAAGTGTTGGCTTTTTGCCGCGTCCGGGGTGATGTGGAGCGCCGTGGGCTTCATGATGTGCGCCACCGGGGTTGGCTGGCTGGCGCGCGAAGGAATCGTTCGGGGCGCAGGGTTTGAACTGGCGGGACTGGTTCTGGCCGTTATGGCTGTTCGCTGGGGGTTTGGCAGCATTGCCAAAAAAAACATTCGGCGCCTACGGCAGTTGCCGGATCGGGGGTGTTTTTTTGCCTTTCAGGCCTGGAAGAGCTATCTGATCATCATGATCATGATTGCCCTGGGAATCGCCCTGCGGCACTTGCCGATCCCGAAAACCTTCCTGGCCGTCGTTTACACAGCCATCGGCGGTGCCCTCTTTCTGGGCAGTTTTCACTACTATCGGCACTTGGCTCGGTTGGTGCGGACCGCTGTCCGTCGGCGCTAATCAAAGGTCAGAGAAGACTTCTCTATGTCCACGATGCGCTCCCCCTGCACATAATTCTTGGTCTCGTAGCGGGTGATACCCATGAGCTTTTGGGTAATGGCGCCCATACGTTCCACCTGTGATTTTATCCTGGCAATTTTCGGGTAAAGGGGATCATTCTGGTCAAGGGTTTCCATGAGCAGTTCCGTGTGGCCGGAGATGGCCATCATGGGCTGGTTCAACTCGTGACAGATGGCGCCGGCGGTCTCCAATACCGCCTGAAGCTTTTCCCGGTAGATACGCTCGGACTCACTGCGGTGGCGGTGCAGGGCAATCTCGATGGAAACCATAAGACTGCGGGTCTCGAAGGGTTTGACCACGTATCCGAAGGGCTCCATGACCTTGGCCCGCTCCAGGGTGGCCGGGTCGGTGTAGGCGGTGAGGTAAACGACGGGAATGTTGAACCGGTCACGGATCAGGCCGGCGGCTTCGATACCGTCCATCTCGCCTTTGAGCCGGATGTCCATTAGCACCAGGTCCGGCCCCATCTCCCCGACATGGGCCACAGCCGTTTCGCCGTCGTGAGCCACGGCACACACCTTGTAACCGGTTTTTTCCAGGCGGCTTTTAATTTCCTGTGCCACAATGCCTTCGTCTTCCACCACCAGAATCGTCGCCTGTGTCATGTCAGGACTCCTTTTCAGGTTGTTCAGGGGCGTTCAGGGTGATGCTGAACCGGGTCCCCTTTTCCGTATTGATGACAAGGGTGCCATCCAGCTGAGCGGTGAGGGTGTCGATGAGCCGAAGGCCCAAAGATTTTTTTTCAGCATCCGCAGGCGGCTCGGTAAGACCGATGCCGTCGTCGGCCACCACCATTTCTATCCGGCCAGTGTCCGGGGTTTGAATAGCGATGTCAATAGTCCCGCTGGCGTCAGGCAAAAATGCATGCTTGAGGGCGTTGGATACCAGCTCGTTGATGATCAGGCCACAGGGTACGGCCATGTCCACGCCCAGGGCAATGTCGCCGGTCCGGACATTGAGCCGGATGCGGTCCGGATCGATGCCGTAGGCGTCAAACAGGTTGGCTGTCAGCCCCTCAATGTAGCGGCCGAAGTCAATTTTTGCCAGATCCGCCGTGCCGTAGAGCTGTTCGTGGATCAGGGCCATGGACTTGACCCGGTTCTGGCTCTCCCGCAGGATATCCACTCCTTTGGGATCGGTCATATAGTCCTCTTGCAGGTAGAGCAGGCTGGAGACGATCTGCAGGTTGTTTTTCACCCGATGGTGGATCTCCTTGAGCAGCGATTCTTTTTCAGCCAGGGACTGCCGCAATTTTTGATCCGAGGCCAGCAGCTCCTTTTCCGCCATCTGCCGCTCGAAAAGCTCCCGTCTCAATTCGGCGGTTTTGCGTTTTACCATCCGGTTTTGCTGCAGGTAGCCGAGAACAATGGCCACCAGCAGCACGACGATCCATAGAACCACAAAAAAAAAGCTTCCATGCATTGATTTACCCCTAACGTTGCAAAAGCCGGAGCGCTTCAGAAACGCGGCCGAGACCCCATAACGGCAGCAGCCGCAGGTAATGGTGCGGGTATGGATGGCGTTTCTGGAAATCATCAGATCAGCGTATGAACCCGTTCTGCCAGGTCATGGACGGCCCGGGCTGCTTTGCTGCCAGGTGTCTGTTCGATAAAGGGCACCTGGTCGAGAACCGCTTTGCGGACCGCGTTGTCTTCTGGAATGCTGCCCAGATGGGCCAGCTCCAAGTTGAGAAACCGCTGGGTAACCCGTTTGATGGTATCCACAGTATGGTTGCCCTCGCGAACCCCGCGAACGAAATTGAGCACCAGGTTGAACCGGTTGATCCCGTGATCCCGGGAAAGCAGTTTGATCAGGGCGTATGCATCGGTCATGGATGTGGGGTCCGGGCTCAGGATGAAAATGTTATGGTCGGAAAACCGGTTGTACCACAACACCGACGATCCGATCCCCGCCGCCGTATCGATGATTACGTAGTCGAAACTCGATGAGATATTTTTGATAAAACCGGCCAGCTTTGACTGCTGTTTGTCTCCCAACGAGACCATCTCCGGCACACCGGAACTGCCCGGCAGCACGGCCAGGTTGGGGCGGGCAAAAATCAGCGCCTGCCGGGGGTCGGCACCGCTTTCCAGGATGTCCCGGATATTGTTTTTTACCGACAGCCGTAACAGCACATCCACGTTGGCCAGCCCCATATCGCCGTCCACCACTAGGACGCGGCTGTCGTTTCGGGTCAGAGCGATGGCGAAATTCACCGTGAAACTGGTTTTCCCCACCCCCCCTTTGCCGCTGGTTACACAAAGGATTCGCGGCGTTTTCTTGCTCAGGGCCATATTGTTTCCATCCGGGGCATACCAAAGATTAATTGAACTGTTTCCCACAATATCGGCCCCCGATGAACTTTCTTTAACCTGCGTTTAAGATAAAAATCATGGTCGATCAGATCGTTGCTGCGACAGCCTGCCGGATTTACAGCATACCTACCTCGTGCCCATCCAGAAACGGTCTTTTCGCCCAATCTCTGCGTTATGCTCAAAATTTTATCCTCGGAATATCAACCATATGCCTGTGGTAAAATTTTTCGCAGGCCTTGATCTTGAACGAAAATCCTCGTTTCTGGACGGACACTACCTCATATAAGCAGTTTAATCGATGCATCATCAGACTTTATCCCAGGCCGGGATTGAAGGCGAAACGTTACGATTTGTTACACATTGTTACCCTTTTGAAAAGCGCTGAGAGGCCAAGCGCATGTATCCTCTGCCGAGCACTTCTCCTGAAAGGCGTTTAGTCTCTTAATTCTGAAATTTAGTGTTTGCAATTTGTTGTTTGCGGCGTACGCCTTTCCAACAGCACCGGTTTATCCGGGTTAGGATCGTGAACGGCATACCCCGGCAATGGTTTGAAAATCAACTAATTAGAATATACTAAATATTATATTGACAAACAGTTAGTTTCGTTTATATTTAGCCTTCATAAGGCTTGGAGGCGTTCATGACAGATCAAGATGCACTGACCAGTGCCCGCTTCATTTTTACAACGGGCAGAGTGATCCATGATCGGATCATGCGGATATCCACCGGCGCATGCATGAGCACCGGAAAGGATGACCGCTTCGGGGAGTTGTCCGCACCGCAGATGAATATGATTATTATGATCCGGGTTCGCGAAGCGGTGTCCGTTACTGAATTGGCAACGCTGTTGGGTGTGTCCCCCCCGTCGGTGTCCACCATGGTGGACCGTCTTGTAGAGCGGGGACTGCTGACCCGAACCCCCAGTGATCAGGATCGGCGCAAGGTGGTGATCCGGGTCTCCCCCGAGGCGCTCAAGGACATTGCCAATGTGGAAGAGATGATCCTGGGCTCTTTTGTGGAGCTGGTGGAGGCGGTGGGGCCCGAAACCACGCAAAAGTGGTGCGAGGTGCTCCAACAGATCAAGCAGGTTCTGGAAAAGAATCAACTTAATTCAAGGTTGCAAAATGGATAGCAAGAAAAATAGCCGGCAGAAAAAACATGTGATGATTCGAATCGTCATCTGCGCCCTGATTCTTTTGGTAGGCTGGGCGGGGATGAACGGGCTGGCCAGTTTGAAGCAGCCCCCCGCCGAGGTGAAAACCGAAGAACGAGCCATCAAGGTGCAGACCATGGAGGCCCAGCCCCGGGACTATCCGGTGGCCATCACCGGGTACGGCGGGGCCATGGCCCTGACCGTGGTGACCGTTGCGCCGGAAGTGTCCGGCCGGGTGGTCTACACGCACCCAACGCTCAAGGCCGGTCAGATCATTCCCGTTGGCGACGTGATGTTTCGGATCGACCCGGCCGATTACGAGGCCGGCCTCCAGGAGGCCGGGGCCGGGGTGACCCAGTGGCAGAATTCGGTGGCCCGCCTGAAAAAGCAGTTTGCCATTGACGCCCAGCGGCTGAAAACCCTGGAGCGAAACGCCCAGCTGGCCAAGACCGAGTTCGAACGGGTCAAGCGGCTGTTCGAGGTGGACAGTGTGGGGACCCGATCCGGGGTGGATCAGGCGGAGCGCGCCTATAACAGTACCTCGGATCAGGCGGATCAGATGGCCCAGGCCGTGACCCTTTACCCGTTGCAGATTCGGGAAGCAGAAAGCAGCCTGACCTCGGCAAAGGCCCGCCTTTCGCTGGCAGAAACGAAACTGTCCCGCTGCACGGTCAAAGCACCTTTCGATGCCCGGATCAAATCTGTTTCAGTGGAAGCCGGCCAATTTGTCTCGCCGGGGCAGAACATCCTAACCCTGGCCGATGATACGCTCCTGGAGATTCAGGTGCCCCTGGACAGCCGGGATGCCCGTAATTGGCTGCAATTTGAAACACCGGCCAGCGACCGACTGCCCACCGCCTGGTTCGCCAACCTCAAGCCGGTTGAATGCACGATCCGCTGGACCGAAGACAAGACCGGATCGGTTTGGACCGGCATTCTGAACCGGGTGGTGAAGTTCGACCAGCAGACGCGAACCCTCACCGTGGCCGTGCGGGTCACCGCCGAATCGGCCATGGGCAACGGCAACCGGGCGCTGCCGCTGGTGGAAGGGATGTTTTGCACGATTGAAATTCCTGGCCGGACCATGCACAATGTCTACCGACTGCCCCGGCAGGCGGTGAGCTTTGAAAATAAGGTCTACCTGGCCAATGCCGACGGCCGGCTCAAAACGGTGGACGTGACCGTCGAGCGGATCGAGGGAGAGTATGTTTATGTGGGCCGGGGGCTCAACCCGGGTGACACGGTGATTCTCACCCGGCTCATTGACCCTCTTGAAAAGGCATTGCTGGAAATCGCGGACACCACGGCCGCCAAGGAGTCCGCATCATGAAACGGGTACTTGCCGCGTTTGCCAGGAACACGGTGTTCGCCAACATCATCCTGGTGATGATATTCATTGCCGGATACATCGCCACGGCCAACATGATCCGTGAAACCTTTCCGGAATTTTCCCTGGATATGATCACCATCTCGGTGCCGTATCCCGGCGCCGATCCGGAAGAGGTGGAAGAGGGCATCAGCCGAAAGATCGAAGAGGTCATCGAGGGGTTGGAAGGCATCAAGCAGTATACCACCCAGTCGTCTGAGGGGCTGGGCTCAGCCAATATCGAAGTCCGGGAGGACTACGATGTGGATGAGGTGCTCGACCGGGTGCGCACCAAGGTCAATGCCATTTCCACCTTTCCGGTGGATGCGGAAAAGCCGGTGATCAGCGAGTTGCTGCTCAAGGATGTGGTGACGTTGCTCTACCTGTCCGGCGACATGTCCGAACGGCGGATCAAGGAGTGGTCCGAGCAGATCAAGGACGAAATCCAGCAACTGCCCAACATCTCACAGGTGGAAACCTTCGGCGCACGGGATTATGAAATTGCCATCGAGGTTTCCGAGGAACGGCTCCGCCAGTACGACCTTTCTTTATCCGACGTGGCCAATGCCATCCGCCGCAGCAGCCTTAATCTGGCCGGCGGCACCATCCGGACACGGGAAGAGGAGATCCGGGTGCGCACCATGGGGCGAAAATACACCGGCCAGGATCTGGCCTCGGTGGTGGTGTTGGCCCGGCCGGAAGGAGACGTGGTCACCCTGGACCGGCTGGCCCACATCGACGACGGGTTTACCGAGGACCCCATTGCCGCCACCATCAACGGGGAACCGGCCGTCCTGTTGATCGTTTACAAAACGCCGGAAGAAGATGCCCTGGTGATTTCGAAAACCATCGACCGGTACATCCATGAGAAGCACCAGCAACTCCCCGATGGCGCCAACATCCAGGTGCTTTACGACAACACCGATATGCTTCGGGCGCGCATCGACCTGCTGTTGAAAAACGGCATCATCGGCCTGTGCATTGTTTTTCTGTTGCTGTGGAGTTTCCTCAATGCCCGGCTCTCTTTCTGGGCAGGCATGGGCATTCCCATCTCCATTGCCGGCGCCCTGGCTATCCTCTGGGCCATTGGCGGAACCATCAACATGATCTCCCTGTTCGGCCTCATCATGGTGCTGGGCATCGTGGTAGACGACGCCATAGTGGTGGGCGAGGCCATCTACGTTCACCGCAAGCAGGGCAAGAGCGCCCTGAAGGCAGCGGTGGACGGCGTTTTGGAAGTAGGCATGCCGGTGATCGCCGCCATACTTACCACCATCGTTGCTTTTCTGCCGCTGTTTTACGTGGGCGGCATCATGGGAAAATTCATCTCCATCCTGCCTGTTGTAGTGATCGCCTGCCTGGTGGTGTCGCTGGTGGAGTGTCTCTTTTTGCTGCCGGCCCATCTGAGCCACCTGCCTGACCCCAACCGACCGAACGATCAGGAACATCCGCTGGTTCGACGGCTCTCCCGGGTCCAGCAGACCACCTCCCGGTGGATGGAGCTCTTTGTCGCCCGTGTTTACATGCCGTTTCTCAGCAAGGCCCTGAACTGGCGCTACATCTCCTTGGCCACGGCCATTACCGTGCTGATGCTTACCATCGGCCTGGTGCGCAGCGGGATCATCAAATTTGAGGTGTTCCCGAAACTGGACGGCTTTGTGATGACCGCCACAGCAGAGTTTCCCAGCGGCACTCCGCCGGAGGTAACCCGGCGGGCCATCGAAGAGATCGAGGCCGCGTTGATGCGGCTGGAAGAAAAGACCCA
Source organism: Desulfosarcina sp. (assembly GCA_014237405.1). Taxonomy (GTDB): domain Bacteria; phylum Desulfobacterota; class Desulfobacteria; order Desulfobacterales; family Desulfosarcinaceae; genus Desulfosarcina. The sequence continues at coordinate 57,096 of JABZFO010000116.1, read as the reverse complement.
GACCCGGTCCGGCGAACCCCTGGTGGAAGACCGGCTGACCCTGGTGGGCCAGACTCTGAGCGACATGCCCAAGGTGGGTCCCCACTACGGCTCCGTCCAGGCGATTCTCCTGGATTCCGAAAAGCGGGGTATTCATGCCGAGGAACTGATGGTTTTGTGGGAAAAGGAGATCGGCATCCTGCCCGGTATAAAGTCCCTGACCTTTGCTGGCATGGAGGCCGGGCCGCCCGGTGATCCCATCGAGGTATGGCTCCGGGGACACGACATGGATGATATCCTGGCCGCTGCCGATGAACTGATGGCGCGACTGAGAAAATTCGACGGTGTTTACCAGGTCCGTACCGACTTTTCCCCCGGCAAGAACGAGATGCGGTTGAGCCTCAAGCCAGAAGCCCGGGCGCTGGGGCTCACCGTGGAGGACCTGGCCCGGCAGATCTACGCCGGATACTACGGTAACGAAGCCCTGAGGCTTCAACGGGGCCGGGATGACATCCGGGTGAAGGTGCGCTACACCGCTGATGAACGCAGCCGCCTGTCCGACCTGGACCAGGTGCGCATCCGCACCGCCGGCGGGTTCGAGGTGCCGCTCATGTCCGTGGCCGACGTCACCTTTACTCCCGGCTACTCCACCCTCACCCGCACCGACGGCATGCGCCGGGTGGCCGTGAGCGCCGGCGTGGATACCAACAAGGCCAACGCCAACGAAATCTTCGCGGAGCTGTCGGCCAACTATTTCCCCCAGTTGAAGAAGCGCCATCCCGGACTGTTCGTGGATCTTCAGGGGGAGCAGAAGAAGATGCGCGAATCCTTCGGCAGCCTCTTCATCGGGTTTCCGTTGGCGGTGCTGGGAATCTTCATCGTCATCGCCACCATGTTTCGCTCTTACGTCCAGCCCTTCGTGATCATGTTTACCGTGCCCTTCGGCATTATCGGGGCGGTGTTCGGCCACCTGCTGCTGGGCTACGACCTGTCCATCATGAGCATCTTCGGCATGGTGGCCCTCACCGGGGTGGTGGTCAACGACGCCATCGTGCTCATCGAGCGCATCAATGAAAACATTGCCTGCGGAATGCCGTTCTTTGATGCGATTTTAAAAGGCGGTGCGCGACGCTTCAGGGCGGTTTTCCTCACCACATTGAGTACGGTGGGTGGATTGTCCCCGTTGATTCTGGAGACCGATTTCCAGGCAAAATTTCTCATCCCAATGGCGCTTTCCATTGCCGCCGGTGTGGCTTTTGCCACCATCCTTACGCTGGTGCTCATCCCCAGTCTGCTTGCTATATTGAATGATTTCAGGCTGTTGATACATAGGTTCAAGCACGGCCAATGGCCCAGGCGATTGGAAGTGGAGCCGGCCAGAAATCGGCATGAAGATCCGCTGGCCGACGATCATGGGCAAGTGCGCTCGCCGTCCGTGGATGTCTGTAGTTGATGCCTAAAACTAAGTCAGGAAAGAGTGGAAAAGATGAAAAGATGCGCCATTTGGTTCGCCATACCCATGCTCTACTGGATGGTCGCCCTGCCGCTGGCGGGTATTGCCCAGGAAACCGCCGCCACGGGGTCTTCCTTAAAAGAACATCCCGGTAATGCAATAACGGTAGACTGGGCCGCCATATCGACCCTGGACCTTGAAGCCGCCGTGGAGATCGCCCTGGCGGGCAACCCCGGCCTCGAAGCGGCAGCGGCCCGCGTTCGCCAGGCCAAGGCACAGGTGGATCAGGCACGCTCCACCTACTGGCCCCGGCTGGATGCCAATGCGTCAGGAGCCCGGGTTGAACTCTCCGAAAACACGTATCAGCGGAACCTGACCACCGCCCGGATCGTGAATCCCACGGCTACCATCGAAGACCCTGAGGAATACTTCAATGCGGACTTGACGGCTTCCTGGACCCTGTTTGACGGGTTCGAGCGAAAATTTTCAAATGCATCCGCCCGATACGGTAAACAGTCCAGCACTGCGGCCTTAAATGACGCCCGGCGCCTGCTGATTTCCGCCGTGGCCCTGTCCTATTTTTCGGCCCAGCTGGCCCTGGAGAACATTGCCATTGCCAAGGCCGACGAGGAATTCAACCAAGGCCAGCTATCGGATGCCGAAGCTCGCCACCGGGTGGGAACCGGTTCGTTGAGTGATGTACTCAACTTTCAGGTGCGTAAAAACCAGGCAAAAACCACCCGAATCAACCAGGAGTATCGTTTCGAAATCGCCCTTTACGGCCTGGCCGCGCTGCTGGGTTTGCCCGAGTCCCGGATGCCGTCGCACGTGCAGCTGGCACGACTCTCCCAGGAGACGACATCGGAACTTTCCACTCCGCCGGTGGACGATTTGATCGATGATGCGATGGACAATCGCCCGGATATTCAGCAGGCCCAGTGGGGTATCAAGCAGACAAAGGCACAGATCAAGGTTGCTCAGGCCGACTACTACCCCACCGTGGCTCTGGCCGGCAGTATAGACGGAGAGCGAACCGATAATCCGGGATTTGGGCGGGACGATTTTGGCAACCAAATCCGGGTGGGCCTATCCTACAACCTGTTTGCCGGCGGACTCACCCGGGCAAAAGTCCGAGAGGTCCGGCATCGTGAAGTGGAATTGGAAAAGCGTTTGGAGGAGCTGATTCTCTTTGCTACTTCGGATATCCGCAGTTCCGTGGCGCTGGTGGCCACGGCCCAAACTCAGGTGACCCTTCAGCGGGAAAATGTGGACCTGGTGCAGCGCACCCGGGATCTGGTGGAAAAGGAATATAACGCCGGCCAGGGGTCCCTGGTCCGCCTCAACGAAGCCCAGAAGGATCTAACCACCGTCCAGAGCAACCTGGCCTTGGCCTTGGTGGGCCTGCGACAGGCCTGGGTAGAACTGGAAACACGAACCGGCAATATTCTGACCACATACGGCACCCGCCATCAACCGTAACCCTTTTCTTGACTCCATCTTATCGGTTCAGTTCAAACCTTTGCGGGGCTGGCCCTGACCACCGTCCAGCGGATCCTAACGACACCGGACCCGATCACCTGAACCAGATCCCCTGAGAAAGCGCTGTCAACGCTAATCTTTTTAACCTTGACAACACGCCGGCAACTGGATTAAAAGGTCTTTACCTAACGACCGGTCGGTAAATTTTCTTGTTTCTTTCCTGCGCATTGCCCGCCGGTCACTGTCCATTGCATCAGGAGCCGTAGTCCTATGGCCGATATGAAAGAGACCATCAAATCCGTATCCATCGATCTCTTTTTTAAAAAAGGGTACTTTGCCACCAGCATCAGCGATATCGCCAAGGGCAGCGGCATCCAGAAGGCCAGCATCTACTATCACTATGCCAGTAAAGAAGACCTGTTGTTTCACATCTTAAAGTCCACCATGGACGATCTCACCACCTGCCTAAAAAAGAGCCTTGAGGCGGTGGAAGGCATAGAGCAGCGCATGCGGGCGGCGGTGCAGAGCCACGTGCGGTTTCACCTGGAGCGGCAGAAGGAAAACTTCATTGCCAACAGCGAGCTTCGGGGCATCACCGCCGAGCACTACCGAACGATTGTGAAAAAACGGGACGCGTACGAAGTGATCTTTCAGGACCTCATACGGGTGGGCGCTGAAGAGGGGATTTTTGCCGATGTGGATGTAAAAATTTTATCCTATGCCATTCTTACCCTGTGCACGGCCGGTGCCACGTGGTACAAATCCAACGGGCGCCTGACGGTGGCTCAGATTGCCGACATCTATGAAAATTTTATCATCAGCGGGTTGAAGCAGGGCAGCTTAAGCTAACTAGTGTTAAACGGTATTGATAAAAGGCCGGCGCCTCGCGCATCGTGTGCGGTTCAGCTGGCCCCGCTGTGGCGGAAAGGAGGTCGTCGTGGATTTTGACTTGACCAAGGAACAGGAAATGATTCGCAAGGAGGTCCGGAAGTTTGCCCAGAGCGAGATCGCACCGGTGGCCGTGGAACTGGATGAAGCAGAGGAATTTTCTTCAGACCTCACGCGAAAAATGGGGGAAATCGGGCTGTTCGGCATGTTTGTTTCCGAAGCGTACGACGGGCAGGCCATGGACTACATCTCATACATCATTGCCGTGGAGGAGATCGCCCGGGTGGACGGCTCCCAGGCAGCCACCATCGCTGCCGGCAACTCCCTGGGCATCGGCCCCCTGTACTATTTCGGCAACGAGGAACAAAAACAAAAATACCTGCCCAAGCTATGCAACGGGGAAGCCTTGTGGGGATTCGGGCTCACCGAACCCACGGCCGGCTCCGATGCCGGCGGCTCCAAGACCACCGCGGTGCACGACGGCAACGAATGGGTGATAAACGGCTCCAAGATCTTCATCACCAACGCGGCAAGTGATATGACCCTGGGGGTGACGGTCCAGGCCATTACCGGCACCCGTGCCAACGGCAAACCGGAGTACACCTGCTTTATCGTGGAGAGCGGCACCAAGGGGTTCAAGGCCGTGACCATGAAAAAGAAGATGATGTGGCGCTCGTCAAACACGGCGGAGCTGTATTTCGACGACGTTCGGGTGCCGGCGGAAAACATCCTGGGCCAGCAGGGCGACGGGTTTCACCAGATGCTCAAGACCCTGGACGGCGGCCGGCTCTCCATCGCTGCCATGGGGCTGGGCGGTGCCCAGGGCGCCTATGATGCGGCCTTGAAATACGCCCAGAAGCGGGAGCAGTTCGGCCAACCCATCTCCAAGTTCCAGGCGGTGGCCTTCAAGCTGGCGGACAGCGCCATGGAGATCGAGTGCGGCCGCAACCTGCTGTACAAGGCCTGCTGGCTTCGTGACCACAAGCGTCCCTTTGAAAAGGAGGCAGCCATGGCCAAGCTTTACTGCTCGGAACTTATGGGCCGGGTGGCCAACCATGCCGTGCAGATTCACGGCGGTTACGGACTGATGAAAGAGTACGACGTGGAGCGGTTCTACCGCGACCAGAAGCTGCTGGACATCGGTGAAGGCACCTCGGAAGTCCAGCGCATCGTCATTTCCCGCCACATCGGCTGCTGAAAAATTCCGAGCTGTGCAGTTAGCCATTAGCGTTTAGCCGTTAGCATTAAAAAGGGGTGGAAATGAGAGATTTTAGAAAACTTAAAGTATGGGAGAAAGCTTATTATTTTACACAACAGGTCGATAGAACCGTTTTATCCAAAAGCTAACCGCTAATGGCTAAAAGCTAATCGCACAGGTCGAAAAATTCAACCAGCGTACCTTTTACCGGAGGATTGTATGAAAGAAAATATACTGCTCACCGAGCAGCAAGACGGGGTGGCAGTGATCACCCTGAACCGGCCGGCGGTGATGAACTCCTTCAACTTCGCCCTGCTTCACGCGTTGAAGGCCAAAATTTCCGAAATCCGCTTCGACGCCGGCGTCCGCGTCATCATCATCACCGGATCCGGGGAGCGGGCCTTCTGCTCCGGGGCAGACCTGAAGGAGCGGGCCACCCTTGAACCCATCCAGGTCCAGGAGTACATTTTCACTATCCGCAACCTGTTTACAGAGATCGAACAGCTCAACAAGCCGGTGATCGCGGCGGTCAATGGCGTGGCCCTGGGCGGTGGCACCGAACTGGCCCTGGCATCGGATATCCGCATTGCATCGGAAGCCGCCACCATGGGGCTCACCGAAACCCGACTGGCCATCATCCCCGGAGCCGGCGGCACCCAGCGGCTGCCACGCCTGGTGGGCAAGGGCAAGGCCAAGGAGCTGATCTTCACCGGCAAGCGTATCGGTGCAGCTGAAGCCTTAGAAATCGGTCTGGTGAACAAGGTTTGTGCACCGGACGCCCTTATCGACACATGCCGGGCGATGGCTGCCGAGATCTGCGAAACCGGTCCCGTGGCCATCGAGCAGGCCAAGTACGCCATCAACTATGGTATGGAGACGGACCTGTCCACGGGCCTGGCCATCGAGTCCAATGCCTACTGGGTCTGCATTCCCACTGAAGACCGGCTGGAGGGCCTGGCCGCTTTCCGGGAAAAGCGAAAGCCGGTGTACAAAGGCTGCTAAAAGGAAAAAACAGAGTATCATGCGGTTTGAACGTTAATATTTTATAGTAAACAGCTATGTACGGGGTCGGACAATCGGCCGTCCGTCAGCAATTTTAAAAAGGAGGCACCATGACCGAATACGATTATTGGAAGATTTTTCCAAGAATGCCAAAGAAAGTGACCATTGGCGACATTACCATCCGTGACGGATTCCAGCACGAAGAGAAATTCATCTCCACGGCAGCCAAGAAGTTTTACCTGGAGGAGCTGATTTTCGCCGGTTGCCGGCATATCGAGGTGACCAACCTGGGAAGCCCCTATCTTATGCCCCAGTTCAGGGACGCCGAGGAGCTGTTGACACACCTGCGCAGTGACCGGTTTAAAAAGAAATGCGAGAGGAAGGGGATCGACTATGGCAGCATCGTGCTCACCGCCATCACCATTCGGGAATCGGCCGTGGACCGGGCCGTAGAGCTGAGGAAGCGAGGCATCGGACCGGATCGGCTTCTGATGATGGTTTCCACGGAAGAGGAGCACCACTTCGCCAACTCAGGCACGACCCTTCCCGACTACTGGCAGGAGTGCGAGCGGGCCATCAAAAAGTGCAACGATGCGGGCATGGTCATGTGTGGAACGGTGAGCACCATCTGGGGAAGCCCCATCGGCGGTGCCACAGACATGAAGGACGCCGTGGAATTTGCCAAACGATGGCTGGAGATCGGTGCCCATGATATCGAGCATGCGGACCACGACGGCAGCGCTTCAGCGGCGGATGTCTACCGCTATTTCTCCATGGTGCTGGATGAGATTCCGGATCCGCGCCTGCATATCGCCCATTTCCATGAAACCAAACGAGTCGCGGCGGCCTCGGTGCTGGCGGCCCTGCAGGCAGGCATAATCAATTTCGAAGCGACCCTGGGCGGTCTCGGCGGGCAGCCGGCCAACTTCTTAGACGATTGCCCGGTAAAAGGCACCGGCGACTATTACTACGACGATCCCCGTTATGTGGGTCTGGTGACCCTGGAGGACACCCTGGTTCAGATTGACGAGATGGGCATTGCCCACGGCTGGAATGTTGACCGTGTGCTGTGGCTGGGCAAGCAGCTGGAGAAAACCATCGGCCGGCGGCTGCGGTCCGAGGCGGTGATCAATGGGCGGACATTGAAGGAGGGGCATATGCAGTATGCACGTCCTGGTCTGGCTAAACGCAAAGAAAAACTGGGCGAGACCCCTTATCAGAAGCTCCCGGCCGGATGGTCGGAAAAGGCGAATTTGCCGGAACAATATCGCCCACAGAAGGCTTAAGGGCCTCGGAAATAAATAGATTCATAAATTCAGGAGTATTGCCATGGAAAAAGGCGACAAGAAACCCCACATCAACGTGGACTACTTCGAAGATCTGACTGGACAAATTGACGCGCCGGCGGAAGAAACCGGTTTTGAGGTGGAGCTGCTTTCACGCATCGAAAGCTGCGAGGTTCAGCCCCAGCTGGGAACGGCCATCAAACTGTCAAAGGCGTTGGACAGTGCCTTTGGCCGGCTGGTGTCCGGCGTGGGTGAAAAGCTCTATTCCATTACCCGCAAAGGGGAGCGAAAGATCGTTTCCCGATCCACTTCCCAGAAAGGCACAAAGCAGGCATACACCTACCAGAGCCTGGCTCCGGAAGTGAGGGGCCGGCACATGGAGTCCCTCATTGTTGAACTGGAAGAGGCGCCGGACAGGGAACGCTCCATTCACGATGGCGAAGAGTTTATCTACGTGCTGAACGGGGCGGTCTCTCTGGACATCGGCGAGGATCATTTCGACCTGGACCCCGGGGACAGCGCCTATTACCTGTCCACCACGCCGCACCTGATTGCTGCTGCCAGGGGCAAAGCCACCATTCTGGCGGTGCTGTACAGCGGATAGCCATATCGACACGCAAAAAAAAGGGCGATCTCTCCACGCGTCAGTAGATTATGGCACGGTGGAAAGATCGCCTGAATTATCTATCTGGTCAGGGATTTCAAGTTTGGGTCAAAACGCTGTTGTACGCTGTTCCAATTGAACGATTTTCGGATTCATGAAAATCAGCAGTTCATTGTTGTCGACCTCTTCTTTGTTGCTTTGAAACATCCATCCAAGAACCGGTATTTTGTGAAGGCCGGGAAACGCGGTTTTCCCTTTCGTTGCTGTCGCTTTAATGATGCCGCCGATCACGATGGTATCGCCATCGTTAACCAAGAGCTGGGTTTGTGCCTCATTGGTGGAGATGATTGGAACACCGTCAACGAACCCGGTGACGTCATTCTTTTCAATTAAAATATCCAAGGAAATTCGATTGTCCGGCGTCACATGGGGGGTAACCTCAAGCAGCAAGTCCACGTCCTTAAACTTTACCGAAGACCCGCCGGCTGAATCCCTTTCCAGATATCCAATTTCCTGACCCTGTTTTATTTTTGCTTTTTGATTGTTCAGCGTAACAATTTTGGGCGATGATAGAATTTTTCCGTTACCATTGGTTTCGAGGGCGGTGAGTTGGGCATCCAATGAAAACGGTGTGTTTAAGAGTCGCGTAAGATTAAAGCCGATACCGTTTGACGAGGCGGTGGGATAATTCATGGCCACTGCTCCGAGGGCATTGACCTTGCCGTCGTTCATGCCGATCGGACCCACACTTCCTGACCAGGAAAAACCCAACTCTTTGGAAAAGCTTTCGCTGACTTCGACAACCCGGGCTTCAATAATCACCTGAGATGTTACCTTGTCGATCTGTTTGGTGATTTCCTGCGCCCTTGCAATTTTGTCAGCGGTGTCAGTGATGATGATCTGATTGTTTTTACTATCGACGGAAACAGACCCGCGTTCTTTGGTTATAATATTCTGGATGTGGGGAAGGATCTCTTTGTTTGCATCAGAGTAGCTGATCGGAAGGTATCGTGTTTCCAAGGGTTCCAATGCTTTGATCTGTTCTTTTTCCTTATGCAGAGCGGCGCTTTGCGCTTTGCGAAGATCGTTTTCCTTTTTAAGGGTGGTCAGTGTGGCAATCCGAACGATGTCTCCCTCCACAATCATGCCAAGCTGGTTCATTCTCAGCACCAGGTCCATCACTTGATCCCATGGGACCGGCTTGTCTAGTGTCAGCGTGACTTTTCCAGTTACATCTTGATCAATGGCAAAGTTTTTGCCACTGACTTCCCGAAGAATCCGGAAGACGTTTTTGATATCGGTCTGAAAGAAATCCAGCGCAATTTTTTCGCCGGTGTATCGTTTGACATTTTTCCTTACAACCATGGCCTGGTCGGCATCAACTGTCATCTCAGACGGTTTTGCCACTGTGGCTTGGCTTTCGCCTGATGGTTGCTTTACTTTAGGGTATGCTGAAACAATATCAGCCGGTCCAATGGTTTCTTCGAGAGCCTTCTTCCATGCAGGAAGGTTGGTCTCGTCCGCTGGCGCAGGCGGGACAGAGGATGCCTCAAAGTGAACCAACAGCAGTCCCCCGGTCTGCTCCGTGTAATAGGGGACTGGTTCACGGAGTTCAATGGAGAATAGTGAGAAATCCTTCATCGATGGTAACTGGATGGGCATAATACGGTTAACGGCGCTTTCAAAACGTGTTGTTACCATCGGCCGCTGTCTGAACTCCGCGATATTCGCATTCATCAGGCGTAATTCAAGAAGCTTGTCAGACACTTTTTGAATATTGAAATCGACCGTGGCCGTCGTTTCGATAGAGAGTGTCGATCTTCCATCTGTTTCTCCAAGAAAATCGATACGATTTACCCATATCTGATTATCTTTTTCAATCTTGATGCCCGTGCCTTGAAAAGTTCCGGACGGTTTAACGGATTGAACGGGGGCAGGTTGAACGGGTTGCGTTTCTTCGGCAGCTGTCAGTTGCGGTGTCGCGTCTGATTGCGTGTTCGAGTCTTTGCTGCCGCCGTTTGAACCGGAGGTGGGTTTTTCAAACTGGATTCTAAGGGAGGTACCATCTTGAACCACGTTGTAGGGAACATCCGAGGCCAGAAGAATTTCGATGCGAGCGGTATTGTTTTTAGCCTCGATTTGGCCTGCATGAATCGAAGTGACAGGGTTGCCTGTGGACTGTACACTGGTGTTGGCAACATCCAAACGTGTGTTTGGAAAATAGAGAACCACACCAAGTGGAAGCGGTTGTTTGACTGACGTGTATGTCAACGGTTCGGTTCCATTAATCACAACATTTATCGAGTCCGATTCTTCGGATATTCCGATAGCTGTGATTCTCATGGATTGGGAAGGATCAACATCGGTCACACCTGTTTTGCTACCAGAATTTTGGGTTGCACAGGCTGCAAGGAAAAAGACAACAACCAACCCAAGGCAAAAAACAAGCGTCAATCTTTCTGAAAATTTGATCCTGGTATTACGCATATTACTCTCCAGCTGGTTTCTGAAGTTTTATTTCGGTATTTTGAAGAATCAGTTCTCCCATAAGGTTCTCTAGTTCTTCTTCGACAGTCACACTATTTGGGTTGATCTGTGTTACAATCCCTGAATTTAAACCAATATAGGTCCCTTTTTTAATAATGAAGCCTTTGCCGCTATTCTCTTCTACAAGCGCTTTGTTTCCAGATGGGGCTCGGATGATTGCCACTAATTGAAGCTGGTTAAGGCTGATTCTTTCTAAAGGTGTGCGCGGTATTCGTTTCTTTCTTTTCTTTTTGTCCTGCTTATCAGTTACGGCTTCTTTCTTTTCTGCGCTAAACAATGATATGAACGGGTTTAATCGTTCCTTTGGGTCGTAAATTCGCTTTGCCACCGTTGCTTTTTGTTTGTCTGCAGCATTTTCATCAGACTTTTCCGCGGAAGCATCTATTTGTTTTGCATCGCTTGTTTTGGCGGGTTTTGCCTTGTTTACGATAGAGATTTTCTTGCTGACCACCGGAGCGTTAGCCTCCTCTTTTTGCTCTCCACAGCTCCAAAGGAAACATGAAATCAGCAGAAACAGAGTTACAATTTTATAAAAGTGTTTAAATTGCATTCGCATGGTTTTACCGCTTCTTTTTCTTTTTCGACTTTTCAGACCGCTTCTCTGTCGCATTGGAATCTTCTATAAATTTATACGTCACAGCTGTACAGGTTGTCGTTAGGGTTTTGCCCCCTCTTTCCTTTTCTGGCGTCATATCTATATTTTTAATATTTACGACCCGGTTGAGCCCGGCGACACTCTCAAAAAAAGTTGCAACACCATGATAATCCCCTGTCACTTTTATCGCTACAGGAATTTCAGCGTAGAAATCCTTTTTCACCTCAGTCTCGGGCTGAAACAGGAGAAAAGTCAGGCCTGAATCCTTACCGGCATTAGAAATGCCGGTAAGGAGCGTTGGAATTTCTTCGTTTTCAGGCAACGCCCGCATCACGACTTTGAATTGTTCTTCAGCGTCCTGCATTTTTTTCCTAAATGCATTCAACTGACTTGCATTTATTTTGGCAACTTCCAACTGTTTTTCAATTTTTGACAGACTGGCTTTGAGGCTATTTATTTTTTTAAATTTTGGAAGATATGAAAAATAGACGAAAGCACCGATAAGCAATATCAACAGGCCTACCCAAATAGCGATCCGTTGGATTTTTGAAAGCTGCTCAAGCTTATCAAAAATCGGGTTGGCTTTTTCAATGGAAACGGCTTTGCCTTTCTTCATTTCCTCAATACCTATTTAGGTTGTTTTTTTTCAGGTGCTTTCCGAAATTTGATATTAAACTTCTTAAGTTCTAATCCCTTGACAGAAGAGTCTTGATTGATAGACAAAAGCTTGACATCAACATATCTTGGGGAGGATTCAATTCGAGTCATATATTCTGCAATCGTCGGGTTGTCTAGAGCGATTCCGACGACCTTAACGTTTCCAAATTTTTCTTCTAAATGCGTAAGCCACATCCGCTTTTCTACTACTATTTTCGACATGTCATCAAGTAGTTTAACCGGCGCTTTTCTGGTCAGATCCAATGATTTGATGACTTCAATTTTTTTAGTAAGAAGAGCCAGTTTTTTCTTTATGTCAGCGATCTCTTTGTTGATTTTGTTGTACTTGTCAACCTGCGCCTTGGTATCTGCAATCTGCTTGTCCAGAGATGTTATTTTTCCGGACAATAAATAGTTGAACCAGGCGGCGACAATCACCACCAAGACAAGTGACAACAGAAACACGGACACTTGTCGCCTAATGTTCTCTTTTTTTCGTGCGGCTCGAAATGGGAGTAAATTAATGCGTATCATTTATCATCAACTTTTCTCGTAGCCAGCCCCATGCTGATGGACGCTTGGGGGGCTATGCGTTTTAGAAATTCCACATCAAACCGGTTCTCATCTATGTGAAGCCCTTCAAAAGGATTAATGGTAGCCACTTCCGCAGATGTCTCGACGGATAACAACTGCCTGAATTCTTTTATATTACCACCTCCGCCACTGAGAATTATCTTTTTGATCTGATCATCGGGATAGGTTGAATAAAAGAAATCCAGAGCCCGCCTGATTTCGGTGCACCAGTCTGAAACTACTGATGAAACGATGTCGGAAAGATCTCCGGTAGTTATTTTCTCTGATTGGTCGCCAAACTTGATCTGCTCGGCTTCTTCGATGGAACAGTCGATGAGCGATGCGATTTTCTGGTTGATCTGGCCACACCCGAGTGAAACGTCTCTCATGAAGACAGAGGATTTGCCTTTTAAAATGTTTAATGAAGTTTTGCTTGCTCCGATATCGATGAGCGCGATGTTTTCATCTTCAGCAGGGGAATCGTTGAACTCGTATATATTTTGAAGGGCAAATGCATCTACGTCAATGATGCATGGATTTAGTCCTGCCATCTGGGCAAGATTCACGTAGTCATTGACCATCTCTTTTTTTGCCGCAACCAGCAGTACATTCATCTGGTTGGGGTTGCTTTCATTTTCACCTAGAATTTGGAAATCCAGATTTACATCAGATATATCAAACGGTATGTATTGTTCTGCCTCAAAACTGATGGTGTCCTGAAGTTGCTCTTCCGCCATGGTCTGAACGTTGATCTTTTTTACGATGACCGAGTAGCCGCCAACGGAGAGGGCAACGTTATGACCTTTTATGCCGTAGTTCTTAAACAGTTGGCGGATGGTGTCTGTAACTTGTTCCGCATCTTTTATTGCACCATCTTCGATAAGGCCCGGAGCGATATCGATGATACCGAATCGTTCAAGGGTGCGTCCCTTCTTCGTCTCGGATATCTCCGCCGCTTTAATGGATCTGGATCCGATGTCAAGGCCAATTAGTCGGTCTTTTTTTCCAAAAAACATGGTTAGCTCTTTTATTCACCAAAGATTTTTTTACTGTCCGAAAGGCTGTACCCCAGAGCCAGCAAGATTTTTCTTTTGGTTTCCAGCCGACACGGTTTCCCCTCTTCAATCCGCGTAATCGTAATAGGAGAGACATTCGCTTCTCTCGCCAGTTCCGATTTGCTCATCAAAAGGGACTCCCTAATTTGTTTTAATGAATTCTTAACCATTTAAACCATCGTCTTATGGCAATCAAAAAGTCATCACAGTGTTCGCTTGTCAAAGAAAATACGGGTTTGCTTTTCATCAATCTGGACGAAAATGCCAACTCTTGATTCCGATTCAAGACCAAAAAAAAATTGTTGTCAAGTAAAATTATATGACTTTTATGCATAATTTTGTTTATTTAAACTATATTGTGGGTCCATATTAATAATTGCCCTTATTTTGTGTAGCGACGGATTCGAATTTTTCTTTTTTAAAGTGAGCACCTTTTAATTCGATACTTAGGGGTCGTTTTTTCAATGGCTGAATTGACTATTGAATAAAATCGACCGATTGAAGAGGGATAAATCATATTCTTCCGTAAAATTCGTTGGCATGGTGCCATGAATCGATGTAGATTAAAATAGTTTAAGGGTCTGGGCATTTAATTCACAGCACGTTGACATGATACTCAGGTTTATTTATATGGCAATACGACTGTAGCCGACGGTTTCACCATTCAATTCGGCACTAAAAACGAAAACTTTAGTATCATTTGTTTCCCTAAAAAAAATAATTGAGATGCAACATGTTCAGTTTCTGGGGATTGATGTGACAACAGTCGGTCCAATCGACATAGACGCATTCCAATTTATTGATCAATCCCAAGTGGTTGATTCAGGTTAGACATAAAGATCGACCTGTCATTTGTTGCAGCACGAAAAAGCTATGAAACCATCCAATATTGCAGAGCGGGCCAAACCCTTTCGGCTGGTAAAATATTTTACCTTTACCAGCCTTATCGTCATTTTTCTTGGAACCATTATCCTGTCCGTGCTCAACACCCACTGGGTCCGCTCAATGCAATACCAGAAAAGCGAAGATTATGCGCTCCTACTTATCGAAAACCTGAACCATCAGGTTTTTTTGCAGTTTATTCTTCCTGTGGGGTTAAAGTATGGAAAAATTGAACTGAGAAACCGGGACCAGTTCGAAAGAATGGACAGGGTCGTCCGCAGCACATTGCACAGCTTCAAGGTTGAAATGGTCAACATCTACAGCAATAATGATATCATTGCATACAGTTTTTCATCTGAGCTGGTGGGAATGGAAAATGTTGGGGGAACCTTCTATAAAAGTGCGCTGGGCGGAAAACCATCCTCCAAACTGGTTCAGAACGGCGCGTTCTGGGAAATTCTTCTGGGGATTCCAAAAGAGATTAAAATCGTCACATTTGCCCCCTTAAGGGCAGAAAAGCCCTTGTCTCCCATATCCGGTCCGGTATTGGGCGTCGTCGAAATCAGACAGGATCTGACCAGTGATTACCGGAAAATTTTCAAGTATCAGGTGCTGGTGATTTGTACCATCAGTATTGTCATGGGGATTTTGCTGCTCACCTTGATTTATGTCGTGAAACGGGGTGAGGGCATCATCGAAAAGCGGGCTTTCGAGCGGATACGGCTCAAGGACCAGCTGGCCAAAGCCAAGCATCTGTCATCACTGGGAGCGATGGTTGCCGGTGTCTCCCACGAGATCAGAAACCCGCTGGGAATTATCAGCAGTTCAGCTGAACTGCTGATCAAGAAAATGGATCCCCACAATAACCTAAACGCCATTGCAGATATCATCGTGACGGAGGCGCGGCGCCTGAACAATATTATTACTGACTTTTTAAACTACGCACGTCCCAAAAATCCCAACCGAAGTCCTTGTCGAATTGATGAGGTGATCAAGAAGAATATCCATTTCCTCGAACATCAGATAAACGAAAACGGTTTCGTTATCAGGACTTTTTTTAATGGCGACATACCCGTTATCATGGCCGATGAGGACATGCTTTACCAGGCGTTTCTCAACCTGCTTATCAATGGAATGCAGGCCATGCCCAGCGGCGGTGTCATTGATGTGATCATGGAGACGGGTGATGGTTCGCTATGGGTGTATATCGAAGATGAGGGAGAAGGTGTCTCCGCACCGGTCATGGAAAAGATCTGGAATCCATTTTTTACCACGAAGGAAAAGGGGACTGGGTTGGGGCTGGGGATCGTAAGAAACATCATCGAAGCCCATGATGGAATGATTCGGATTGACAACAGACGTGAAAAAGGGGCCCGGGTTTCTGTAAAATTCCCGTTAAGTCAGGAGACGAAGTAATGGAAACCATGCTTATCGTTGACGATGAGAAAAATTACACGCTCATCCTTGCGGCCATTCTGGAAGATGAGGGATTTGAGACGCTTACAGCTAACAGTGGTCCAGAAGCGTTGGATATTCTTTCCGAATCCGACGTGGATCTGGTTCTGACGGATATGAAAATGCCAGCCATGGACGGCATCGATCTTCTTGAACGTATCAAGAAAGAAGATGCGGACCTTCCGGTAATCATGATGACCGCCCACGGCACCGTCGAAAAGGCTGTGGAAGCCATGCAGAAAGGGGCCTATAACTATATTCTCAAGCCTTTCGACAATGAGCGGCTTGTTCTTTATGTAAACAAGGCGGTTTCCATGTATCGTGTGGTCAAGGAGAACCGCCAGCTCAGAAGTGCTGTCGAGAGCCGTTACAGCTTCCATAATATCATCGGCAAAAGCAAAGCCATGCAGGATGTCTTTCAAGTCATCCGGAAAGTCGCCCCGGCCGCGGCAACAGTTCTCATCGAAGGGGCCAGCGGTACGGGAAAGGAACTGGTGGCCACTGCCTTGCATTTTAACAGCCCCAGAAAGGGAAAACCCTTTGTGGCGGTCAATTGTTCCGCCTTGGTCGAAACGCTTTTAGAGAGTGAGTTGTTTGGCCATGAAAAAGGGGCTTTCACCGGTGCGGTTTCCATGAAAAAAGGGCGTTTCGAAATCGCTGACGGCGGGACGCTGTTTCTGGATGAAATTGGGGAGCTTTCGCCGGGCCTGCAGGTAAAACTGCTTCGTGTTCTGCAGGAGCGGGTGATTGAACGGGTGGGTGGGGTCAAGCCGTTTCCCGTCAATATCCGTCTTATTGCAGCGACCAACAAATCCCTGAAGGCGGAGGTGGCCAAGGGCAATTTTCGGGAAGACTTGTTCTATCGGCTCAACGTGGTTCCCCTCACGCTGCCACCGCTGCGTGAACGGCTGGAGGACATCCGGCCCCTGGTGGGACATTTTATTGCCAAATACAGCGGCGAGCGTAACATGGGTTTGCCAGTGACCGGGATTGACCGGGAAGTGGAGCGGCTGTTTTACGAATACGACTGGCCGGGAAATGTGCGGGAGCTGGAAAATGTCATCGAACGGGCGGTGGTGATGAGTCCGGAGGAGATCATTCAGGTGTCTGATCTTCCAAAGGATTTTATCGACAATGCCCACAGCACCCTGCATATGGACGGCATCCCTGTAGATGCCAATTTATATGACACCTTGGCGCTTGTTGAAAAAAACATGATCATCCGGGCACTGAAAAAAACCAACTATGTACAGGCCCACGCGGCAGACCTGTTGGGCATTGGAAAAAGCGGATTGAATCAAAAAATTAAGAAATACAAGTTGTTCGAAAAAGATAAACCCTAAGTCGAAAGTCAACCGCTGAACTTTTCCCTCACCAGGTCGCCATACATGGTGTCCGGGAAATCGGCTAAAAGCTGTTTATACAGGGCGGTGCTTTTCTCCTTCTCGCCGGTAGCTTCATAAATCCATGCCAGGTTGAAAAGCGCACCGCTTTTCATGGTGTTTTCCTTATCTGCCGAAATCATCTCAAAATAGCGAATGGATTGGGGGTAATCCTTTTTAAGAACGAATGCATGCCCCAGCCCACTCAGTACGATGTTTTTCAATGCCGGAGACTGGCTAAAATCATCCAGCGATCGCGTGTACATGGCAATGGCAGTATCGGCGTCCCCGGCACTGTAGCTGATGTCTCCGTAAATAATCCGGGCAATGTTCACCGCGTTTTTCGAGCCGTATTCACCAAAGATCTCGGCAAAGTCGGTTTTCACCCGGTCATAGGCCGTCTTTGGATTGGTGTCCTGAAGGGCTGCCGAATACTTGGCCATGGCTTTTTCAACCAGTTCAGAGGCCCGGTTTTCATTCCGGTCGGAAACCTGGCGTACCGTTGCAACGGCCAGCAGCAGGGCAACAATGACCCCCGCACTGATCAGAATCGTTTTTAAATTGGACCGTCCGAAGGCGATCAGTTTCCCTGAAAAGGTAATGAACTGATCGGGGTCTTTCAGAATTTGTTTGCGTGTCTTAGCCCCTTTGGCCATTATTCCTCCAGTTTCTTTTTGATTCGAATCCATCCATCGGCGGGGATATCGGCGCCAACCACCTGACATACCTCATAACCGCATGCCGAAGCAAGCTCGCCGCTTTTTCCGTGGGCATATCCGTTTACCAGTCCATATAAAAATCCGGATGCCCAGAGATCTCCGGCGCCGGTGGTGTCAATGGCTGTTCCTGAACCTTGGGCCGGGATGCGGGAAACGCGGTCTGCGCGTTGGATGAAACTTCCCCTTGCACCGACTTTCAGAACGGCAATATCCACATGAAGGGCCAATCTGGCAAGCGCCTGTGCTTCGTCCTTAAAGCCGGTATAGGCCAGGGCTTCGTCTTCATTGGCGATGAGGATATCCACATGCTGTTCGATGATGTCATGGAGAATGGTTTTGGATTGCTCGACCACGGTGAAGCTGGCCAGATCCAGAGAAATCAACGCCCCGGCATTTTTTGCGGCTTTTAACGAGGCCGTCATTAAATCGGGATTGAACAGCAGATAGCCCTCCATGTGGACCACTGCACTGTCCGTGAAACATTCCGGCGTGATCTCTTCAGGCTGGGTGTCTGCCGATGCACCCAGGTAGGTGATCATGGTGCGTTGGGCATCGGGGGTGATGATTGAAAGCACCCGGCCGGTGGGGAGTACCGATGTCATCAAAAAAGGCTCCACCCCCCGTTCAACAAGGGTATTTTGAAAAAATTGCCCGGTGTCGTCGTTTCCCCGCTTTCCTACGAAGCGGGCACGGCCGCCCAACCGTCCGATGCCCACGGCCGTGTTGCATGCCGATCCGCCCGGTACCATGATGGGTTTTGTAGACACCTGAGTCAGAATCTTTTCCAGAGCCGGCATATCCACAAGGGTCATGCCGCCTTTTTTAACACCGATGCGCCGGACAAAGCCATCGCTTTCGTGAACCAATATATCTACAAGGGCTGAACCGAGGCCCACGATCCGCGTTTTTCCACGTTGCAGTTTCAAATCAACTCCCTAACCGGTACACCTACCAGACCAGAGATCGATGAATCCATCCCTGATCGCCATCCGCGTGGACCACATGGAGCCAGTCCCCCTTTTTTTTCAGCACTTTAAAGGGCACCCCCTTGTTCACGGTAAACTGGATATCGTTATCGGTTCCCGGTCCTGAACGGACGTTGCAGTTGTTGTTTTTAACAATCACGGCGTTAATGTCGGAGAGAAGGGAGTTGTGAATCCACCCGCGATCGCCTTCGAAATCTTCGAACAGGTACCAGCGGCCTTGCTTCTGGACCACCTTCAGAGGATGATATTTCTCCACCTGCCAGATGACCGAATCGCTGGTATTCGGCCCGGAGCGAATATTGGCGATATCGGCTTTCACGCTCAACCGCTCCGCCTGAGCGTAATCCGCTCCGGCCAAGGCCACGATGATTGCCAAAACAATGGGGATTAATTTATTCATTGTTGGGTTTAACTTGAACCAGCAGTTTCTGAGCCAGGCCCCGCCCGAGCACGATTCGTTTATAGTCAACGGCAATGACCAGCTGTCCCCGCCCTGAATTGGTGATAACGTCCACTTCATCACCCATTCGAAGGCCCATGGCCATCAACCGTGCCCGCGCCATGGGGCCGCCGTCCAGGCGGGCGATCACCAGGCGCTCCCCACTTGGTGCTTCGGAAAGGGGAAGCAGTTCCCGGCGCCGGGACATGCATTGCGCGCAGATACCGTACATCTCCATTTTGTGCTGGAGTAGGTGGAAACCGTGGCGCTCTGCAGCCTGAACCTGAAGCGCCTCCAACTGGGGGTCTTCAAATTCCATGATCTTTCGGCATTTGGTGCAGACCATGTGGTCATGGTGCTGATCCAGATGCATGTGCTCATATAGAATCTCGCCGTTGTCGAACTGCCGTTTGCTGGCGAACCCATACTGACACATCAGTTTTAGTGTGTCACGGACAAATTCAGGATCCAACCGGTGGCCCAGGTCGTTGAGCCGTTCGATCATCTGAGACGAGGTCACATGACCGTCGGTCTGCATGAAGGCTTCCATGACCGCAAACCGATCTTCAAAGTCCGAAACCTGATCCTGTTTGAACAGCTTGCAGAACTGTTCCTTTTCCTGCTTGTGCAGTGTTTGTGACATGGGCTGGCCTTGTTGAGGCGATGGAAAAAATATCAAAACCGAAGAGAGGTTGATGCCCTCATGCCGGCCCGGGAATGGTATAGGTGGTACACGAGCCCGAACTACAGTTCCGCGTCTGGGTGCTGGCGCCGGAACTGGCCGGTCGGCCGGGACCTCCGCCAGTGACCGTGTGGCTGGTGGTGGAAAGGATTCGCTCCAGGTTGCAGGAACCGCAATGGGGACAGGCCAATTCCACCTCATCCTTCTTGTTCATCACCAGGATTTCCAGGTATTCGTCACAGTCCAGGCATTTGAATTCGAATATAGGCATCTCGGTCTCCTTTTGGAAAATTTTTTTAAAAAACTGGCCATCATCTCAAAATTGTCAAGCGATGTATCCAGTTAATCATGATGTCATCAGTGTCCGGGCATGTTCCAGGGCGGTACGAGTAATCGTTTCACCGCCAAGCATGCGGGCGATCTCGTTGATCCGTTCTTCCTGGTCCATCGGCCTGATGGCGGTGGTGGTTCGTCCATCCGTTACCTGTTTTTCTATATAATAATGATGGCTGCCGAAACGGGCAATCTGGGGAAGATGGGTGATACAGATAAGCTGGTGCTTTTTAGAGAGCGCGTCCAGTTTTTTCCCCACCACGTCGGCCACGACACCTCCGATTCCGGCATCCACCTCGTCGAAAATCACCGTGCTAACTGCATCGGTTTCCGCCAGGATGGCCTTTAGCGCCAGCACCAGACGGGAGAGTTCCCCGCCTGAGGCGATGGCCGAAAGGGGCTTCAACGACTCCCCCACATTGGGAGAGATCATGAACACAGCCTGGTCGATACCCGTGGCCGACAGCAGGTTTCCGTCCACACAAAGCCACGGGGATGCATGCTTGCCGCAGGGGGGCGGGGAAAGGCTGACGCTGAATCGGGTGCCGGCCATCTTCAGACCTGCCAGTTCCCTTTCAACGGATTCGGAAAAATCCGTGGCCACCCGTTTTCGTTCTTCAGACAGGTGTCGGGCCAGGTCCGCCACCTGATCGTAATAGTCGCTCAACTGCGCCGCGCTGTGTTGAATATCATCATCCAGATTATCAATGGCGGAAAGCGCCGCTTCGATGGCATCACGCTTTTGGAAAAGCGCCGACAGGGATCCCCCGTATTTTCGTTTCAACTTGTTGATCAGATCGAATCGGGTTTCCACCGATTCAAGCCGGCCCGCTTCGGTGTCCAGTGTTCCCAGATAAGACCGCAATGTTTCCGTTACATCTTCCAAGCCGAAGAGACTGTCGGAAAGCCCCTGCACCCCGGCCATCAGCCCATCGTCCAGATCCGCTGCCTTCTCCAGGTTTTTGCGCAATTCACCCAACTGCTCCAGAATGGAGCCATCGGCCCCGTGAAGAGATTCGATGGCAGAAAAAACGGTCCGATGGAGGAATTCGGCGTGCTTGAGCCGCAGCCGTTCTTTTTCCAGGGATTCGTCCTCGCCCGGCATGATGCCGGCATCGGCAATCTCTGCTGTCTGGTACCGGAGCAGGTCCATCTCCTTCTCCTGGTTGTTTTTTTTCTCTTTGAGGGCCTGAAGTTTCTGGGACAGCGGAGCCAATTTTCCATATAGGTCCACCACCTGTCGGACAAGTGGCAAAAGACCGCCGAAACGGTCTAGAATGGCCAGATGGGACTCTTCCTTGAGCAGGCTCTGGTGGGCATGTTGGCCGGAGATACTGGCCAGATCCGCGGTGATGGATGCCAGCATCTGCATGGTGGCCATGCGGTCATTGATATAGATGCGATGGCGGTCGTTGCAGGTGATGACCCTGCGCACCAGGAGGCCATCTTTGGGCTCATAGCCGTTTTCAGCCATGATTGCTGCGGCAGTGGACGCTTCGGGGACATCGAAAAAGGCAGACAGTTCTGCGGTGTCATAACCATCGCGGATCATCTTGGCACTGGCGCGGGATCCCAGCAGCAGGTTCATTGCGTTGATGATGATGGATTTACCGGCGCCGGTTTCGCCGCTCAAAATGGTCAACCCATCTTCGAAGCGGATATTCAGGTCGTCGATAATGGCGAAATTCTTTATTAACAGCTCTCTGAGCATGGTGCACGCCTCTGCAGACCCTCAGTCGGTGACAGTTCGACGGATCGCCCTCATCATAAAAAAGGCAACGGGGGGAATCAAGCATTATTGTAAACCTTAGCGCTCAATTCAGGGTAAAGGGTGATGCGACAGCAGGGGCGGAGGTTGGCGTCGGCGGGTTATTCAGGATATCCAGTAATTTCACGTATTTTTTTGTAAAGCGGTCTGAGTCGGCGATACATCCGCTTGTACACCTTTTGGTAGAGTTCGTCGTAAAGCCGGTGGTTTGACGGGTCCGGTTCGAAACGCTCGCCGGAGCGGGTCATGGCACCCACCGCAGTTTCAAAGTCTGAGTGGATTCCCAGCCCAACGGCCGTGTCAATGGCCGCACCCAGACCCGAGGTTTCGTACAGGTGGGGCCGGGCCGTGGGCAGGCCGAATATGTCGGCCGTCAACTGCAAGGCCAGGTCACTCTGGCTTCCGCCCCCGGAAACCCGCAGGCTGGTAATGGGCGTGCGGCTGCGCCGTTCGATGCGCTCCTTGCCCTCCCGCAGGGCATAGGCCAGCCCCTCCAGGATGGAACGATACAAGTGGGCGCGGGTGTGGACATCCCCGAAGCCGATGATGGCGCCTTTGGCCTCGGGACCCGGCGTCCGGATGCCCGGTGTCCAGAAGGGCTGAAGCATGAGCCCCATGGATCCAGGGGGAATATCTTTAATCAGGTGTTCAAATAAATCCTCAGCGGCCACACCTGTTTTTTCGGCAGCCTGCTGTTCCGGGAAACCGAACTCTTCCTTGAACCAGTTTACCATCCAGAACCCGCGAAACACCTGGACCTCCATGGTGTGGCTTCCGGGCACGGCGCTGGGATAGGCGGGCAGCAGAGGGATGGGCTCGATATACCGGCGGTGGGTGACGTTGATGGTGGCCGTGGTGCCGTAGCTCAGGCATCCCACCGACGGGTCGAGACTGCCGGAACCGATGACTTCGCAGGCCTTGTCCGCCGCCGCGGCAAATACCGGCAGGCAGGCCGGAATCCCCGTTTCCCGGGAGGCTTGCCGGCTCACGGTTCCGATAATCTGACCCGGCGTTACCAGCTGCGGAAGCTGATCCGGATCCACCGGTACGCAGCGCCATTTCCAGTTCCAGGCCCGGGCCCACCGCAGCCGTTTGTAGTCAAAGGGCAGATAGCCCACCTGACTGCCGACGGAATCCTTATACTCGCCGGTCAGGCGGAAGTTTAGATAACCGGACAGCAAAAGAAATTTGTGGGTTTGAGCCCAGATTTCCGGCTGGTTTTTGGAGATCCAGTTGGCTTCGGTTTCGGATTGAAAATAAGCCAGGGTGCCGGCAAGCCCGGTGACCCTGAACAACAGTCCCCACAGCCCCCCCAGCGGTGGCAGGTCGTAACACTTTCGCTGATCCAGCCAGAGGATGGCAGGCCGCAAAGGGCTACCATTTTTATCCACATTGACCACCGTGCCCCGTTGGGTGGTCAGGGAAACGCCGGCAATGCGTGACTTGTCGATCCCATGTGTGGTGAAAATTTTCTGGCACGCCTGGCAAAGAGCGTTCCAGAATACTTGGGGATCCTGCTCGGCCCATCCGGGCTGGTCTGAAAAATAAGGGGTGAACAGCACCTGTTCCCGGGCAATCAGATTCCCGCCGGCGTCAAAGACCAGGGCTTTGAGACTCTGGGTACCGTTGTCGATGGAGAGCAGCAGATCTTTTTCAGCCATTTTTCACGATTTCAGGCAACGTGTTTACGCAGGCGTTTGCCCATATTGAAAAAAAAGGACTTCACCGCTCCCCGGGATTCGGCATGGCGCCCGGGCATGCCATGGGCGAATCGCCACTTTTCACTGTAGTCCCGGATCTCTTTTTTCCAGCGGTTTGAGTCCCAATCCAGTACCGGAGCACACAGATGGCGGATCCGGTCCATGTGCTCCCGTCCCCCTTTTGCTGTCAATAAACCCACCCGGACGCGCCGGAGGAGAAGATCGGATAGATGATGAATCTTTTCGTGGGTGGCGGCGTGGGGGATCTCTGCCCACAGGGTTCGCGTGCCTGAAATGACGGCAAGGTCCGATGGCAAGGTTTTCTTAATAATGGTTTCCGCGGCGTTGCCGTATCGACCATAAAGCGTCTCCCAATGCGAATCGGAAATGGGAGGTGGTGATACAGGCCGGTTTTCAAATGGCAGAAATACCGGCGATTCTTCATCGGCAGTGGTGTCGGCCGGCAAAAACGGTTTGGCCGCCTTCAACACATCAAATGCCAGTTTGCGAAAGGTGGTCAGCTTGCCTCCGGTGATGGTCACCAGGCCGTTGTTCACCCACACCACATGCTCCCGGGATTCTTCCGACGGATCGCATTTTCCCTCGCTGAGCACCGGGCGAACTCCGGCGATGGTGGCGATGCAGTCCCTTGCCGACACATCCAGAGCAGGAAACAGGGCATGGAGGCCGTCCAGCAGATATGTCACCTCCCCTTCTGTTATCCGGGGCTCGAACGACAGGCTGTCCTGATGGTCCAGGTCTGTGGTGCCCGCAATCACAGCGCCCTCCCAGGGAACGATGAAGACGGCCCGGCCGTCGGCCGGATGAATGGTGCTGATGGCCTGATCCACCGGAAGCACATGGGCCGGAAAAACCAGGTGGCTTCCCCGCAAGGGACGCAGGTGAAGGTTTTTCTGTGGGGATGGGTGAAGGCGCTCTGCCCAGCAGCCGGTGGCGTTGATCACCGCTTTCGTGGACAGGGACAGTGTCTGGTGGGAGTGAACATCTTCGACGGTCACCCCGTTTACCTGGCCATCCTTATCCCGTCCAACGGCAGCCGCCCGGGTGTAATTCAAGGCGGTGCCGCCATTGACCATGCTCTCAAAGATCAGGCGGAGCACCAGCCGGGCATCGTCCACTTGTGCGTCTAAAAACTGGAATCCCCCGACCAGCCCCTTCTGGTCGATGTTTGGCACCTGCTTTACAAAGGCATCTGCATCCAGATAGTGGTGCTGGCGCTGTTTGGCGATCAGGTCGTAGATGGACAGACCGGCTTCCAGAACCCACCTCCCCGGCCCTCGGTCTTTATAGATAGGAACCAAAAATTCCATGGGTGTTACCAATCCCCTGGCCTCGGTAAGCAATCGTTCCCGTTCGCGGACCGCATCCCGGGTCAGGAAAAATCGACCTTCCTTCAGGTAGCGCAGGCCCCCGTGAACCAGCTTGGATGACCGGCTGGAGGTTCCCCAGGCAAAATCCTGCTGTTCCAGCAGCAGCGCCTTTAACCCCATGCGGACCGATTCGCGGAAGATGCCGGCACCGGTGATGCCGCCGCCGATAACGATTATATCCCAGTTGCTGTCCAGATTCATCATGGTCAGGCCCCCTTAAGGCTTTCCCACAGGACGACGCTCTGATCCATGGCGTCCATCACAACCGTTCCCACCCGTCGGCCGCCGGATTGAATGGCAGCGGAAAGATCCCGGTAATATTGTCGGGATGCTGCCCGAGCTTCGGGAAGCGAAAAGTAGGTTGTCGCAAGGGTTTCGAACATGGTGGAAAAATCGTTGAGGATCAACTTATATATGGAATTGCCCGTTTTGGTGGCCATAAAAAGCTGAAACTGCCAGTCAAAATCTACAAACGCATTAACATCATCATTGAGCTGTTCGGCATCCTTCAAAAACGTGAGCACGTCATCAGGTGCCTGGTTCACAGCCAGCCCGGCAATAATGGGCAACAGACGGCTTCTGACCTCCATCAGATGGGTGACGAACCCTGCCGGAAGGGTGTCGATATATTTGGCCATGGTGCTGAGCAGTCCCATACCGCCTTTTTCCCAATAGTCGTTTACCTGTGTGGGTTTGCCGTGGGCAATGGTCAGCCATCCTTCGGTGGCCAGCCGGTGGAGGGTTTCACGAAGGGGGGGCCTGGCTACACCAATGGTTTCTGCCAGCTGCCGTTCGCTTGGAAGCGGCGTACCTGGCGGATAAGTGCCGTCCAGAATGCCGGTGATGACGCAGTGCTCAACCAGCTGGGCAGGTCGGGCGGGAGGAATTGCCGATGATTTCACTTTCATGGGAGGACTCCTTAGATTAACTGGTAAGAGGTCATACCAGTTCGTCTGGGTATTGTCAACTCTGCCCGCCGGCCATTGGGACCCTTTTGGTTGGTTTTTTTCAGGTTGAAGTTTGGCAATGAGGTGCTATACTCAGGCTATCGCAATGGAATTCTCATCCTGATGAACCAGCGCGACAGCCGGCCCTTACAGGCGAAGCACCCGGTTCCCGGGTCATGCCGAGTGCCGTCAGAAACGCTTTTCACGTACCTCTCCTTTCTGATGGCGGCCCTTAACCAGTTCCAACATCTCCTGCACCGATCATTTAAAACCTAGGGGGACACCATGGTAGAAAAGAACACATCGGCGCTTCACCAGCATCTGGCCGAGGTCAAGGAAGGAAAACGCTGTTTCGAAAACGCTTTTCAGGGCGTTTCCAGAATGATTCTGGAGAGCGACATTGAAAAGGTGGTGGTCAACGGAAAGACCACCTATGATTTCAGTATATTCAGAACCGGTAAAAAGCATATCATCGGCATGTACGATGAAATCAACAGTTTTGTCTCCTATGTCAAGGACGCAGCGGAAAATGGATCCTCCAAGGAAATGGCATTTGTCCTGGTGGGTGAGCCGGGAAACGGCAAGACCTTTCTGGTTGATTTTGTCTGTAATAAATACAGGGAATTTTTATCCATCGACGCCAACCGGAAATACTCCTTCCGATTTACCGGCCTGGACAAGATCGGCGGGTACGGAAAAATCACGACCATCGAATCACAGACCTATGAGGACCCCATGATTTTGGGGATGAACATCTACGATAATCCGGGAAAAAAAAGAGCGTTTTTGTCCCAGGAGATTGGATTCTCGGACAACGAGATCGAAACCCTCTGGATGGATTACCGCCCACTGGGCGCCTGCAGCGCATTCATATGGAACAACATCCGGAACTACACCGACGGTGATCTTGCACAGATGCTCGAATTTGTACAAATTATCCCTGTTCCCATGACCGAGAGCCTGGGGACCGTCACCGGTAAGTATCCGGCAAAGGATAAAATCACCTCATCGGCGGTGGACCTTTTAGGTGAAGAGTCCATCCAGCGACTGCTGCACATCACGGAGACCAACAAT
The DNA here is from genome assembly GCA_014237405.1 of Desulfosarcina sp. GTDB lineage: Bacteria > Desulfobacterota > Desulfobacteria > Desulfobacterales > Desulfosarcinaceae > Desulfosarcina. Next base: position 30,022 of record JABZFO010000116.1, on the reverse strand, counting down.
CCCTACCGCTTCGACCTGCGGCGTGGGGCGCTGGCACGGGTTGCCGGCGGCGGGGTTCACTTCTCCGATGAAATTTTCAAGAACAAAAAAGACCTGGTCCAGGTATACCTGGGGGTCATCCAGAACCGGAGCATCGAGATTGACGGGTACAAGTGGCCCATCGACACGCTGATCATCGCCACCAGTAACAGCTCAGAATTCAACCGCTTTCTGGCGGAAAAGGAAGAAGCTCCCATCGTGGACCGCTGCCGCATTTGCTACGTCTCCCACAACACCAACTACAAGTTGCAAAAGGATTTGACCATTTACGCCATCGGCAGCGATACCCGAACGACCCTCAACCGCGAGTACCTGCACCAGGATCCCAACCTGAATCATGCCGCCTCCGTGGCCGTGGTGCTCACCCGACTGGCCCGGTCGGAGAAGCTCACGCCCATCGAGACCATGAAGCTGGCCGCCGGCGAGGTGGCCGGAGAAAAAAGCATAAAGGCCCTGGCAGAGGTCATCGACACCCTCAACCAGGATCCGGACATCACCAAACGGTTCGGCCAGAAGGGGCTTGGACAGCGAAACCTGGGCCGGGCCATCCAACTGCTCATCGAAAGTTCGGAGACCAATGAAGGTAAGTGCATGTTCGCATACGATATCTTCAAAGCGCTGGAGCGCATTGTTCTGGACTATGTGACCGACGCCAATGACCGGGCCAAGTACCTGGAGGACCTGAAGACCGCCAAGGGGTTTTACCGGGAGCGAATCATGACGGAGATGTTTAACGCTTACATGGATGAACCCCTGGCCATCCGCAAGGATGTCATGAACTACGTGAACATGATCATCGGTATTGACGCCGAAAATCTGGGACCGGACAAGATGTGGAAGTACAAGGATCCCCAAACCGGCGAACTCCGAGCATTGAAGATCGACGAGCGTTACATCAAGAGCGTGGAGGAGCGGCTGGGACTCAAAACCACCGAGCAGGGGGAGGCTTTCCGGACCGCCATTCGCAAAATATACGGCCAAAAGATTTCAGTGGATCCGGACTACGACTTCATGGACAATCTGGAACTGGTTAAGGCGGTCACCGATGTGCGGTTGAAATCGGATATCGCCGGTGCCGGCAGCCTCATCGGCGCCCTGGCCAACCGGACCAACGAGGAGAATCAGAAGCTGTACGACCGCATGGTAGACACCATGCTCAACAAACTGGGATATTGCAAGACCTGTGCGCAGAAAACCATTGAATATTTTTGCACCCAGGAGGATGAGAATTAGTCGGTGTCCATCCACAAACAGCATCTTTCGGCCCAGGCCGGTGTTCTCACAATTTCGAAATCCTCGACGTAGCGCTGCTACGCCTGCGGTTTCAAAATCGTTGCGGCCTTGGCCTGAACCAAAATCTACTATTTGTGGACGGACAACTGTTAATACGATTAATTAGTAAAGAATTTGAAAGTGTGAGAGGGCAACGAATTGAAAGTCGGGATAAAATTCATTGTTGGAACCATTTGTTTACTATCTATTTTCGCATTTGTATGGGGTACTGTTACTGGGGACTGGTACGCCTATGAAAAAGTGGACATGGCTTTTTTTATTTTAACGGGTGTTTTCTTAGGACAATACGTACAGTTTGGGTAGTAACAAAACATGGAAAAAATATATGCACTCCAAGCTAAGTAAAATCTATCATAATCTAAAAAGGGCTGGTCTGACCCCAGTGCAGGAGGAAAAAATCCTCCTGGAGATCAACGACGACCGGACCCATGGAATGCCGGTCATCGGCGGGAACATAGGGGTGGTCACCACCGATGAAGGTGATATCCGTCTTCTCAACCTGTATGATTACCACGATCTGATGACGCTACAGGCCATGCCCCAACCCAAGGGCTCCTACGTCAGCCACATCCGTTCCATCGACGAACTGCTGGAAAAGGACCGCCAGCGGGAAAAGGACGGCTTCCCCCGGAAAATCCGGGTGGGCAAAATGATCAAACCCGGCAAGGCCGGCAAGGGCAAGGTGGTGGTGGTGCCCACCACCGTGGAAGAGAAGTTTATCCATGACCCCAACTTTGCCGAACAGCAGGAGGGTCAAGGACAGGGCGGCAGCGGTGATGGCGAAGAGGGCGAAGTCATCGGCGAGCAGCCGGTGCGGGATCCAGATGAGGCCGGTGCCGGGGGGCCCGGTGAAGGGGAGGGCGGCCAGCACGAAATGGAGTCCTCTGCCTACGACTTGGGAAAGATTCTTACCGAACAGTTTGAACTGCCCAACCTGCAGGACAAGGGAAAGAAGCGCTCCCTGACCCGCTACACCTACGACATGACCGACCGGAATCGCGGTTTCGGCCAGGTGCTGGACAAAAAGGCCACCTTGAGAGAGGTCATCGAAACCAACATCCACCTGGGCAACATCCCCGATGTGGATGACATCGACCCGTCCCGCCTCATCATTTCGCCTAAAGATAAAATCTATCGGATCCTTTCCAAGGAAAAGGATTTCGAATCCCAGGCGGTGGTTTTCTTTCTCCGCGATTATTCCGGATCCATGGCCGGCAAGGCCACGGAGCTGGTGGTCACCCAGCATGTGCTCATCTACAGCTGGCTGCTCTACCAGTACGCCAATCAGGTGGAGTCCCGGTTTATCCTCCACGACACGGAAGCCAAGGAGGTTAAGGATTTTTATACATACTACAACTCAAAAGTGGCCGGCGGCACCCAGGTCTTTTCCGCCTACGAAATGGTGAACCGGATTGTGAAAGAGGAGAACCTGGCCGCGGATTACAACATCTACGTTTTCCACGGCACAGACGGCGACGACTGGGACACGGAGGGGAAAAAGGCCATCCCGGCCCTGAAAGAGATGCTGGGATATGCCAGTCGTGTGGGGGTGACCATTGCCGAGCATGCCGGTGGTTCCCAGAACAACACGGAAGTGGAACGGTACCTGAAAAAATCAGGTCTGCTTGAAAAATTTCCCAAGCTCGTCCGTATGGACGTAATCAACGAAAGCACTGACGAGCCCCGGCTGATAGAGGGGATCAAGCGGTTGATCTCTTAAAAGGGCAGAAACCAATGGAACTGATCGACCAGCATACCAAAACGATCATGGAAGGATGCAAGCTGCGGGCCCGTGACGCCGGTCTGAGTTTCCAAGACGAAAGCCTGGAGTATATTGTCACCAACCGGGATCTCATCGAACTCTCTCCCAAGGTCATGATTCCCACCCTCTACGATTACTGGGTGCACGATGTGGAGGTGCTCAAGGAAAAGGGCAAATATGAACTGTACCCGGGGAATCCATACGAGACAGTCATCAACACCCGACCGGCCATCTCATTTTACAACGATAACAACCCGGATTGGCTGAACGTGATGATCTTCTATCATGTCATTGGCCACATCGATTTTTTCCAGAACAACCTCTATTTCCGCCATACCTGGGATTACGACTTCAACGGTGAGGCGCTGTCGGACAAGCGCGCCATCGCCAGGCTTCGTGCCGAACAGGGACGCTGGGTGGACTATGTGATCGAGTTCGCCCGTGGCATCGACAATCTGGTGGGATATCACGGGCTATTGTCAAAGATCTTTTCAGCGCCGGATCCAGGTATCTCGGATAAGGTGGATTATTATTTCGACGTCTACCTGCAGGATATCGCCAAAGCCAACATCAGTAAATACATCAAAGAACTGGAACGATACAACGCGGCTATAAAGGAAGATCCGGTTATGGGCGAGCAGCGCTTTTTCTCACGGATCGAAAAACGTCATCCGGAGCTGGGAAGCCTGTTTAAAAAGCACAAGGAAGCGAAAAAGCAAAAGCCCCAGGACCTGCTGGAATTCATCATGGAAAACTCCAAGATGCTTCGCCGGGAAGAGAACCAGTGGATGCTGATGGTGATCCAGGTCGTTCGAAAAACGGCGCTTTTTTTTCAGCCCCAGATCCGCACCAAGATCATGAACGAAGGGTGGGCTTCCTACTGGCATGAAAACCTGTACATGAAAGATGATCGCATCAAGGGGCACGAGGTGGACTTTGCCCGGGTCAACGCCGGGGTCACAACAATGCCCCGGGTGGGACTCAACCCCTATGCCTTGGGGATGCGCCTGTTTTACTTCATAGAGGAGATGGCCGAAAGGGGACGGATTTCCTGGGATTATCAGCATGAGGCTGACGCCAGCAGGCGAAAAGAATACGATGTCAGAACCGGGCAGGGTCAGGATTTCATCTTCAAGGTGCGTGAAAATTTTTCGGACTTCACCTTCATCCACAACTACGTGGATCAGGACTTCGTGACTGCCAACAAGCTCTTCGTGGCCGGTAGGCGGCTCAATGAAAAAAAAATGGTCTGGGAGTATTACGTCAAAAGCCGAAGCGCTGAAGATTACCGGGAAATGCTCATGGCATCCCTGTACCATCCGCCGCACATCGAGGTCGATCTGGAAAAAACCAAAGAAAAATCCCTTTACCTGATCCATCGGTTCGAGGGCAAACCGCTGCTGGCCGAATACATTCCCAACACCATGCTGGGCATTGAATACCTGTGGGGCGGTCCGGTGCAGTTGGAAACCATGGAGGTGGCAGCGACGCCACAGGCGCCAATAATGCCCGCCATACCCGGGCTTCCAACACCGCAGACCGATGCACCCAAATTGCGGGATCTGAAATGGCAGCGGGTGCTATACACCATGAAAGACCGAAAGCTGAGCAAGAATATCCTTTAAAGGTCACGGACCGGTACCGAACAATCCATCGGTCGGATAAGGCAGCATATGGACCACATTAAAAAAGCCATGCGGCATATCGATATTGGCGCCGATGGATCGGGCCATCGCAAACCCATCCCCTTCGAGGAATTTCTCAAAGTGGTCCTCGACAACCCCACCGGCACCATTCGGAACGTGTTTCAGCTGTTTCACGATCTATTCAAAACACACGTGGGTGAAGGGGTGGATGAATATCCCAACGATCCGGAGTCCATTCAGTATGTGAGCTATGATTGCAGTAAGCTGCTTGTGGAAGGGGCGGACCACCCCTTTTTTGCGGACCGTCTTTTTGCCAATCGGCTGGTCAACCATGTGGAGGCCCTGCGAAGCGGCGCCCAACAGAACAAGATTTATATCTTCGACGGTCCCCACGGCTGCGGTAAGAGCACCTTTTTGAACAATTTGTTGAAGTGTTTCGAAGAGTACGCCAATACAGAAGCGGGAACCCGTTACGAGACGGTGTGGCGTCTGGATCGAAGGCAACTGGCCCACGAAGGTGGCAACGATACCACTTCCATTATAGAGAGCCTTTTCCAGAGGCAGCAAAATCCGGACCAGAAGCAGTTTGAGACCGTTCAGGCCATGGCCCGGCCCGACACGGATAGCTATTTTGTGGAGGTTCCCTGCCCCTGCCATGACAATCCGCTGCTGTTGATTCCCAAGGCCCAGCGGCGGCAATTTCTCGACAACCTGTTCGATAACAACGAATTTAAATACACCCTTTTTACCGACAAGGCGTTCGAGTGGATTTTTTACGATGTCCCCTGCACCATCTGCGGCTCCCTGTACGAGGCCCTGCTGACTCGGCTGAAGAGCCCGGCAAAAGTATTCGAAATGGTCCACGCCGTTCCTTACACGTTCAACCGCCGGCTGGGAAGGGGCATCAGCGTGTTTACGCCCGGGGATCGCCCCATCAAGGAAATCATCCTGTCCAACGAGTACCTTCAGCGGCAGATCAACCGGCTTTTTTCCGACAGTAACCAGGTCCGCTACATCTATTCCAGGTACGCCAAGACCAACAACGGCGTCTATGCCCTGATGGACATCAAGTCCCACAATATCGAACGCCTTATCGAGCTTCACAACATCATCAGCGAAGGCGTGCACAAAGTCGAGGACATCGAGGAGAATGTCAGTTCCCTGTTCCTGGCTCTGATGAATCCGGAAGACAAGAAGAACATCAAGGACTTCCAGTCATTTTCCGACCGTATCGTTTACATCAACATCCCCTACGTCCTGGACCTGAACACCGAGGTGGAGATCTATCGCAACATCTTCGGATCATACATCGACGACAGTTTTCTGCCCCGGGTGTTGCACAACTTTGCCCGGGTCATCATCTCTTCCCGGTTGAGCCTGCGCTCCGAAGCCATGCTCGAGTGGATCCCAGAGCCGGAAAAATACAGCCGTTACTGCGACAAGAATCTCCAACTGCTCAAGATGGAAATCTATACCGGCTATATTCCCGAGTGGCTGTCGGAAGAGGACCGCAAGGCCCTCACCGCCAAACGGCGGCGGCGGATCATCGGTGAGTCGGAGAGTGAGGGCCGTCAGGGAATATCGGGGCGAGATTCCCTCAAGATCTTCAACACTTTTTACGCGATCTATGCCAAATCCGATGCATTGATCGACATGTCCATGCTCTGCAAATTCTTCCATGGTCAGAAAGACCTGAAAGCCTCCATCCCGGAGGGTTTTTTAAATTCACTGCTGCTGCTGTACGATTTCACCATTCTCCAGGAGGTGAAAGAGTCCTTATACTATTACAACGAGGATCAGATTCACCGGGAAATCCTGCATTACATGTTCGCAGTCAATTTCGAACCGGGAACCGTTGAAGCCTGCAAGTTCACCGGCGAGAAAGTCCACATCACCGAAGAGTTGCTGGACGGATTTGAGCGGCGCATGCTGGGTGAAAAGGTGGAAAAGAGCAAACTTTTGAATTTCAGGAAGGATGCCCAGAAGGAGTACACCTCCAGAACTCTCACCCAGGAGATCATGGTGGCCGGCACACCTCCCACGGAAACCCGCCTGTTTCAATCGCTGAAGGACCGCTACGTCTATAACCTGAAGGAAAAGGTGCTGGATCCCTTCCTGGAAAATGTAAATTTCAGACGGGCAATCAAGAACTACGCCAAAGAAGGTTTCAAGACATATGACAAAAAGATCCGAAATGATGTCACGTTTCTCTTGGACAACCTCATGAAACGCTACCGGTATACCGAACACGGTGCCAAGGCGGTTTGCATTTACGTCATCGACAATGACCTCGCCAGGAAGTTCACCAAGCCGTGATTTTTGCCGAGGCCCTTATAGAGGCGATCCGTGAGAGAAGACAAAATCCGCTTCCAATCCGGTGAATGGGGAATGGAAGGCTTATACCACTGTGACAAACCCATAAAGGGTGCGGTTATCACCCATCCACACCCGCTTTACGGCGGCGATATGTTCAACCCGGTGGTGGAGGCCATCGTCGCCGCTTATCAGAAAAGCGGGTTTGCCACGCTTCGGTTTAACTTCAGGGGAACGGGAAGAAGCACCGGCAGTTACGACCAGGGAATTGGAGAACAGGCAGATGTGGCTGGCGCTGTAGATTTTCTGAAAGGTGAGGGCCTTCAGGAGATCCACCTTTCCGGATACTCCTTCGGCGCCTGGGTCAACGCCATGGCGCTGCAGGGAGCACTGTCGGTGCAGGGGTTGACCATGGTGGCGCCACCGGTTGCATTCATCGATTTCAATGACGGGATTCGCCTGCCGATGCTTTCGGCGGTGGTGGCGGGTAGCCGTGATGAATTTGCCCCACCGGACCTGATCCGCCCGTTGATGGGCCACTGGAATCCCGATGCCCGTATTGACATCATCGAAGGTGCCGACCACTTTTTCTTCGGCTTCCTGGACGAAGTGAGCCGGAGACTGGTTCAACGTATCCAATAGCCGGCCCGGCATAAACATCATTGAACGACCGCATACTTGACATGAAACTCATTGTTGAATACACTTTTTTCAGTGACAGGCAATTTGCCCGGTGAATTTACGGCAATAGTTTTTTTCCCCTGTCTCATTCTACCCGACGTTCCACGTGGCATCTTCTTGTTTGACGAATGATCCTTCGACCTCTTTCGCGCACCCCGTAGCGGTTTCAGTGATCCCATCGCTGCTCATCGTGAATCGCTGCCATCGGGCAAAATGAAGACCGGCGTTAACCCACAACCAAAAGGAGGCGCCATGAAATCCATTAATCAACTCATCGAAGAACAGGTGCGGCGCTGGGAGATCCTCAGGAAGGAAAAACGTGAGGAGAAGACCCTGCCGGTGATCACCCTGTCCAGGGAACCCGGCAGTGGGGGCAAGCTGGTGGCAAAGGCCGTGGCCGACCGGCTTGACCTGGAACTCTTTCACCAGGAGATCATTAATGCCATGGCCGAGAATGCCGATACCAGTACCAGAGTCATTCGGACGCTGGATGAAATAGGTGTGTCCATGATAGAAGACTGGGTGTCGGCCGCCATCAGCGAGCGGCATCTTTGGCCGGATATGGTTTCCCGGTCGCTGATGCAGGTCATTGGCACCATCGGTCGGCACGGAAAGGCCATTATCGTTGGGAGGGGTGCCAATTTTGTTCTTCCGCCGGAAAACCGGTTCCGGGTGCGGATCATCGCCCCGTTGAAACTGCGGGTGAATCGCGTGGCGGAAACCCATGGCGTTCCTAAAAAGGAAGCCAAACTTCGGGTGCTGCGCACCGAATCCGACCGCCAGGCCTTTGTGAGGAAGTACTTTCATAGTGACATCCGCGATCCGGCGAATTATGATATGATTTTGAATACGGGGACACTCTCCGTTGAATCGGCTGCAGCAGCGATATGCAGCGCGATCGACTGATCGACGCAAGTAAAGCGAAAAAAGCGGGCGGCCCTGCAGCGCCGAAGCGGTGGGGCGATCGCTGAATATCGCCCTAAGGAAGACCGGCTTCCCGCCCACTTTTTGACACCAATCCGTAAAGCTGGGACACCAGCATCCCCGTAAACATCAGGAAACATCCCACCATTCCCCTGTCTGACATCACTTCTCCCAGGATCAGCCATCCGCCCACGGCGGCGAACACCGCCTCCAGGCTAAGCAGGATGGCGGCATGGGCCGGGTGGGCATGGCGTTGGGCTACCACCTGGAGGGTATAGGCCACCCCCACGGAAAGGGCACCACCGTAGATGATCGGCAGGGCGGCGGCGGCAATATCGGCTACGCCGGCGGTTTCGATAACCACAGCCGTCACCAGACTGGCCGCGGCGCACACCATGAACTGGACGAAAGCCAGTTGCAGGGAATCGGTTTTGGGAGAGAGCCAGCCGATCAGATGGATGTGGCAGGCCCAGAGCACCGCCCCCATCAATTCCAACAGATCCCCAAAGGAGATGGTGAAGTCTTCGTTGACACTGAGCAGGTACATGCCGGTGGCCGCCATCAATGCGCCGGCCCAGGTGCCCGCGTTGGTGCGCTGGCCCCACAACAGCCCCATGATGGGGACGATCACCACATACAGGCAGGTGATGAATCCCGCTTTTCCGGCTGTGGTGTAGACCAGCCCTACCTGCTGGAGGGAGGCGCCGCCGAAGATGGTCAGCCCTGCCAGGCTGCCGTAAAGAATCAATCTTTTGGTATGGATCTGGCTGCTGCCGTCATGTTTTCGGGGCTGATTTTTTCGGTTGCTGTAAATAAATGGAACCAGCACCATGGCTCCGAGGAAAAAGCGGATGCCGTTGAAGGTAAACGGCCCCACGTGATCCATGCCCATGCGTTGGGCCACGAAGGCAAAGCCCCAGATGGTGGCGCTGAGCAGGAACAGCAGGTCGGATTTCAGGTGTCGAGTCTGCATCTACTGGTTCCCGAACCCGTTCTGGCCGCCGCAGTCCGGGCACTGCCAGGTGATGTGGTTGCAGGACATACCCCACACATTTTCATACATGCACTCCTGGCAGATCAGGAAACCGCAGCGGCAGCTCCAGCAAAAGGGAACTTCTTTCGAGCAGCAGTGGCAGATTTTCGGGCCTTTCTGCCGTCGACGGGACCGGCGGGCGGGCCGGGTTGCGGAGTCGTTCATCGCTTATCGGTAACAGGCTGAAGTCTTGTTGTTTAAGGTGGTTGATGGTACTATGCGCCCAATATACCGAGCCAATTTCAAAACGCCCCATTTCGGCCAATATCGGCGTTGGGCTCACATTTCAATCCTCGACATACTCAATGTATGCCTCCGGTTGAAATGATCGCCCGCCTTGATCTTGACTGAACTGCAACATTTTGAAACAGGCTCTAACTAATTCGGGAGCAACTTCGTGTCAACGCAAATTGGGCTGAACCAGGAAAAGGAGACCCCGGCGCTGTACCTGATCGACGGCAGCGCATACATTTACCGAGCCTACCATGCGGTGCGGGGCCTGTCCAACAGCAGCGGCCTTCCCACCAATGCCACCTTCGGGTTTACCCGCATGCTGATCAAGCTGATGCAGGACCGGTCCCCCGGGTACGTGGCCATGTTTTTCGACGCCAAAGGCCCCACCTTCCGCCATGAACGATACGCGGCATACAAGGCCAACCGGCCGCCCATGCCCGATGACCTGGTTCAGCAGCTGCCCTGGATTCGAAATGTCACCGAGGCTTTCAACATCCCCGTGTTCGAGATGCCGGGGTACGAGGCCGACGACCTCATCGGCACGCTGGCCCAACTTGCAGAAAAAAACGGGTTTCGCGTGGTCATGGTCACGGGAGATAAGGACTTTATGCAACTGGTCACCGAGCGTTGCATCATCTGGGACCCCATGAAAGACAAGATCCTTGATCCTGCCGCCATCCGCGAGGCCTTCGACCTGGAGCCCCGGCAGATGATTGACGTGATGGGCCTTTCCGGTGACACGGCGGACAACATTCCCGGCGTTCCCGGCATCGGCCAGAAGACGGCCGTTGACCTGATCAATACCTTCGGCAGCATGGATGGGGTTTACGCCGGCATCGACACGATCACCAAGAAAAAGCAGAAGGAAAACCTGATCCAGTACAAGGAACAGGCCCTGTTGAGCCGCGAACTGGTGACCATCGACCGGCGTGTGCCCGTCGAATTCGACCCGAACCGTTTGAAAACCCGGGGGCCCGACGACGAAGCGCTGACCCGGCTCTTTGCGGAGCTGGAGTTCAGGCAGCTGCAGCAGGAATATGCCACCCAAGGCCAATCGGTCGAGCGGCACTACGGGGGCATCATGGATGCGGATGGCCTGGATGAACTGGTGCGCCGTCTGGAAGGATCCAAGCGGTTTGCCCTGGATACGGAAACCACTTCCAAGGATCCCATGCGGGCGCAACTGGTGGGGCTCTCCTTTTCCGTCACACCCGGCGAGGCCTGGTATATACCGGTCGGGCATAACTACCTGGGCGCTCCTGAACAGCTTCCCCTGAACGTGGTCCTGGACCGCCTGCGGCCGGTGCTGACCAATCCGGATATCGAAAAGATCGGCCAGAACATCAAATACGACTGGATGGTGCTGCGCCGCCACGGCGCGGATCTGGCCGGTGTCAATTTCGACACCATGGTGTCCTCTTACCTCGTCAACCCGGGCAAGCGGGCCCACGGTCTGGACCAGATCGCCCTGGACTACCTGGGCCACAAGAACATCAGCTACGCCGAGGTGGCGGGAAAGGGGAAAAATGCCGTCACCTTCGACCAGGTGATCCTTGAAAAGGCCATCCCTTATGCCTGCGAGGATGCGGACATCACCCTTTCCGCCTATGATGTGTTTGTTCCCCTGCTGAAAGAGAACGGACTGACAGATCTGATGAAACAGGTGGAGATGCCCCTGCTGCCGGTGCTGCTGGAGATGGAGATGACCGGCGTCTGTGTGGACCAGGACCGGCTGCGTGATCTGTCCAAATCCTTTGCCGGCCAGCTGGACATCCTCGAACAGGAGATTCACGACCTGGCCGGCGAGACGTTCAACATCAATTCATCTCAGCAGCTGGGACGTATCCTGTTTGAAAAGCTGAAGCTGCCGGTCCAGAAAAAAACCAAGAAAAAGACCGGCTACTCTACCGACGTGGAGGTGCTTACCACCCTGGCCCGCAGCCACGAGCTGCCGGCCCTGGTGCTGCGCCACCGGACCCTGGCCAAGCTCAAGTCCACCTATGCCGATGCTCTGCTGGAGCTGGTCCACCCGGAGACCGGGCGCATCCACACCTCTTTCAACCAGACCGTGGCAGCCACCGGCCGGCTGAGCAGCAGTAACCCCAACCTGCAGAACATCCCCATCCGTACCGAAGAGGGACGGGAGATTCGAAAGGCCTTCGTGCCCCGGGATGGCTGGCAGTTCCTCTCGGCCGATTACTCCCAGATCGAGCTGCGCATCCTGGCCCACTGCTCCGAGGATTCGATTCTCATCCAGGCATTTAGAGATGACGAGGACATTCATACCCGAACGGCCACCGAGGTCTTTCAGGTTTTTCCCCAGATGATCAACGACGACCTGCGGCGGCAGGCCAAGGCCATCAACTTCGGCATCATCTACGGCATGAGTGCATATGGCCTGGCGCGGGAGCTGGAGATCAGCAACAAGATGGCCCGGACTTATATCGACCACTATTTTGCCCGCTACCAGGGCGTCAAGGCGTTTATCGACAAAACCATCAAGACGGCCCACGACACCCGTCAGACCAGCACGCTGCTGGGTCGTATCCGGCAGCTGCCGGACATCGCCAGCACCAACCGCAACGTGCGCCAGTTTGCCGAGCGCACCGCCATCAACACCCCCATTCAGGGCACCGCAGCGGATTTGATCAAGCTGGCCATGATCAACGTGGACCAGACCCTTGGCAAAAAGCGGATGAAAACTGCCATGCTGCTTTCCGTACATGATGAAATGATCTTCGAGGTGCCGCCCGATGAGCTTGACGATGCAAAAGCATTGGTCCGGGAGGAGATGGAGACCGTGTGGGACCTGGCCGTTCCCTTGAAGGTCAACATGGCCTGTGGACAGAACTGGGCCGAGGCACATTAATCCATTGGAGGGTTTCCATGAGAATATCGAAAGGAATTATTTCAGCGATGTTGATCGCCATGTTCTTATTCGGCTGTGCCACCCCCCGCATCACCCTGTTCTCTGATGCCTCCGATCCGCTGCAGGAGGTGACGCTGGACGGTACGGCTGATGATAAGATCCTGGTGATTCCCATTACCGGCGTCATTACCGATTCTCCTAAAAGCCGGGTCATGCGGACCCAGCCCGGCGTAGTGCAGGAGGTGGTTTCACATCTTCGGCTGGCTGAAAAAGACGACCGCGTCAAGGCCGTGCTGTTCAAGATCGACACCCCCGGCGGCACCACTACGGCCAGCGACATTCTCTACCATGAAATTGCTTCCTTTAAACAGCGCACCGGCAAGAGGGTGGTGGTATGTATGATGAACCTGGCCACTTCCGGGGGCTACTACGTATCTCTGCCGGCCGATGTGATCGTGGCCCATCCCACCACCATAACCGGTTCTATAGGGGTGATCCTTATACGACCCCAGTTGTCGGGGCTCATGGAAAAAATCGGTGTGGATGTGCAGGTGAACAAATCCGGCGAGAACAAGGACATTGGATCGCCGTTTCGCCCCATCACGCCGGGGGAGGAGAACATACTGCAGGAACTGGCCGATGTATTGGGCCGGCGGTTCGTTGGTCTGGTGAAGCAGCATCGGGAACTTGACGGCGAACGCCTGGCCACCGTTGCCAACGCCCGAATTTTTCTGGCCGATGCCGCGGTTGCTGCGGGCCTGGTGGACAAGATCGGATATCTTCAGGACGCCATCGACGAGGCCAAACAAATTGCCGAACTCGATGCCGACGCCCGGGTGGTCACCTACCGGCGAACCCATTATCCCAACGATAACCTTTACAACACCCTCACCAGCGGCACCCTTGCCGGGCCGGCGCCGCTGGTGGACATGGGGCCCATCGGCGATTTGCTGTCCCTTGATGCCGGCTTCTACTACCTTTGGCCCCAGGCGTTGGGTTCACCCTGATTCTTTATTTATCCTTAGAAAAGCTGGTCCTTTGGGCCAGGTCAGAGGCAGTAGGCTTTGCCGGAATCAGTCACAAAAGGAATCCAGGAGTCAGAATACAGAATTCAGAATAAGGTATTCGCCTTCGGCTCAGTCAAAAGAATATCAAATTTGCCGGAGCGAAGCAACATCCGAGTTCTTCTGGCTCCTGACTCCTGGCTTCTGAATTCTTTGGTTCATCTATTATCCCAGGAAGGCAATCGCTCATGGGGCCTCCCCGGTGCTGTCATCCACGGCTTCCGCGTCTACTGATTGCCTCACGGTCTCATCCACCGCGCGGTAGATGGCCTTGAAGGCCACCGGAAACCCCGTGGGTGATATCCGTCCCGTTTCAATGAACTTGACCACGATCTCCTTGGTGGCCCGTAAAATCTGCTCGTCTTGGTTCGCCTTTCTCATCAATGCCCGCCTTTTCGGATCATATTGTTAAATATAAATAGAACGTTTGACACGGTTTCCGCCATCCTCTAATAAGAAGCCCCAACAGAAACCGATTGGAGCATCCCATGAAATCCTATGATCACACCATCCGCTACACCGTGGACAAGCCGGACATCGTCACCACCGATGTGCTTGACCCCATCGAATACCATTACAAAGGAAGGCGGGATATTGTCATCACCATTTCTCAGCCGGAGTTTACCTCGGTCTGTCCCATGACCGGGCTGCCGGATTTCGGCACCCTCAACATCCGGTATACTCCGGACAATTTTATCGTCGAACTGAAGTCCCTGAAATACTACCTGCTCCAGTTTCGCAATGTGGGCATGTTTTACGAACATGTGTCCAACCGGATCCTCGACGATCTGGTGCAGGTGCTCAAACCCAAGTGGATGGAGGTAACCGGGGAATTCACATCGCGGGGCGGCTTGACCACCAACGTTTGTGCCCGGTATGAGGCGTCGTCATGACGGCTATCACTCTCCTGAAAAAAAACGCACTGCCGTTGCTGCTGGTGGCGCTGTTGGTTTCCGGATGCGGCATTGCCTCGTCTTACCGACCTGCGGGCAAAAAGACCATTCGCGACTTTTCCGGCAGCAGCGATTACCGGAAAGCGGTTGGCGTCCTGGCCCTTTCCAATACTACCATTTTTACCAGTGCACAGTTGACATCACCCTTTATGACAGCCTTTCTATCCAGCATGGAATCGGCTGTTTCCAATGCGGTGCTGGTGGTGCCGGGTAAAGCCGAAGCCCCGCCATTTTTGTGGAACCCGCCGCGGATCGCTAACGGCAACATGGATGTATTTACCCTGTCAGGGCTGGCCAGGCAGGAGGGCATGAACGCCGTGGTGAGTCCCGTTCTCATGGATATCCGGGTGCGAGCCCGGGATACCGGATTCTGGGTGTTCAAGGATGTGGCCTACAGCCTCCAGATCCAGACTGCCGCAGCGGTTTATGACGCGGCGACGGGCGCTCGTTTGGCTTTGGGAATCCTGACCGATGAAGTCGATATCGACGAGCACGAAGCCGGCATCGTCCGCAACGGGCAGGAAGTTCAGGTGGACGAACTGGTTGAAGTGGCCGAGGAGATGGGTGAGGAACTGGGCGAGCAGATGGGAGATGCCGTCAAGGACAGCAAGTGGCTGGCGGCCGTGGTCTCCATCGAGGACGGGGCCTGCGTCATTACGGCCGGCAGCGAGGTGGGCATCAAAGCGGGTGACCGGTTCACCGTGCTGGACGGCAGTGGTGTTCTGACCGGCCTGGGTGGGCAGCGCTATATCGTACCCGGACCAAAAATCGGCGAAATCACCATCAGCCGGGCGGCGGCCCGGCAATCTTTCGGCGCACCCGAATCCGGGGAACTGCCCCCGGCCGGCAGCATATTGATCCCTGGGCGTTAGGTAGTATCCATCCAGAAATGACATCTTTCGGCCCATGCCTGCGTTCTCCCGCCCTTGAAATCCTCAACGTAGCGATGCTACGCCTGCGGTTTCAAGGGCGCTGCGGCCTTGGCCTGAACCAAAATCCACCATTTCTGGATGGACACTATGTACCTACCCGGACATAGATGTCACCGGCTTCGCTGAAATCGAGTCCGCGTATTGCTGGATCAGCTCCTCGGCCTCCTTTTCTGAAGATATAAACCGGATGGCATTGCGGAACTGCCCGGCATTTCGCATGCCCTTCACAAACCAGCACAACCGGCTGCGCATCATGTGGCAGGCTGTCTGCTCCCCCAGATAGCTTACCGAATCATGGAGATAGCGAAGCATCATGTCGATTCGCTGGCCATCATTCGGCACAATTGCCGGCCGGTCATGGGCTACCGCCAGAATCTGACTGAAAATCATGGGGTTGCCGATGGCGGCCCTGCCCACCATCACCCCGTCGCAGCCGGTTTCATTCAACATGCGCAATGCATCCTCCGGAGCGGTCACGTCCCCGTTGCCGATCACCGGAATGGTCAGGGCTTTTTTGACTGCCGTGATGATGGACCAGTTCGCTTCTCCCCGAAACCCCTGGGTGGCCGTGCGTGGGTGAACGGCAATGGCATCCACTCCACAATCCTCTGCCAGTCGGGCGATCTCCATGGCCTGCTTCCCGGACGGCTCCCAGCCGGACCGGATTTTGACGGTCAGCGGGATGAAAATGGCTTTTCGAACCGCTTTAAGAATGGCTCGCGCCAGGGAAGGGTCTTTCATCAGGGCCGACCCCGAATTGCTCTTCAGGATTTTTTTTACCGAACAGCCGAAATTGATATCCACAATATCGGCACCGGACTCCTGGACGATCCGGGCCCCGTCGGCCATGATTTGCGGATCGGATCCGAAGATCTGTACCGATAGAGGTTTTTCCTCTGGCGTACTGTCCAACAGTTGCACGGTTTTCCCGGAGCCGTACACCAGGCCGTTGGAACTGATCATCTCCGAGCAGACCAATCCGCAGCCGGTCCCTTTGGCCAGCAGTCGCATGGGCAGATTGGTGATGCCGGCCAGCGGTGCCAGCACGGTAAAATTGTCTGTTTCGACGGAACCAATTCTCATTGATGGCGCCTCTGGTCACAGGCGGGATTGGCATAGCAGAACAGACAGTTGTGGTGGCAGGGGTGAAGGCTGTAGGAGCCCACATCCACGGAAACCGTACACCCGCATCCCGACGCTTTCCGCTGGCCGGGATCCTGACGGATGGATACCCTGCCGCCATGAACCGCCATGATCCGCCGGCCCGAAATGCATGCTCCTGCGCTGATGGTGGATCTTGCTGGAAGCTGGCCCAGCGCCTCTTTTTCACAGCACAGGGATAGTTGAATACCCAGTGGAGACAGGGTCTGTTCCATGTTCAGCAGAATCTTTGTTTTCTCAGCGGGTGACGGTTCAACAAAGGTCAGCGCGTTCCGGGTTCGTCGCTCAATCTTCCGATAGTGATCCATGAAACTGGTGGTGCAGGTACCGATACCGCATTTACCCGCTGCGGTGGCGATGGTTTCGAAATCATCGAGATTGTTTTCGATGGCGCCTGCTTTCGTGGTGAAGTGGCAAATGGGGTCGAAGCGCCACTGGACTGACGTGCTCCCGAACCGGTGGCAAAGCTGCCGGAGCTGGTCGAGCCGTTGATTCAGGTCCGGCACCTCCGGCTCCAGTATCGGCGATCGTGAATTGACGGTGAAGTTGAAAAACAGGTGATAACCCATGGCCTGAAACTGCTCTCCGTAGCGGTCTGCCAGAAATGGCCCGAAGTTTTTGGACCAGAATACCATGGTGTGAACCCGTTCCGGTGATACAACCACCTGTCTGACCTGCTGGTTGAAAGGATTCACCACCTCGATGAGTCCGCGGGTCACCTGATCCATGAACCAGGGCATATAAAAGGCGGGGATGTCCGTTCGTCTGGATACGGACAGAATCTGTTTCAATTCGCGATTCATGATCGGCAGAACGGCGACGGCCTATCGCTTCAGCTTGTCGGCCAGGGAGATTACCGTGGCCTTGCCGTTGGTAGGGGCGGGCTGTTTACCGGGAATGTCTTCAGGAAGATCGTCCTCGTCCATAACTGTTTCCGGGCAGACGACCCGCTCCAGGCGCATCCGTTTACCGTTCATGGTAAACTCGTCGCCCATGATATACCGGTCCCGTAGAATCCATGTGACAACCTGCAGCGGAATTTGAAGCATAAGCAGTTTTACATGGTACCAGTCCGGTTTGTTATCGGGAAGAATCTGTTCAATCCGGGCGAAGCTCAAGGGTTGATCTTCAAAGTGGATCAGCACGATATCGTTTTCTGTGGCCATATAATGGTCCTTATCGTTAGTGTCCATCCAGAAACGGCATCTTGCAGTCCATCTCTGTGTTCTCGCTTTATTGAAATTCTCGACGTAGCGTTGCTACGCCTGCGGTTTCAATAAAGCTGCGGCCTTGATCTGGACCACAATCTACCATTTCTGGATAAACACAAGTTAGAAAGCAGATGCCCATTAAGACTTTTAGTTACGGCATTTGTAACCATTTGTTGACGATGTTGCCAAATGTTAAAGTGTAATTACCAAGTGTATCCTTTCCATAACGCTTCATGTATCGTAAAAAGCCCGAGATCAAGGCTTGCGAATCCCGAGGAATGAGGCGTACTTAGCGTACTCCGCAGTGACGAGGGATGAAGCGTAACGCAGATATCGGACTTTTTACGAATCCGTCAAAATTAAAAACTCCAATCGTTTTATCGCACTGCCTTATCCCCGACAGCAAGGAGGTCCACCGGTGACCCGGTATCGCATTCATCCCATCGTTATGGGAACCAAGCAGTTCGACAAGGGTATGATGACTTACCAGCACGATTACGGAACGCCATACACCATCCCCATTTACTGCTGGTACCTGGAGGGCGGGGACCGAAACATCATTGTGGATACCGGGGAGATGAATCCGTTACGGTCCGACGATCGAGAGCAGGCCATCGGCGGGCGGATCTATACCTTCGAAGAGGGATTGGCCCGATACAACCTGACGCCGGAGCGCATCGATACGGTGATTCACACCCACCTTCACAACGACCATTGCGAAAACGACTACAAGTGCACCAACGCCGAGATCTTCGTCCACCCGAAAGAATTGGCGCGCATCCATGATCCCCATCCCCTGGATTTCAGATATGTGGAAGACTATATCGAGGATGTGGAGGAGAACGGCCAGATCCGACTCGTGGAGGCCGACAAAGAAATTGCCGATGGCATCCGGGTAATGCACACCCCAGCCCACACCGAAGGCGGCCTGACGGTGCTGGTGGAGACGGCCGGCGGTACGGCGGCCATCACCGGCTTTTGTGTGATCAACGACAACTTCTTCCCGCCGAAGCAGATCCGGGCCATGGAAATGGAGGTGATTCCTCCCGGCACCCATGTAAACGCCTACGATGCCTACGACATCATGATCAAGGTCAAAAAGATGGCCGATATTCTGTTGCCGCTGCATGAACCGGCCTTTGCCGACGGCAAGCCGATTCCCTGACTGAATATTCATTCATTTCATTGATTCGGCGCCTGACCCCCGTTGCAGACCCGGCGACCGCTATCGCTCTATCACCTTTCATCGCTTTGTTTTAATAACGTAATTCAAGTTTTTCCGCCGAAAGGTGAAATTGAAATCGTTTTGGGCTTGACAGCGGGTTTCTTTCTCTGATAAATGAATGAACGTTCATTCATAAAAAAATGTTCCACTTTCGCTCGACCTTGTCCGGATTCATCGAGGCCTTGGTTAAAACAAAAAGTCCATAACTGTATCCAGAATCCAGCATTGTGTCCGGGATCTTGTGTGGACCGGGCAGGGAAGAGCGAATCCCAAAAATGACCTGAACAGGGGCAACTCAAATCTGCAGGAGGGTATTATGACCAGGAAAATCAGAAAGGCAGCGGTTATCGGTAGCGGCGTGATGGGCGGCGGTATTGCCGCGCTTCTGGCCGGTGCCGGTGTGAAGACGCTGCTGCTGGACATCGTTCCGTTTGACCTTAAAGAAGAGGAAAAAAGCGATCCGGTTGCCAGAAACCGAATTGCCAAGACTGGGATGGATACGGTCCTCATGTCGCGGCCCGCTTTGCTCATGCAGCCCAAAGATGCCGACCTGATCAGCATCGGCAATCTGGAGGACGATTTTGACAAGCTGGCGGAGTGTGACTGGATCGTGGAAGTGGTGGTCGAGAACTTGAAGATCAAACAGGACCTGCTCAAGCGCATCGAGCCGGTGAGAAAGCCGGGTTCCATCATCTCCTCAAACACCTCCGGCATTCCGCTGAAAAGTATGAGTGAGGGGTTGAGCGCCGAATTGAAGCAGCATTTCCTCGGCACCCACTTTTTCAACCCGGTCCGCTATATGAAACTGCTGGAGATCATTCCCGGCGAAGAGACCCTTCCCGAGGTGCTCGCGTTCATGGCCGACTATGGAGAGCGGGTACTGGGCAAGGGCATCGTCTGGGCCAAGGACACACCCAACTTCGTGGGCAACCGCATCGGCGTCCAGGGCATGGTAAAAACCATGCAGCTGATGCTGGAAGACGGCCTGACCATCCCCGAAGTGGATGCCCTGTTCGGACCGGCCATGGGCCGTCCGAAAACCGCCATGTTCAAGACCGCCGACCTGGTGGGCTTGGACACCCTTTTCCACGTGGCCAAGAACACCTACGACCTGGTGCCCGACGACGAGGCCCGTGCCGATTTTGTCATGCCCGATTTCGTGGGCAAAATGATCGAGGGCAAAATGCTGGGCAAAAAAGCCAAAGTCGGTTTCTACAAGACCGACCTTACCCCCGAGTGGAAAAAAATCCGCAAGGTCATCGATCCGGCCACCCTGGAGCATGCGGAATATGGCAAGGTGGAACTGCCCTGCCTGGCTGCCGCCAAGGCTGCCAAATCCCTGCCGGAAAAGATGAAAGCCGTTGTATACGGCGGCGACAAGGGGGCCAAATTCGCCTGGAAAGCCGTTGCCTCCAACCTGATCTACGCGGCCAACCGGATTTCGGAAATCTCCGACACGGTCGTGGAGATCGACAATGCGATGAAGTGGGGCTTCAACTTCGAGATGGGCCCCTTTGAAACCTGGGATGCCATCGGTGTGAAGGAATCCGTCGCCAAAATGGAAGCTGACGGCCTCACGGTTTCTGAAGCTGTCAAATCCATGCTGGCCGCCGGCAACGACAGTTTTTACAAGCTGGAAAACGGCAAACCGTATTTTTACGATTTTTCCACAGGCAGCTACCAGCCGGTGAAAATCAGCGACAACATCATCTCCCTGGTTGGCCTCAAGGCCGACAATAAAACCGTCAAAACATGCAAATCCGCCTCCTTGGTGGATATCGGCGACGATGTCTTCTGCCTGGAATTCCACACCAAGATGAACGCCATCAACGGCGAAATCGTCGACTTCATGGCCGAAGGGCTGGACTATGTGGACGCGAACGGTGCCGGCCTGGTGATCGGAAACCAGGCGGGCGGCATGCCCGGTGCCTTTTCCGCCGGCGGCGACCTGGCCTTCATGGCCGGGCTGGCCAAGGAGGGCAAATACGCCGAAATCGACGCTTTTCTGAAAAAAGCCCAGACCGGTATGCAGAAGGTTCGCTATGCCAGTTTTCCGGTGGTGGCGGCTCCTTACGGCATGACCCTTGGCGGGGGCTGCGAAGTGTGCCTGGGCGCTGCGGACAAGATCGTCGCCCACAGCGAACTTTATATGGGATTGGTCGAGATCGGCGTAGGCCTGCTGCCTGGCGGTGGCGGATGCCTGAATCTGTGGAAGAAGATGACCAGCACCATCCCCGAACCGGTCACCGACGTGGATCTGGCCAAATTCTTCATCCCCACTTTTATGGCCATTGCCATGGCCAAGGTTTCCATGTCCGCCGCCGAAGCCCGGGCCAACGGCTTCCTTGGCCCCCAGGACCGGATCGTGTTCAACCGGGACTACCTCATCGGTGAAGCCAAGAAAGAGGTCCTCAAGATGGTGGACGAAGGCTACGCACCGCCGGTCAAGCGACCCATCAAGGTCTTCGGTGTGGCAGCCCAGGGTATGATCGACGCCGAACTGTTCAATATGCAGGCGGCCAAATTTGTCAGCGAGTACGACGCCTTCCTGGCCAAACGGATCGCTTACGTAATCAGCGGTGGCGATGTGCGAACCAACAGCGCCGTTGACGAAGAGATTATCCTCAACCTGGAAAGAGAGGCTTTCGTCGATTTCTGGAAACAGGAAAAGACAGTTGCCCGGGTCGAGCACATTCTGACCACCGGCAAGCCCCTGAGAAACTAATAGTGCCAATCCAGAAATGGCATCTTGTGGTTCAGCTCTGTGTTCTCGGGTTATTGAAATCCTCGACGTAGCGCTGCTACGACTGCGGTTTCAATAACCCTGCGGCCTTGATCTGAACCCCAACCTACCATTTCTGGACGGACACTGACCTAGTTTAACTGTAATTCAAACTCTAAGGAGGAAAATTCCATGAGAGATGCATATATCGCTACATCCGTCAGGACCCCCGGCTGCCGGAGGGGCAAAGGGGCCTTGAAAGATACCCGGCCGGAAGACCTGCTTTCCTTCATCATGAAGGCGGCAGTTGAAAAAGCCGGCAAAATCGAACCCAAAGAGATCGACGATGTCATGATCGGCTGCTCCTTTCCCGAAGCCGAGCAGGGCCTGAACATCGGCCGACTGGCCACCCAGATTGCCGGCTTTCCCGTCACGGTGTCCGGTGCCACCGTCAACCGCTTCTGCTCCTCGGGGCTGGAGGCCATTGCCCTGGCATCGCTGCGGGTCATGGCCGGATGGTCCGAGGTCACCATGGGTGGCGGCCTCGAGTCCATGACCTACGTGCCCATGGGCGGCAACCTGCCCCGCCCTCATCCCGAACATTCACGGGTCCACGCAAACCTGTACGCCTCCATGGGCATCACCGCTGAGAATGTGGCCAACCGCTACAACGTGACCCGTGAAGATCAGGATGAATTTGCCTACCACTCCCAGATGAAGGCAGCCAAGGCCCAGAAGGAAGGCCTGTTCACCGAAATCGTGCCTACCCCGGCAGCCAGGTATGTGCTCCAGGACAACGGCACCTACAAGAAGGAAACCTTTATCCAGGACTTTGATGACGGCGTCCGGGCCACCACTACCAAGGAGGGGCTGGCGAAACTGCGAGCGGTTTTTGCGGTCAACGGGTCGGTCACCGCGGGCAACTCGTCTCAGACTACGGACGGTGCGGCGGCAACCATCATCGCCAGCGGTGAAGCAGTGAAAAAATATGGCCTTAAACCTATCGCCAAGCTGAAGATGTACACCACCGTCGGCTGCGAGCCGGACGAAATGGGTGTGGGGCCCCGCTATGCCATTCCCAAGCTGCTGGACCTTGCCGGAATGAAAACCAGCGACATCGGCCTTTGGGAAATCAACGAAGCCTTTGCGTCACAGGCGCTTTACTGCATCCGCGAACTGGGCCTCGTTGACAGTATGGACAAGATCAACATCAACGGCGGCGCCGTCGCTCTGGGCCATCCATTGGGCTGCACCGGTGCCAAGCTGTGCGCCACCCTGCTGGCCAACATGCAGCGCAAAGGAGTAAAATACGGTGTGGAATCCATGTGCATCGGCGGCGGTATGGGTGCCGCGGCGCTCTTCGAACTGTGCGACTAAAAAGTGTTAACGGGTTCAAAGGTTCTGAGTTCAAGCCATCGTAGGGTGGGCTGCGCCCACCAATAGACAGAATGCCTTTTTGTCCCTAACCCTGAACCTGTGAACGGCCACAATTTTTTTAGGGTTTGCATTTTAAAAAACCCTGTGCTACGTGGGTGGCTGAGAAACGGAAAGATAAAGGCAAATTAAGCAGATGACCGCAATCCTCACCACTTATTCCGGTTTTTATTTTTATTTCAGCCGAGGTGCGCCTGTGGTCTGCTGAACCCGTGATATCAAGGAAAGAGCAAGAGCCGCAGGCGAAACCGCCTGCGGCTTTTTTCGTTTTGTGGGTTCTAAAAAAAGAAAACCCATCTTCGACCGGAAAGGAAAATCAGCATGGAAAAGACCTATGACATTCGCGTGGAAAAATTTGACCCGCTCATTTCACCGTCCCAGTTGAAAGGCCGGCTTCCGTTGAATGAAACCTCCCACCGCACCGTAGTGGAGGGGCGCCGGGCCATCTCAAGTATCCTGGACGGAAAGGATTCCCGGTTGCTGGTGATCACCGGTCCCTGCTCCATCCACGATGAGGCGGCGGCCCTGGATTATGCCCGGCAACTCAAATCGCTCAGTGAAAAGGTTTCGGGTACCATGCTGCTGGTGATGCGGGTCTATTTTGAAAAGCCCCGCACCAATGTGGGCTGGAAGGGATTGATCAACGATCCCTGGCTCAACGGCACCTACGACATCAACATCGGACTTCAAAAGGCACGCGGCCTGCTGGTAAAAATCACCGAAATGGGTATACCCACTGCCACGGAGATGCTGGACCCCATCGTTCCCCAGTACATCGCCGGACTGATTTGCTGGTCGGCGGTCGGTGCGCGAACCACCGAATCCCAGACCCACCGTGAGATGGCCAGCGGCCTTTCCATGCCCGTGGGTTTCAAGAACTGCACCGACGGGGACCTGTCCACCGCCATCAACGCCATGATCGCCGCCGCTTCTCCCCAGCATTTCTTAGGCATCGATCCGAACGGTCAGACCTGCATCGTCAAAACCACCGGCAACCCATATGCTCACATTGTGCTGCGTGGCGGGTCACGCCCCAACTACGACTCGGTCAGCATCAACGAGGCGCGGGCCATGCTGGAGGCCAAAGGGTTGTCCAAAGCGATCATGGTGGATTGCTCTCACGACAATTCCAGGAAGAACCATACCCTTCAGGGATCGGTATGGCAGGATGTGATCAATCAGCGGTTGGACGGAAACGACAGCATCCTCGGCATGATGCTGGAGAGCAACCTGAAGGCGGGCAACCAGAAGAACACGGGTAGTTTGGAAACCATGGAATACGGGGTCTCCATTACCGATGCCTGCATCGACTGGGAGACGACCCAGCAGCTGATCGTTTCCGCCCACGAGCAGCTGTCCAGCCTCAGTGCGTCCGATGCGAACGGCCGTTCTCCCCGGTATAAGGTGGGGTGACGGTCCATGGTTAGGCGATTAGTTTTTGCACACCGGACCAGGCGAACAGGAAGGAGAAGACGATGAGACAGACGGCACAGGTACCGATCAAAATGCGGTAGCCCCGGTCGGAGAGCAGTCGACGGCCTTTCCAGATGGCGGTGGAAACGGCCGCGTACCAGAAAAGGTCACCCAGTATGTGGCCGGTGAAAAAGGCCACCACGCCCATGGTGCCGGCGTTCATGCTGTGAATAAGGTAGCCCAGTCCGATGGTGGCCCACCAGATGCTCCAGTAGGGGTTGACCAGGCTCATGAGGATGCCGGACAGGATCAGGTTCTTTCCCCTGGCGCCGTTGCCATTAGTGATCAGGGTCATGGCCGGCAACGATTTGAGCATGACGATGCCCATCCACAGCAGCACGGCTGAACCGGCCAGGGCGATGACGATAAACACCAGTTTCATTTTCAGCAGTGGGGCCAGGCCCATGAGCAGGGCAAGCACCAGTGCCAGTTCCAGAATGGCATGGCCAGCGATGAGCAGCGGGCCGGTCATCAGCCCCCGTCGGGAGCTCTCGCTGATGGTGACGGTCAGCAGCGGCCCGGGCATGATGGCGCCGGAAAGGGCCACGATGAACGATGTCACAAAAAGGGTGATAAACAATGTCATTCGACAGGTCCTAAATCATACGAGATCGGTTGCGCGTTCAACTCAACGGCGGTGACGCCTGCCGCGGGGTGAACAGCTCCTTGATCTTGGCGGCCAGCATTTTGATGCCCCGCCAGACTTTGGGCAGCAGCCAGATCATCAGCAGGATGAAAATGACTAGCAGGACGAGAAACACCCATGGATGGTTTACTGCCGCCCAGATGCCGCCGATCACCATGATGTCCTCCACGATGGAGGCGGTCCAGTTGGTGAAGGGCTCGGGCGACGTATTGATGAGGAGCCGGGAACCGGCTTTCATGCCGTGGGTTCCGGCGGCCAGGGTCCCGCCTAGAAGGGCAGCGGCAAGGCTCACCGCGGGGTTCACATCGCCCACGGCCCCGGCGGCTAGCAGCGCACCTGCCGGAATCCGGATAAAGGTGTGAATCGTGTCCCAGCCGGTGTCCACGCCGGGCATCTTGTCCGCGATGAACTCCACGGCAAACATCAGGCAGGCGGCGCCGATGACCAGCGGATTGGCCAACACCTGCAGGTCCGGCGGCAGGGTCATGTTGCCGGTTACGCTCAAAATGCCCAGGGTGGCGATGGCCGCGTAGAGGTTGATGCCGGCAGCCCAGGCCACACCCATGGTCAGGGCGATGATATTGGTAATGTCGTTGATTTGTTCCATGGTCGATGACCTCCGAAGAGTCCAGCCGTTTTTCAGATATCCATGATCAACCGGTTGGCAGCAGATCGATCCAGCTCCGACCGGAATACCGTCAGGGTTTCGGACAGCGGTTGCACATCCGGCAGATGGGGCAGCGGCCGGCTATTTTTGCCCACATCCTCCAGGGCGGCAACCACGGTATTGACCGTCAGGCTGCCGATGTCCCGGGCTGGCTGCAGGGTATTTGCATGGGTTGAATCGCTGTCGATCCGCACCAGGATATTTCCCTTTACCAGAAGATCGGACAGGTTGTCCACAAGCGCCGGTGAAAGGGCCAGTTCTTCGGCAATCTGCGTTGTCGTCTGAGCCGGCCGCTCCTGGTGAAACAATCGTACCACATGGCGGCAGATCGTCAGGGCCAGGAGCATGGTTTGGGAGATGCTCATCTCTCGGCCGCCGGCCGTTTCATCCACATAGTCCGAATTCTGGTAAGCATGGGAAATCTCCGCGCCGATGAGAACGATAAACCAGCTGATCTGCAGCCACAGCAAAAACAGGGGAAGGGCGGCAAAGCTGCCATAGATGGCGTTGTACTTGACCACGATAATCTGAAAATGAATGTAGGCGGCCTGGACTGCCTGGTAGGCGGAGCCTGCGATTACACCGGCCAGCAGAGCACCGTCGAAGCGCACCCGGGTGTTGGGCATGATTATATAAATAAGGGTGAACAACACCCAGATCAGGGTGTAGGGCAGCAGCTTGAGGCCTACGTAAATGGCGGGGCCTACCATTTGCAGCAGTTCGAACCGGCCGGAGATGGCCGATACCTGGGAGGTGATGAAGACGGTGACGCTGCCGGACATGATCACTACCACCGGGCAGATGAGCATGATGGTGAGGTAGTCGCTCAATTTGCGGATAAAGGCGCGTGAGCGAACTCCCCAGATGTGGTTGAAGGATTTTTCGATGTTGCCCAGCACCTTGATTACCGCCCAGAACAGGACGACGACGCCGATGCCGGCTATCATGCCGCCTTTGGTGTTGTCCAGCATGTTCTGAGCAAATCCGATGACTTGCTGAACCACCTCCTGCTGGGCGGCAAACTGATCAAGCAACTCCTGCTGGAGCCGCCGCTCAAATCCGAACCCCTTGGCGATGCCGAAAGCCATGGCGGCCACCGGTACCAGAGAGAGCAGCGTGTAAAAGGTTAGCGCTGACGCCCGCAGGGTACCGTGATGCCGGGCAAAGCCCTGGACGGAGAGAATCACGGTTCGCACCAGTCGGATCAGCAGCCACTGGATGGCCGGCCGTTCACCGCGGCGGGTATGCCAGATGGTTTGGGTGAAAAGACCGACGAACCGGTTCCGCAGTGTCTTTATTTTTTCCATGAGGGCCAACCCGTTTTCTGTGTGTTTGAATGCCGGATGGCTGCCTTGGGACAGGTATGTTCCGCGCTGGGAAGGACCGTGTCCATCCAATCCGGCAGTGCAATTTCAACAGTCGGAAATGACATGGTTTATGCCTTATGAAAAGGAGGGCCAGGTCGTAAAGAACCATCCTATGCCCCGTTTTTTCAATCGATACATAGAGTCGATTCGGAAGTGGTAGATTGTAGTCCAGATCAAGGCCGCAGGGTGATTGAAACCGCAGGCGTAGCGGCGCTACGTTGAGGATTTCGATAACCCGAGAACGCAGAGCTGGGCTGCAAGATGCCATTTCCGGATGGGCTCTATCATCGGGTCAGCTGCCGGTACTTAATCCGGTGGGGCTGATCGGCAGCGGCACCCAAGCGTTTTTTACGGTCTTTCTCGTAATCGGAGTAGTTGCCCCCGAACCACACCACCTGGCTGTCGCCCTCGAAGGCCAGAATGTGGGTGGCGATGCGATCCAGAAACCAGCGGTCGTGGCTGATGACCACGGCGCATCCGCCGAAGTTTTCCAGTGCCTCTTCCAGTGCCCGCATGGTGTTCACATCCAAATCGTTGGTGGGTTCGTCCAGCAGCAGCACATTAGCCCCGGATTTGAGCATCCGGGCGAGGTGCACCCGGTTGCGCTCACCGCCGGAGAGCACCCCGACCTTTTTCTGCTGATCGGTGCCGGAAAAGTTAAACCGGGCCACGTAAGCTCGGGAGTTAAACTGGCGATCGCCCAGTTCGATGGTGTCCTGGCCGCCGGATATCATTTCCCAGATATTTTTATCAGGTTCCAGCGCGTCGCGACTCTGGTCCACATAGGCCAGACTGACCGTTTCACCGATGGTAATCGATCCGCTGTCCGACTGATCCTGACCGGTAATCATGTGGAACAGAGTAGTCTTTCCCGCTCCATTAGGGCCGATCACCCCAACGATACCGCCGGGAGGAAGGGAAAAGTCCATGCTTTCCACCAGCAGTTTGTCCCCGTACCCCTTGGAGACCTCCTTGGCCTGGATCACTAAGTCGCCCAGACGAGGGCCGGGTGGAATATAGATTTCCAGTTCCTTGGCCAGGCGTTCACTTTTTTGCCCCAGCAGCTTTTCATAAGCGGTGATGCGTGCTTTTGACTTGGCCCGGCGGCCTTTGGGGGCCATGCGGATCCACTCCAACTCCCGCTTGAGCGTTTTCTGACGTTCGCTTTCGGACTTCCCTTCATTGGCCAGGCGATTCTGCTTTTGCTCCAGCCAGGAGCTGTAGTTGCCCTTCCAGGGAATACCGTGACCCCGGTCCAGCTCCAGAATCCAGCCGGCCACGTTGTCGAGGAAATAACGGTCGTGGGTGACGGCGATAATGGTGCCGGCATACTGCTGCAAATGCTGCTCCAGCCAGGCCACCGATTCGGCATCCAGGTGATTGGTGGGTTCGTCCAGCAGCAGGATGTTGGGCTTTTTAAGCAGCAGGCGACAAAGGGCCACCCGGCGCCGCTCACCGCCGGAAATAACGTTCACCGGTGTGTCACCGGGCGGGCAGCGCAGGGCGTCCATGGCCATCTCCAGCCTGGAATCCAGATTCCATGCGTCCATGGCGTCGAGCTTCTCCTGGACTTCACCCTGGCGCTGGATCAATTTGTCCATCTCGTCGTCGGACATGGGCTCGGCAAATTTTTCATTGATCTGGTTGAATTCATTCAACAGGTCAACGGTCTCCTGAACGCCCTCCTGGACGATTTCCCGAACGGTTTTGGTTTCGTCTACCTTTTCAGCAGGGTGCTTTTCCCGGAGCCGTTGAGGCCCAGCACACCGATTTTAGCTCCATAAAAGTAGCTCAGGGAGATATCCTTGATCAGGGGCTTTTTGTTGTAGAACTTGCTGACGTGGATCATGGAATAGATCACTTTATTGGGATCGGTGCTCATTAAGGGTGTTCCTCTCAATATCAAGATTGACGACTTCGTAAAAAATCCAATATCTGCGTTGTGCGGCATCCCTCGTCACTGCGGCGTACGACCAGTACGCTGCCTGCGGCACCCGCGATAGCGGTATTCTCGGGATTTGCGAGCCTTGATCTTGAACTTTTTACAAAGCCGTCTAAATATGGATAATCAAGACACTACCTTATCATATTTCACGGGAACTTGAACACTTGATTTTAACGCGGCTGAATGGAGATCACAGAAAGGAGGGGATCAGGGAACTGGAAGCAGGGGCAACCGGACCCGAGGCAAAACCGGGTCCGGTTGCAAAGCAAGGGTTATCCCTCGAACATCCCGGCACGAAAAGCCTTGAGGTAGTTCATGCAGAAGTTGTCGCGGCCAGCCAGCGCCTCGGCGGCGATTATGCTGGCCATCATGTGCTGGTCCAGCGGGTTGATAATTGCCCCGTCAAGTCCCCTGGCGATGGCCATGGT
>JABZFO010000173.1 GCA_014237405.1 Desulfosarcina sp. | reverse complement strand
CCTATGAATTAGTTTCGCTCGATGAGAACAATGACATCGGTTCAAGATTGGCTGCTTAAGCACAGCTAATGCCAAATTCTTATTTTTCAAAGAACTATTTTTCGAAAACTCAAGTATATCGTATCAATAGTTTAGAATTGTTAGGCATTACCCTCGAATGCCGGACTCCTTGAATCCACTTCTTATCCGGCCACCGGAAAGGTGAGGGTGAAGGTGGTGCCGCCCTCGGGCACACCGTCGATCTGAATGGTGCCGCCGGAATCTTCGACGATCTCACTGGTAATGGACAAGCCCAGCCCCATGCCCTCACCCATTTTCTTGGTTGTGAAAAAGGCTTCGAATATCCTGGATTTCACGGCGTCGGGAATGCCCACACCGGTGTCTGCCACCGTCAGGCGAACATGGCCGTCCCTTTGACCGCTAGTGATACGGATGGTTTGGTCGACGGGTGCCTCCTCCTTCTCCTGCCGCTGGTTGATGGCATCTCGTGCGTTTGTGATCAGGTTGAAGATGACCTGTTCTATACGGTTGCCGTGGGCCATCACCGGGCCAATCCTGTCGTCCAGTTCCAGCTCCACATTAATATTCTGAAGGGCCAGCTGGCGGCCGATAATGTTCAGTACGCTCTTCACACAGCGGTTGATCTGCACCCGGTCTTTGGTGAAATCCGATTTCCGTCCGAAATCCCTCAAACGCTGGATAATGGCCGCGGCACGGTCAACCTGTCCGCTGATCTCCCGGACGACGGCCGTCAGATCCGTCTCTGGGATGTCCCGGCCGGACTCGGCCATGAATTCGAGAAATTCGCTGCCCATCTTGATGGCATTTAGCGGCTGATTCACTTCATGGGCAATTCCCGCCGACATCTCCCCAAGGGTCGTCATTTTACTGGCCTGGATGAGCTGGCTGTCCTTTTCCACCATTTCGCTGATGTCTGTGGCGGCTACGATGATGGCCTTCACGTCGCCATAGCGGGCCGGGATGGCGTGAACGTTGACGTGGATGGGGCTGCCGTCCTTTTTCAGATATTGAACCCTGGAAATCACAATTTCGCCACCCTTGTTCCCTCCCCCCGCACGATCGGTGTCTTCAAAAGGTCCCAGATCGGTAAACGGCATTCCCTTGAGCTCCTTCTGTGTGTAGCCGAACACCTCCTCGGCCCGGGGATTGGCGTCCAGTATCCGGTATTGGTCCCGTTCCAGCACGAAGATCGGACTAGGCCCCCTGTTGAACAGAGAGCGGTACTTGACCTCCGATTCCTGGAGTCGGGCCTGGGATTCCTTGATTCGGTGGGCCATGTTGATGAAAGAACTGGCCAACTGGCGCACTTCGTCCCTGACACCCATTTTATAGACCGGGCATTGAATACACGATTCTCGCTTTTCGGCAAAGGGGCGGACAGTCCCGTCTCCACTGAAGGTCCCCTCCACGTACCAGCAGGGCAGATCGCCGCCGTCATAGGCCGGGCATCCCTTTTGGCGGCAGGATTTTACGGTTCGGCAGTGAAGGCCGGTTCCCAGCTGGATAGGAATGTCGAAGTTTCCCCGGCTGATCTCATCGGACACCCGTGTCAGCTGGGAAATGGGGCGGGTGATGTAGCGGGCCAGGCCGTGGCTGATGATGAAAAAAATGATCGTCACGGCGGAAACGAAACCCAGGAAGGTGGTGCGCAGTTTTCCGATGAGCCGGTTGATATGGTTCTTGTTCATCCCCAGGTGGACGGTCCCGATCTGGTAGATACCCTCCCAAATGGGAATGGCTACGTCATAGACCGAGGTTCCCGCAACGTCCAGCAGCCGGATGCTGTGGGGCTGATCCGGGGGCAGGGGGTTGGCAGTGTCAAGCCCGCGGGGAAAGGGGCGGGTGAAGGTGTGCACCAGCACCTGATTTTCTTTATCTTGGATAAAGACATAGACCACCAGCAACTTCCGATCACCCAGGCGGGTGTCGAACAGTAGGCTGGTGAGCTGCGGCAGGTCCTCGGTCAGGATATAGCCACGACTACTCTCGGCAATGCTATGGCCAATGCCAAGCCCTCGGCGCTTGATCTCTGATGTCAGGCTGGAGATGAGTACCCACCGGGTAAAGAGGGCGATCAGTACACTGATGAGAAGAATGACCAGGGTGATGGAAAAGAAGATCTTGTTTTTCAGCGAGGCGTTTTTTATTTTTTCCAGTAGCGTCATGACAGATCCAGCAGTTACCGGTATTGGCTTAATCCTTGATCAGGACAAATCCGCCCCCCGAGATGCGGGTGAAGTAGACCCGTTCGAGTCCCTGGTGATCCTGTGGGCTGAAGGAGAGGGTGTTGGCAATTCCCAGGTCGTAGTCGCGGATGGACTCGATGGCGCGGATAAAGGACTCGCGATCCAGATTCCGTCCCGCCCGCTTCAGGCCTTCCACCAGCACCCGGGCATTGATGTACCCTTCCAGCCCTACGAAATTTGGGCGGTCATCGGGAAAGTAGGTGGCCAGCAGATCCACATACTCCTTGACCCCCCAGAGTCGCTTCTCCGAGCCGATATATTCGGGTGGCGGCACCACCTGGGAGACGATCACCCCTTCCCCCTCGGCGCCCAGCAGGCGGGCCAGGGCGTCTGCCCCTACAAAAGAGACGTTGTAGAACACCGGGTGATATCCGTTGGCCCTGGCCATTCGGATGAACTTTGCGCAGGGTTCGTAGGTGCCGATCATCACCACCGATCGGGCACCGGAGGCCCGAATGCGGTCCAGCCCTTCTTCCACGTCCAGCGTACCGCGGACATAGCTGCCTTTGGATACCGGCACCAGACTGAATTCTTTCAGGGCCAGTTCGGTGCCCCGCAACCCGTCGAAACCATAGGCATCATACTGGTAGAAAACGGCGATGTCCCTGATATTCAATTGTTCAACCAGATAGCGCACTGCGGCGGCGGTCTCCTGGTAGTAGGAGGCCCGCACGTTGATCAGGTACCTGTTCAAGGGCTCCCGCAGAGCATTGGCGCCGGTGAACATGCCCACCAGGGGAATACGGGCGTCTTCGATGAGGGGCAGCACCCTGACAGTGGTGGGGGTCCCCACATAGCAGAAGAGAGAAAACACCCGGTCTTCAATGAGCAGGCGCTGGGTGTTGACCAGGCACTGGGGTGGGTCGTAGCCGTCATCATAGGTGACCAGCCGAATTCGGCGGCCGTTGATACCGCCGGCCGCGTTGATGTGTTTAAGATAAGCCATGGCACCGTGAAGGGTCTGGGTGCCCAGATAACCGGCATGACCGCCCAAAGCCAGAGAAGAACCGATCACGATTGCATCGTCGGTAATGCCGGTCTTAAGATCAGCCGACAACTGGCTGTCGACGGCGTCCTGGCAGGCGATGAAAAGACAGGCCGCAAGTAGGACAACGGGTAAAATGACGGGTTTTACTTTCATGAACCACACCGGGTGAGAGAGTCGCGCGGCCCTTATGCCGCATGTTCTGCATGATACATACGACCTGCTGAAAATGTCAAAGGCCCAATGACAAATGCTAAACAGATAGCCTGTGGCTCGTAGCTGATAGCTGATAAAAAAATCTTCATCCCATGATGAACCCGGTGTAAAGGAAGACGCCGTAAGCGATGGTCAACAGGGCACCAATGGTACGGGGAAGCCGGCCGATGACGGAGACGAAAAAGAGGTGAAGCAGCCCCGCCCCGAAGATGACCATGATTCCCATGGTCATCTGGTCCGGCACCTGGATAACGGAAAAGAGGGCAAACAGGCCGATGCACATGGGGATGCAGATATGGCCGTCGCCAACCTGTGAGCTGTAAACGATGTCAGCCCGCCCGGCCCAGGCATAGTAAGCGGCCAAAACAGCATTGGGAATTACCATGAGGCAGCCGCTGAGAATGCCCAACTGGTCGTAGAGGATGAACCCAGGGCCAAGGGCTATGACCCAGGCCACCAGGCGGTCGATGCCATTGAGGACGCCGGCGCCTAAAGCCACCACCAGCAGGGTGTCCACAATGATGGTCCACGGCAGGGAGCGGCGTTGGTGGATGTTGTATTTGAGCACGTCAAATATGTGAAGCACCTGCCAGAACAGAAAAATGCCCACCAGTACCAGGCCGTCGCCGAAATCCAGGAGGCCGTCCCGTCCCAGGGCCCACAGGGCGCCGGTGAAAAAGAAGAGGGCCACGAGGGTCAGCATCAGGGAAAGGGTGTTCAGGCGTTGAAGCTTGGACGCGGGCTTGCGACCGGCCTGGGCCGATCGGGAAGGGAAGATGTTCAGGGTCCAGATCAGTGCCGGAAGGCCGATGAGCAGGGTGAGGTTGGTGACGTTGTTTACGATGCAGTTTTCAACAATGACCGATCCACTGCCCCCCTGCCGGCCAAGGGAAAACGCGAACATCAAATTGGGAAACCCGGATGCATAGGGCATCACCAGTGTGCCCAGCACAGTGCCTTCGAGCCCTTTGCGCTCCAGCACGTTGAGGCGGTAGACCATGAGCATGGAGCAGATAAGAAACAGGGCCAGGGAGAACCATGGATCCAGTGACGATAGAAGGTGCCACAACCCGTCCAGCCGCTGGAGGCCCGCTTTGCAATAGGCCACTGTTCGGTCTGTGTATTCGAAGAGGAGGGCTGAAAATCCGATGCTATTCATCTGGATGCCCAGCCACCAGTTCCTTCCAGCGCTGGTCCAGGTCTTTGAGCTGTCCGACGAGGATTTCCAGCTCATCCACGTCGGTTCGAGGAATGTCC
Organism: Desulfosarcina sp.; assembly: GCA_014237405.1. GTDB lineage: Bacteria > Desulfobacterota > Desulfobacteria > Desulfobacterales > Desulfosarcinaceae > Desulfosarcina. The sequence continues at coordinate 1,055 of JABZFO010000173.1, read as the reverse complement.
AGCTTTTCAGCGTAGGCGTATAGTTTCTGTTTTTCGGGGAGGGTAAAGTTGCCGTCCATGGAGACGATCATGATGGCGTCTTTGAGGACCCGAAGGGCGGTGAGGCGGGACACGCGCTGAGTGCCGATTTCAAAATCCTTGTCTGTATTCCTGAGAACCTTTTCGTAGTTGACGCCCAATTGGATGGCCTGCTTCCGAATGAATCGATACTCTGACAGCCCGTTTTCCTTGTCGGCCCGGGCAATGGCAATCAGCATTTTCACGTAGGTTTCGCGGTCGAACACGGCGGTGCTTTTTTCCTGGTTGGCGCCTTGCATTGCTTTTTTCCCCTTTTGTCGTCGCTCTATGGATGATGTTGCACGGTCAGGGTTTAAAACGCAAAAATAATGCCAAAATATTACGTTTTTTCTGGATTGTGTTTCTTTGCCGCAGGTGGCCGGCGGTTTTGCGGTCCAGGTCGCCGCATCTTCTTCATCGGGGGCTGTTTCATTTTGTACACAGCTGTATGTGACCCCATACATGGCGAATATATCATACAAATGGCCGTGGATCACCTGAGAATTGTGTTATGGGCAACCGGTGCGCGGTTGCTGAAACGGATGCCAACGCTGCCTGGATGAAGCCGATGCCGGAATCCGCCAAATCCGTGACGGTCAGCGTCTGATTGTTCAATATTTCGAAGGAGATGAATTCATCCTATTGAACAATTGGGCCTAAATATTTTCTCAAAGCAACCGATAAATGAAAAAGAGTCATGAACGCCAATGAACTGCCATGACATGCAGTGCGCCAGAACAAGCGACTGGATATAAAAATGGAAAAGAGGGAGAATCGCTTTTCCCCGATGGTTAGAAACATACTAACCAGTGGGATGGGCGAAAAAAAACACAATATTGAAACTATGCGCAAAGTGATGCTGCTGAATGTTATAAGCATTACTGGTGTGATTTTCTTGGTTCCACTTGGGATAGTGGCGTTTGTTCAAGGACATTTTCAACTTGGATATATTGATTATTGTACTGCGCTGATCCTGATATTGCTTTTATTGTATTTAA
>JABZFO010000054.1 GCA_014237405.1 Desulfosarcina sp. | reverse complement strand
GCCCAGTTGGCTGCCAAATATCCCGACACGCTGGTGTTTCTGGACAAGAATCTGGAGCAACAGCCCATCTGCATGGGCGTCCCCAAGGGTGATCCGGATACGCTTGCCTATTTGAACAACTGGATTGTCTACGTGCGCAACAACGGTTTCATCCAAAAGAAGGTCGACTACTGGTGGAAAAGCCTGGAATGGGAAGTGCTGCTCAAGTAAACCCCAATGGTGCTTACCCTTCGGGAAAGCCGGAGGAATTCAGAAACCAGGAATTACAGAAAAAGATTGAACATCGAACATTGAACGCTCAACATCCAACATCGAATATGGAATGCGCTTCGTTTTATCTCATCTATAAAAAGAAGATAGAATACCATATTCGATGTTCAGCGTTCGATGTTCGGTGTTGGACGTTCATCTTTGAAAAGTTGTCAGAGTGAAGGTTCCATGTACAAAAAAAAAATCGGGTTAAAAAAATCAGACTTTATCGTAGGTGCCATTTTCCTGATCGTCGGCGTGGTCATCTATTACCGGCTGGAAATCGCGATCAACTACAAGTGGAACTGGGGAAAAATCCCCCAATTTCTGTATCGTTTTGATGAAGAGAGCGGAAAATGGGTATCCAATGTGTTGATGTGGGGCCTGTTCAACACCATCCGTCTCAGTATTTTCGGCACTATTCTGGCCATTATCCTGGGTACGATCATGGGGATTTGCCGGTCTTCCAAGGTGGTGTTCCTCAGGCTGATCAGCGGAACCTATGTCGAAACCATGCGCAACCTGCCGCCGCTGGTGATCATATTTATCGTCTATTTTTTTATCGGGACCCATCTACTGCCATACAGTGGTATCGGCGATGTTTTGGAAGGCCGGGACAACCTCCTGGTAACGCTTGTGACCTTTTGCCTGGCCCCGCCGGAGCACCTCACGACCTTCCTGTCCGCACTGTTCACCCTGGCGATCTTCGAGGGTGCCTATATCACCGAAATTGTCAGAGCCGGGATTCAGTCCATTCGGAGAGGCCAGTGGGAAGCGGCCCACTCACTGGGCATGACCAAATACCAACAGATGAGGTATATCATACTGCCACAGGCCTTCCAGCGTATTCTACCGCCTCTTGCCGGCCAATTCATCTCCCTGATCAAGGACTCCTCCATCGTTTCGGTTATCTCCATACCCGAACTCTCTTTCAGGGCCAATGAACTGATGACCGGAACCCTGCTCACCATGGAAATATGGATAACGGTTACCATCATGTATCTCATGCTTACGCTGCCCTGTTCCTTGGCGATCCAGAACCTTGAAGATCGGCTGGCAAGAGGGTAGAGGTGATGCCGATCCGAAGGTTTCCTAATTTCAAGCAACATCCGAATTACTCTCAACCTTCTCTATTCGAACGGGTACGCCCTTCAATAGAGGAAACCCGCTGATAGGGTCGTTGATATGGTCAAAGGTGGTGAAGTTGATTCGCCAATCCTCCCAGCCGTGGTACACCTCTATGACGCCACGGCGAAGCTCGGCTCCGCAGCATCGTCGGGATGGATTTCGACTTCAGCTTTGGGATGCAGCTTTCGAAAATACTCCATGTTCTGGTGCCTGGAGTGATAAAACAGGGTCTTGCGTGCTCCGGTTGTGAGAAGAAACGGGTATTCCCCTGATCTCTCGCGAAGGTGGTAGGGCGGCACATATTCAGGGATCGCCGCAAAACCAAGGTTTTTTAAATAGGGGGAGGCCAACTCGATCTTTCCCGAAGCCGTCGGCAGGGGTCGGGACAGATGCTTTTTGAATGTCAAGGGTCTGTACTGAACCCCTTCGGGATGAGCCTGCAGCTGCTCGAGCCCAATGCCTGACGGTTCGAGGATATACCGGTTGACCTGGGTCTCATTTCTCCAGGGGAAGTAGCGCTCACCAAAATCCAAGCGATGGGCAAGGTCATGCCAGAGCATGTATTCGTCCTGTATGCCCGGGACATCCGCCACCTTGTTGGTGAGATAGACACGCTGATACTTGATGTCGATGTGGATTTCCGAGCGCTCTAAAAAAGAAGCGGCAGGCAGGATATAATGCGCCCGGCCGGCTGTCTTCGTAAAAAACAGATCATTGACCACCAGAAGGTCCAGGGACCCGAGCGCCTCTTCCACTTTGCGTGTGTTGGGATTGGTTACGGCCGGATTGGCGGCAGTGATGATGAGCCCTTTCAACGGGTAATCGCCGTGGCCGAGCATATAATCCATGGCGGTCATTGAATGGCACTCTTTACGAAGGTCGTAGAGCACCGGGAACCGGTCCGCACCGATCGGTTTTTTCCCTTCGAGGGGCAGCTCATCGTACAGAGTCAGCTTGTTCCTTTGCATCTCTTCTGGCCAGGTGAGTCCGCAATCGATATCCAGTGCACCTGTGAGACAGGACAGAATCACCAGCGCGCGTATGTTGTTAACCCCGTTGTCGTGGTGTTCCAGGCCGGCGCCCATGTAAAAACTGACCTTCGGGCGATTCTCAATAATCAGTCGAGCGATGTTGACCACAACATCTGCATACACACCGGTCTGCTCTTCGACATATTCAGGGGTGAACTTTTCCGCGTAGTCGACTACCCCTTCAAATCCGATACTGTGGTGTTCAATCAGCCGGTGATCATATTCACCGGCCTTCACAAGATGACGAATCAGACCCCAGGCCAGGGCACCGTCGGTGCCGGGCAGCGGTTGGGCGAAAATGTCGGCATAGCAGGCGATGGGGTTCAGTCGTGGATCGATCACCACCAGATTGGCCCCGTTTGCCTTGGCATCGGCAAACTCGGCCATGAAAGGCGGGTGACAGACGGGCGGGTTGGTACCGAAAAGCAAAATCAGATCAGCATTGGCATAATAAGGGAACGGGTTCCAGAAGCCGGTGACAAGATAATGCCCCATAAACCTACCGTTGTAACAGGCAGAATCGTTCGAAAAGTAATTGGGCGTACCGAATGCGCGAGCGAACCGGCGGGCGTATTCCTCCTGCTGAAGGAAACCGACGGCCTCACCTTTCCATATCCCCATGGACCGGGCCCCGCAGCGGTCCTTTATTTTAAGCATTTTTTCGGCAATTTCATCCAATGCCCGGTCGCGGCTGATTTCCACAAATGAGCCGTCGGTCCGTCTCTTCAGCGGTTTGCGGATACGGTCGGGGTGATAGAACATATCCAGTGCAGCGCCTCCCCGCGGACACATTCTGCCCTGGTTGCTCGGGTTTCCTTCTCCGGGTGCAATTCCCACCATATTGCCATCCCGGACGTGTACATCAATGCTGCAGCGGTTGTCGCACATCCGGCACAGGGTTTTGACGATACCGTTTTCAATTATCGTCGTACCCATCATTGGTCATCGTCCTCATCGTATGGGACAGCGCGAAGGCCCAGCCGTAAATCGGTCTGTTTGCGTTTGAGTTCTGCAAGCGAGTTGATGCTGCCAAAATGGAGGGCTTTTGCCATGCACATCTGCACACACCTTGGATTGCCACCGCACAGGTCGCACTTGGTTGCCTTTCCAAGGGATTCATCTATCTGCATGTATCCAAAAGGGCAGGCCGCGACGCACAACCCGCATCCGAGACATATCTCTTCTTCGACTATAACGGCCGCCGTCTCCGGATCACGCGTCAGCGCGCTGACCGGGCACACCTCCATGCAGAGAGCAGTTTCACACTGCAGGCAGGTGCCGGCGTAAATCCGCCGACGATCGATGTCCACATTGACAAATATATTTGGGCTCCAGCCTCTGTTTCGTTCCGCCTGTTGAAACTGACAGGCTTGTTCGCAGCTCAAACAGGCGATACACCGATCGAGTTCCACAAATACAACGTTCATTCAATGCCCTTTTGTTTGCTCAATCGGATCGACTAAATCTGCCATAAATCTGTGCGCCAATTCCAATGAACGGTCTTTTCGCCCAATCTCTGCGTTATGCTCAAAATTTTATCCTCGGAATATCAACCATATGCCTGTGGTAAAATTTTTCGCATGCCTTGATCTTGAACGAAAATCCTCGTTTCTGGACAGACACGAGTTAGTATCTTAATCCTAAAATTCGTGTTTTTATGTCAGAAAATAAAAGACAAATAGCAATTTGTTGTTTCCCGTTCATCCGGGTTAGGTTGCGGCTGTATATACAAATAAATTATAGTTACGACCATCTCTCTGAACTTGTCAAGAAGGAATAGTTCTCGACAATTGATAGCGATGGCGCTATACTATGCACGGATGAATAAATAGGGTTATATCTACCTGTAAGTAATATATTTTATTGTGATGCACCTAAATCTGTGTGTGGGAGATATGGTTTGATGTCGCGTGACAGTCTAAGCGGTATATACAGGTTCCCCGGACCATGGAACTGGGTTGTGTGATGGAAAAGAGGTATCCGAAGTATGAAAAAATAAAGGATTATGTCCTCAAGGGCATCAAATCACGAGATTTTACGGATGCCGTCCCGTCGGAGAACCAGCTGGCGGAGAAATTCGGCGTCAGCCGCATGACGGCACGCAAAGCCATTAATGCCATAGAGCGGGAGGGGTTTGTGGAGCGTACCCCGGGCAAGGGTACGTTCGTGAAAAAGAACCAGCATTATACGACCGGTTTTTTTCGGGTGAGACCCTTTCAAAAATGGGCTGACGACCTGAATGTGGTATTGACAACCGAGGTCCTGGAATCCCAGGTGGTCGATCCTCCGGCCCATGTTTCAAAACGGTTTAAAACCAGGGATCAGTTGATCATCATTCGCCGTCTCTGGAACTTCGATCAAAAGCCGGTGCGATACGAAATACGCTATCTCCGGCCGGATATCTGTGCCGGAATTATTTGGGAAGATCTGAAAAATGAATCGATTCACAGCCTTCTAATCACCAAGTACAAACTGCCGCTCACAAAGATCAGCCAGAGCATGGAGGCGATCGTTCTTTCGGAAGAGATCGCACCCCTTTTTAACGTGAAACCTGGTTATCCTGCTTTTTATTTCAAACGGATGACCTATTCATTCGACGATCCGGTAACTTATGTGGAGTACTATATGCGAGGTGAGATGGCCTTCCGGGATACCTTCTCACCCCAGTTTGAGCCCACAGACTTTTTTTAATTCCCGGAAACAGGAACACATCGCCCTTGAAAAATGAGTTCCTCTCGCCATGGCGACATCGTTGCGTTTCCTAAAATCGTTACCCTGTTTTAGTGCTTGACAAAAAGTAAATTCATACATTATAGCTTGTTAGAACTGTATATACAATCAAAAAGCATTTGCTGAGTTGTTTATACATGGCTCAGGTATCGGCTGATGTTACTTCATTCTTTAAACTAAGGAGGCATAGCATGTCGCTGGAAGAATTGGGCAAACTGGTGGAAGACGGTGAAACAGAGGAGGCTCAGGAACTGGCCGAAAAACTCCTGAAAGACGGTACCGACCCCCTGAAAATGATAGCGGAGATGACCCGTACAATGGCACGCGTGGGGGACCTGTTTGCCAAACTGGAGATTTTCCTTCCCGAGATCATGCTGGCAGGAGAGGCTTTATCCGGCGTGGTTGAGGTTATGGCGCCCTACCTGGAAGCGGTGGGCGGCCGGGTAGTCAAAGGCAAAATCGTTATTGGCGTGGTCAAGGGGGATCTGCATGAAATAGGCAAAAATATCGTTAAACTCATCCTGGAAACAAACGGCTTCGAGGTAAAGGACCTGGGTTACAATGTGGATTCACTGACGTTTATCAAAGAGGCAGAGGCGATGGGTGCTGATTTCATCGGGGCCTCATCGTTGATGACGACCACCATACCGCGTCAGAAAGAGATCATCGAGCTTTTAAAAGCAAAAGGGATAAGGGAGCAATACAAAGTCGTTATCGGCGGTGCACCCACCTCCCAGATGTGGGCCGACCAGATCGGTGCCGACCTGTACTGTAAAGACGCCAAGAGCGCACCTGAACTCATGTCGAACCTTTTAAATTCCTGATTCGTGAAGCATTCAGGATCTAAAGTGAAAAATTTATCGTTCGCAGTCTCAAATCTGTTGAGCGTAGAAAGAATAAATGGAGGTTTACAATGACTACAGCGTACAGACACTGGGAAATTCTCGAACGATCCCAGACCGGCCCCTTTATGGATGAGGATGATTTTCTCCCTAAACACTTTACCCCGACACTTAAAAAGCTCATAAAAAAATATGAGATCAAATACGACCCGAAAAACCCGTGCCCGACGGATGACGATATGGCCGATAGAATCTGGCAGGCGGCCTGGGAACTGTTCAGGGATGTGGGGTATTACAACACCGATTCCCACCGGCTCATCCAGGTCACCGATGAGGAGATTCGGGAAGCGCTGTATATGGCAAAAGATCAATATTGGGTGGGCGGTGGAAAGGACGCCGTTCTGTGGAAACACCGGCAGATTGAAGACACGGCCCCGCCGTTCTGCATCATGAGTCCGGACATCACCTGCGATGAGCAGTACCACCAATCCATCTGCATGGCCTATCTCAAGGAACCGCTTCTGGACGGAATTTGCGGGCCGATTCTTGAAAAGACCTTCGGTCACCTCATCGAATCTTCGGGGCCCACTGAAATCAGCGGCTGTATACAACACATCACCAATCAAAAATTGGCGGCAAGGCTGCTGGGCCGTCCTGGTACGTTTATGGTTGCCGTGGGAACCGCGGAGCACGACAGCGGTCAAATCGCCGTATCAAACGACGAGTGGGGCGTTCAAAAAACGGATGCACGGCTCGTAGGGTCCCTGACCGAGTTCAAGACCGCCGACACACTTCTCAACCGTTCACTCCACTATGCCCAGTACGGTTGTTATACCGGAAACCTGACAGGCGCAATATATGGGGGGTGGTGCGGAGGCTCGGAGGGAACGGCAGTGACCACGGTCGCCTACAGCCTTATCGGCCTGGTGATTCACGGTGCTATTTTCAATCAGCACTTTCCCTTTCATCTGAACTACGGCTCCAACACCACACGGGAACTGCTGTGGGCGATTTCAATGGCCGGGCAGGCACTTGCCAGAAACAGCAAGTTGCTGCACACCTCTAATGGATTTGCCAACGCCGGCCCCATGACTGAAATGCTTTTCCGGGAAACCGCGGTTCATGCCATGGTTTCGACGGTAACGGGGTGGCATCTCTGGGAGATGGCTTCAACCCGTAACAAATATAAAAATCGTGCAACGCCGCTGGAGGCCAGAATCGGTGTGGAGGTCGGCCATGCCGTGGCGCGCCAGGGATTATCCCGGGCCGAAGTGAACGACATCGCAAAGAGGTTGCTGGCAAAATACGAAGACGATGCCGCGGATGCGCCCATTGGCAGTGAGTACCATGAATGCTACGATGTCGCCAAAGCCGTGCCGACCCAGGAGCATTACGACATGTTCCGGAGAATCAAAGATGAAATAGCGGAGATGGGAATTGAATTTCCATTTTAATGTCTCGTGCAAGATTCCGATAAACGATGATTACTGTCGTCCAGAAACCAGAAACCAGAAAATGGATGATGGGAGGATCAGGAAGGTGGATCTAACAGGCCCGTCGACAAACCGCATCCCAATCGATCCGGAAGATCTCAGGCCTTCGCCTGATGCGGTTGCACGCTATTTCGGGGGGGCGGGCTATAATTTGACCCCAAAAGCTCAAAAGCGGGTGCACGAAGGCGTCGGCCAGGCTGTAACGATGGTGAGCCCGCTCGCTGTGTATCGTGTGATTCCGGTTGAAAAGATCAAAACCGTAACCAATTCCGGGTGGTCGGATGGAAAATATTCCGATATTGCTCTCGACCTCATTGAATATCCGGTCCGGTATTTTGCAGTATATCTGGCTACCCTTGGGGAAGCGCTAGAGACGGCATGCCGGGAAATGGCAGACCAGAATAAGATGTATCAGGCGATGCTGCTGGATGCGGTAGGAACAGCGATGCTTGATACCATGGGGGCTAAAATAGAAAAGATAGTTGATTCGCAGGCACGCCATATGGGCCTTTTTACAGGATGTCGACTGGGTCCCGGGCTTAATGGCGTGGCTTTGGAAAACCAGGCCCTGCTGTTTAATCTTCTGGATGGTGAAACGGTCGGTGTGCATCTGAACGAGTCGTTTATCATGCGTCCTTCAAAATCGATTTCCGCTTTTGTCATTTTCAACGATTCGCAGCAGCGGGAAGCAACCGGCAATAAATGCAGCCGATGTAAAATGAAACGATGCCAGTTCAGGGTAAGACCACCAAAATAAAGGAGTATTTCTATGGCCAAACAGATGTTAATTGACGCCACACGCGGAAAACGAACGGAAAAGGCGCCCTGGGTCCCCTATGCCGGTGTTAACTGTGCATACCTCATCGGGGAACAGGCGGACAGGTATTTCAAAGACCCTGAGCTGCTGGCAAAGGGCGTTGTAGAAGCCGCGAAGAGGTATCACGCAGATGGAATACCCCTGATGTTCGACCTCTCGGTAGAAGCCGAATCGGTCGGGTGCGAACTGGAATATTGGACGGACAATGTCCCCTCGGTGCGGACGCATCCCTGTGAGAAGCAGACGCCCGAAGAACTCGGGTTGGAGATGTTCACGAAATCATCCGGGAGATGGCCGGTTATCTTCGAGGCAGCATCCATGGCCAAGCCGCAGCTCGATGAAATGGACTGCGCCATGCTCGGTCTGGTAACCGGTCCGCTGACCCTGGCCTCACATCTGGCCGGCGTACGCATTTTTACGGCAGTGAAAAAGAAGAAAGAATTTGCCCATTCGATTATTGCGTATGCCGGAAAGCTCTGTGCGGCGTCCACACGGTTTTATGCGGAAATGGGGTGCGACATCATTGCCATTGTAGATCCGGTGGCTTCCCAGATCCGCCCGGAAACTTTTCAGGAATTTGTCACACCCAACTGCCTGGAGGCTGTCGCGGCCATTCATGACGCCGGCAAGACCTCCACCTTCTTTATCTGCGGCGACTGCACCAAAGTCATCAAGGAGGTATGCGAGGTCGGTACACACGGTTTTGCCATCGATGAACAGCTGAACCTGAACTTTATCCGTGATGTCGCCAGGAAATATGACAAAGGCTTTGGCGGTAACCTGAAGCTGACCCTTGCACTCAGCCTGGGATTGCTTTCCCCCAGAGAGGATGCCCTGGTCAGCCTTGCGGCCGGTGGCACACAAGGGTATACATTTGCCCCCGGCTGAGATATTCCATTCGATGTTCCGGCGGAACATCTGATACAGGCATATGAGGCAAGAGAATGGTTTGATGAGCATTATCCCAAGTATCCCGCTCAGTAGGCACAGAAGACTGAGGACTGAGGACTGAGGACTGAGGACTGAGGACTGAGGACTGAGGACTGAGGACGGAGGACTGAGGACGGAGGACTGAGGACTGAGGACTGAGGACGGAAGACTGAGGACGGAAGACTGAGGACGGAAGACTGAGGACGGAAGACTGAGGACGGAAGACTGAGGACGGAAGACTGAGGACGGAAGACTGAGGACGGAAGACTGAAACCAGAAGACTGAAACCAGAATCCGGAACCATGAGAAGTGATGACCAATGAATGAAAAAATACGTATAGACGTCTTGACTCTGGACAGTGTTCAATGTGCGGCGTGCGGATATATGATGGAATCAATTGCCGCCCTGCCGGATGATGTGCAGAAGATGATCCAGTACAAGGAGTGGTCGATCAAAACAAAAAAGGGCATCGGCATGTT
>JABZFO010000200.1 GCA_014237405.1 Desulfosarcina sp. | reverse complement strand
CCCGGAATTGATGGTCTAGAAACTTATAAAAGAATTCTCGCATTGCATCCGAATCAAAAAGCAATCATTGCCAGTGGGTTTTCTGCAACAGACCGGGTCAAAGAGGTTCAAAAAATTGGTGCCGGAGCATATATTAAAAAACCATACACTTTAGAGAAAATAGGAGTAGCTGTAAAAACTGAGCTGAACAACATGAATGAGGTTCGGTAGATAAGGGGGGCTCAAAGCTTACGACCTTAAATGCCCCCTTTTTAACGACCGTTGATAAGGCCGGGCTTCTTGAACAGTAGATTGAACCGACCTTGAAAGTTCGGTTCAATCCTTAAAGGATTCTGAATTTGCCTTTATAGTTTTCAACCACTCTTTGCGTATTAACCCACTAAATGGAGCAATAAGAGTCCAATAGGTTCGGAATAAGATTGTACTTAATTTACCGTAACATTGAACCCTTGTTTCTGTAATAACTTTCGTATGGTTCTCTTTTATAGGTTCAAGCGCAATATTGGCAACTGCCTTGGCAAAACCATTTTTCTTGAAGTCGTTGAAATTTTGTGGAGTTAAATACTGGACGCCGGCTGTGAAAGTCCAAAATTCGCCCACCAAGCCAAATACAATTTCTTTTTCTTTTTTTTCCCCAAGCATAACAAAGCCAAAACTTTTCAAGCCATCCAATGACGTTAAATTTTCTGGTAAACCTCTTAATTTGAAAAGCAACTTTGAAATAGAAGTATTGCTCATATTGAAAGAGCGAGCAATTTTGAAAATTTTTTCTGTATTAGCAAACACATCAATTTCGTATTTCTTTTGAACAATGTATTCTGCGCAATATTGGTCGATGATCATTGTTTTTTTAAAGGACGTATCGTTAGATGTTATCGGACGCCAATATGAGAGGAATAAACCTAATCCCAGGTCTTTATCGTATAATCTTTGGGAAGGTGCGCAGTACCTTTGACACATGGAGTGCCGGTTTCCTTATGGACACGCTCAATGATGTTGTCAATATTTTCACAAAAACCGCCGTCTTTGGCAATCCACCCCTCATTTGTCTTTTCAGCAAAGGTACATGTGCAGAAGTGAATAACATCAGCTCCCTTGGTCTTGAGTATTTTGGATAAATTGACCGCGACATCACCAGGACACCGGCAGGTAAAAACACCAGATAGGATACAATCTTCGTAAATTGCGAATCCCTCTTTCTTTTCCATCAGACATCGAAAACAGTTGGTCAAAGGGCATCTATCCATGTTTTTTTCACAACGGATAATAGCTACGTTTGTCATCTAAAACCCCCTTTCATGGTTCAATTTAGTCAAAGCTTACAATTGTAATTGAATAGAGCAGAGAACTTGTTCATGAAACCTGCCGTACTTAAAGCCGCTTCAGTAGAAATCAATCAAGATTCATCAAAACCGCAAGATTTAGCCCGTCCATCTTCATGCCGTTGATATCATTTTTCACTTAATGACAGTACCTTTAAGCCGCATCGCTTCTCAATGGGCTGAATTCTGTATCTTGCCGAATGCCTTGAAGTACCTCGGCCAAAATGATACCACAGATTGTGTTTTTATCAATTCTCGTTTTCCTGCCGGAATGGATCGCCAGCCACCATCGTTCCCGCCACCAGGCACTCCAGCCCGAAGGGCAGATATCCACCAAATCCCAGGATTGGCATCTCGAACAGGTGAAACCGCTGTACGTAGGGGATGGTGTAGGACCAGCGGGCCAGGCTGAAGAAGTTCCACGTCTCCCAGAAGAACCCGCAGATCAGTGCCGCCAGCGCCGGGACCACCACCGGCCGCCAGTCGCCTCGCCTCAACGGATAGAGCAGGGTGCGCCGGCCGGTCAGCCGCTGGATGGAGAGGATGATGATCAAGGGCGATACCCACAGCAGGGCAAAGAGCTGATCCGGTAAGATGCCGATCAGGGCCAGCCCGACCCCAGCCACTGTCAGGGTGATCAGGGGCATCAACCGGGAGGATGGCAGCTTTATTTGTCGGCAGCGGGCAAGACCTTTCCCCAGAGCGGGAACGGTGAGCAGCAGGTCGATCATGCTGAGTACGCCGGGCAGCACCGTGGCAAAGGCCAGGCTGGAGAAATATGTATAATCCCCCGGCGCCATGCCCTCGATGCCGGTGTAGTACCAGTTCTGAACGAACCGGTTCAGGTACTCGAAGATCCACCAGAACCCGGCGCTGGCTGGAAAAAGCAGGAGAAATCGAAGCGGCCGGCGCAGTATCAGGCAGCTGCCGCTTCGTTTGACGCTCAAGGCGTTGATCGTGAGGATAAAGCCCGCCCAGATGGGCAGAAAGGTGTGGGGCTGGAAGAGCCAGAACCAGGTGAACCGCTTCCAGGCCATGAGCCAGGAGATCAGGCACAGAGCCATACCGGCAAAGCCCCACCAGGGAAAGGTTTCCCGAAAACCGAACGTTTCAATCGGATGCGGTTTCCTCTTTTGCCCACAGCGAATCGCCCATACCAGGCCGCTGATCAGCACCAGATCGGCAATGGCAAAAAAGGCAAACCAGGGCCATGCGAAGCCGGCGTGCTGTACATAGCGGGTCACTGGCGGCATTTCCAGATAGGGCGCCGGATTGCGGCCGACAGCGATGATGCCAAGCAGGGGCAATCCGAACAGCATCAGTGCAAAGATAATTCCCCGGATGGTGGCAGCACCGTTTTTCAGAAGATCACGCACCGGTGTCGATTGTCCGGTTACTGGATCCAGGAGATGACCACTGTCCCCAATACGAGGGCAATGATGCCTACCAGCCGGTATCCCTGGTCCGAAAGCGTGTCCAGCCACGATTTGCTGGTTTCAAAAATGCCGCCGGGATTGAAATAGATCAGCAGGCCTTTTGCGATTGCCAAAATGCCGATCAGCCCAATAAACCAGCTGTGGGTGGTTGACGACGCAGCAAACAGCAGCAGCAGGCCAAAAACGGCGGGGATCATTGCCAGCCACAACCGTTTTAGCTGGGTCAACAGCCCTTTGATAAAAACCTTGTAGTCGTCCGTGTAAAGAATGGCGATTGCGCCTGCCGCGATCCACAGAAATCCTAAAAGATAGACGATGTACTTCATACTTTTCCTCCTCTTCCTTGACGACTTTGTAAAATGTTCAATATCTGCGTTGTACGGCACTTCTCGTCACTACCTTTTACAAAGTCGTCCAAATTCAAACAACTACAAACCAGAGACCTTAGAGTTTAACATCGCTGGGTACCCCCAGATACTTGGCGCGGATACGGTCGAAGTGGCGCACCAGGGCATCCCGCCGCACGCGGGTTGTTTTGACGCCATCTTTGGCTTCCACGCAGGTCAGGGTTTCGTCGATTTCGCTGAGCACCTCCCGGATCTCCTCCTGCCATTCACCTTTGTCCAGGGTGACGTACCACAGGCGAAAGGTCAAGGTGTACAGCTGGTCGGAAACGGATTTGAGCACCGGATTGCCGGCGGCTTCATGGAGCACCCGTCGGAACCGGCGGTCGATCCCCACGAGGGCTCCAGGGTCTTTTTGATCCGTCAACACCGCACAATCCTGACGGATGCTACGGATTTTCTCCAGGTGGTGATCCGTGGCCAGTTCAGCGCAGAGCCGACCCACTTCCCCTTCGATACCCAGGCGGGTCTGGTAGGTGTGCATCATCTTCTGAAACTCGATTTCCGTGACCATGGTGCCCGTACGGGGGATGATCCTGGCCAGCTGTTCCCACGACAGCCTGTAAAGCACCTCACGCATGGGGGTGCGGCTGACTCCGAATTCCTTGGCCAGTACATTTTCGTTGAGGATCTGCCCCGGAGCATACTCTAAAAACAGGATCCGGCGCTTGATTTCCAGGTAGATATCAGGGTTCATTGTAATGCGGCTTTCTTGATTGCGAATTGATATACCAATGGTATGGAATAATCGAGAACCAGTAGTACCAGTGAAATCAGGGTTAATCAACATCAGTTGATTAAAAAGGGTTCAAGGATGCGAGGATTTAAGGGGGCAAGTGTTTGTTTACAAACGATTGTTTCAGGGTTATTTTAGTTACACCGTCGGGCCAACGAACGGCCCGGAAAGGCGGGTTCACATGACGAAAGCGGCATTGATCGTCGTTGACATGCTCAACGATTTTATTGATGAGAAAGGCGCCCTGTACTGCGGGCAGCGCGCCCGGGACATCGTCCCCTTCGTGCGCGAGCGGCTGGAGGCACATCGGCGGGCGGGCAGCCTGGTGGTGTACCTTCATGACGCCCATGCAAAGGACGACCTGGAGTTTGAGAAGTTTCCCACGCATTGTGTGGCCGGCACCTGGGGCAGCCGGATTATCGACGCGCTTGCTCCCCAGTCCGGCGAACGGGTTCTACCCAAAACCCGCTACAGCGGTTTTTACGGCACTGAACTGGAAAAAATACTGGCCGAGTATGGTCCCGAAGAAGTGGAGGTGGTGGGCGTGTGTACCTCCATCTGTGTGATGGACACCGTAGGGGGGCTGGCCAACCGGGACTACCGGACTACGGTGCCCCGAGTCGGCGTGGCCGACTTTGACGCCGAGGCCCACCGCTATGCCCTCCAGCGTATGGAACGGTTGTACGGAGCGACCATCCAATGAGTTTTCCAGAGTTCCCCGGGCCCCTGTTCACCGATCTTTACGAACTGACCATGGCTGCCGGATACTTCGACCGGCAGTTGGATGACACGGCCACCTTTTCCCTGTTTGTCCGTTCCCACCCCAAACGGGGCTACTACGTTGCCGCCGGGCTTCAGGAGGTGGTGGATGCCCTTACCCGATTTCACTTCAGTGATGAAGAGATCGACTGGCTGCAACAGACCGGCCGGTTCAACCGGGATTTCCTCGCACACCTTTCCACACTGAGATTCACCGGGGATGTCATTGCCATGGCGGAAGGGGAGATCTTCTTTTCCGACGAGCCCGTATTGGAAGTGTCGGCGCCCCTGATCCAGGCCCAGATCGTCGAAACGTATCTGATCAATACCGTGGGGGTTTCCAGCCTGCTGGCCACCAAGGCGGCCCGGTGCGTTCATGCCGCTGCCGGCCGGCCCGTCGTGGACTTCTCCCTGCGCCGCACCCAGGGCAGCCATGCGGGAATGACGGTGGCCCGTTCCGCCTACATTGCCGGGTTTTCGGCCACCAGCAATGTGCTGGCCGGCAAGATTTGGGGCATTCCCATTTCCGGCACCATGGCCCATTCTTTCGTGACAGCATTTGAATCTGAAACCGAAGCCTTCGAGGCTTACGCCAATCTGTTTCCGGACAGTGCCGTGCTGCTCATCGACACCTATGACACACTGCAAGGGGCGAGAAATGCCGCCATTGTGGGAAACAGCATGAAGAAAAAAGGGAAAGCCCTGCTGGGTGTCCGGCTGGACAGCGGGGATATGGTGACCCTGAGCCGCCAGGTGCGCCGGATCCTGGATGATGCAGGCCTGTCGGATGTGAAAATTTTTGCCAGCAGCGGATTCGACGAATATGCCCTGGAGCGCCTGATTGCCGGTGGTGCACGCATCGATGCCTTTGGGGTGGGCACCCGCATGGGCGTGTCGGCGGACGCGCCCTACCTGGACATGATTTACAAAATGGTAAGGGTGGGAAAACGGGATGTACGTAAAGTTAGCGAGGGCAAGATCACCCTTGCCGGAGAAAAACAGGTGTTTCGACAGCATGCCGATGACGGCGGATTTCTCGGGGATACCATCGGCATGAGGGGTGAAAGTTTAAACGGCACCACGCCGTTGTTGAGGCCGGTAATGGAAAAGGGCCGACCCATGGGGCCCATGCCGACGCTGGAGGAGATTCGGTCGCGCTTCGCCAGAAACTTCGAACGGCTGGATAATTGCCACAAGCGGCTGTCAAATCCGGAACCCTATCCGGTGCGGGTGAGCGATCGGCTGGCGGCGCTTCAGGAAAGGGTATAACCCCTTGAATCCTTCTAATGAGTCGTCATCGATTACCGATCGCCGATCGCCGGGATCAGAAGAGGACCCCCACATACCCCACAAAGCTGTCTCCCGGGCTTTTATCGTAGCTGGTGGCGTAGACCAGCTTGTCGGCCTTTCGGGCGCCCATCGCTTTGCCGGCAACAATGGCCGCTGCCGCGGCCCCACAGCAGCAGGCATTGTCATTGTTGAGGCCCTCGTGGATCACCGCCTCCGGGTCCATGCGGATCATGGCATCGATGACGCGACGGTCGTTTTCATCGCGCACCCAATCCACGGCCTTTTGACCGAAGCCCTTTGAGGTGAATCCATAGTTGGGGCCATAGTGGGTCAGGTCCGTGGAGCCGATAACTACGATGGAAAGGTCCAGAACCCGGGCGGTCTCCACCACCGACCTTGCCAGGGTGAGGGTCTCGGCTGTGGGCGGCACACCCATTGCCACTACCCGGGCGTCCTTGAAAAAATACCGGATAAAGGGCATCTGAAGCTCGATGGTGTTGTCCTGTTGGAACCGGGTGGGGGTTTCCAGCTGAAAGGAATGCTGGCGGGTCAACTCACCGGCCAGGGCTGTGTCCACCGCAATGGGACCAAAGGGGGTCTCCCATTCGCCCTCGGACATGATATAGCGGGGTGAATTGGTGTGCTGGTGCATGCCGAACACTACTACCACGTCGGGTGATTCGGCCTGGGCAAGCCGGTGGATCACGTTGCAGGCAATGCTGCCGGAAAAAGTCCAGCCGGCGTGGGGAACAATTCCCCCCACGGGGTTGGCCACGGAAACGGACCAGTTTTTCCCCTCTTCGAGAAACTGGTGGATCTGTTCTTCGCATGCCCGGTTGCCGACTGGATACCAGCTTCCTGAAAAGACGGATTTTCTCAGATTCATGGCAACGCCCTCCCTTCTTAGGGCCTGTTTACATACGGTTTACGGTTTTCAAGTGTATGGAAAGTCTGTCATAGAAAAACAGCAAGGTCACGACTTTTTTTTTATAAGATCATGCTTATCGTATAGCGAGCAATGAAAAGAAGCGGGTTTCAATGCCAACAGGAACCCCGTAAGCGATACGATTTGACAGTACCCTATTACTCTGGAGGAAACCATGTGGGATTATACGGAAAAAGTGAAGGATCATTTTCTTAATCCGCGGAATGTCGGGTTCATCGACGATTTTGACGGAATCGGGGAGGTGGGCTCCCTGGCTTGCGGTGATGCGCTGAAGCTTACCTTCAAGCTGGACGAGAACAAACGGATTGCCGACGCCAAGTTCCAGACCTTCGGCTGTGCCAGCGCTATTGCTTCATCGTCGGCACTGACGGAGATGGTCAAGGGAATGCCCCTGGATGAGGCGGCCAAGGTCACCAATGAAGATATCGCCGACTATCTGGGCGGTCTGCCCAAAGAGAAGATGCACTGTTCGGTCATGGGGCGGGACGCCATGGAAAAGGCCATCGCCTACTATCGCGGAGACGCCGAGAAAAAGATCGAGGGCGATATTGTCTGCGAGTGCTTCGGCGTGACCGATGTACAGATCGAGCGGGCCGTGAAGGAAAATGGCCTGACCACCATCGAAGACGTCACCGATTACGTGAAGGCCGGCGGCGGCTGCGGCAACTGCCACGACAAGATCCAGTTCATCATTGATACGGTTTTGGGCAACGCCCCCCGGGCTGCCAAAAAACCCGAAGCCCTGACCAACATCCAGAAAATCAAGATGATCGATGCCACCCTGGAGCGGGAAATCAAGCCGGCCTTGAACCAGGACGGCGGGGATATCGAGCTGGTGGATGTGGACGGCAACCGGGTTTTGGTGAAGCTGCGGGGCACCTGTGCGTCGTGCGCCAAATCCCAGATTACCCTGAAACATTACGTGGAAACCAAACTCAAGGAT
Source organism: Desulfosarcina sp. (assembly GCA_014237405.1). Taxonomy (GTDB): domain Bacteria; phylum Desulfobacterota; class Desulfobacteria; order Desulfobacterales; family Desulfosarcinaceae; genus Desulfosarcina. Next base: position 1,130 of record JABZFO010000200.1, on the reverse strand, counting down.
CTGGTTTCCCATGATCTGGTCGTCGAGGAGGTGTAGCGGATGAAACCCATTTATATGGACAACAATGCCACCACCCGCGTCGCACCTGAGGTGGTTGAGGAGATGCTGCCCTATTTTTCAGACTTTTACGGCAACCCGTCCAGCATGCACGCGTTCGGCGGCAACGTGGGTGCCAAGCTCAAGGCGGCCCGCGAGCATGTGGCCACGCTCCTTGGGGCCCTACCCGAAGAGATCCTGTTTACCAGCTGCGGCACCGAAAGCGACAGCACGGCCATCCACGCCGCCATCCTGTCCAATCCGGATAAGCGACACATCATCACCACTCGCGTGGAGCATCCGGCGGTAAAAAATCTGGGTGAACATCTGGCCAAAAACGGGTATCGGGTCACCTTCGTGCCGGTAGACCGGCAGGGGCGGTTGGATTTGGATTTTCTCTACAAAAACCTGTCCGACGATACGGCCATCGTCAGCGTCATGTGGGCCAACAATGAAACCGGAACGATTATCCCCGTTGAGAAGATTGCCCGAAAGGTTCGGGAGCGGGGCATCGTCTTTCACACCGACGCGGTCCAGGCCGTAGGCAAGATTCCCATCAACATGGCTGACTCCGCCATCGATATGCTGTCCCTTTCCGGGCACAAGCTTCACGCGCCCAAGGGAATCGGCGTGCTTTACATTCGCAAGGGCACCAAGTTCGCCCCCTTTCTCATGGGCGGCCACCAGGAGGGCGGACGTCGGGCCGGCACCGAGAATACCGCCTCCATTATCGGCATGGGTCGTGCCGCGCAGCTGGCCATGGAATGCATGGAAGACGAAAACACCCGGGTTCGGGCCCTTCGTGACAAGCTGGAGACCGAACTGCTCAAGCGCGTGCCCAACAGCATGATCAACGGGGATCCGGAAAACCGGCTGCCCAATACCACCAGCATCGCCTTCGAGTACGTGGAGGGAGAGGCTATCCTGCTGCTGATGGATCAGTACGGCATCTGCGCCTCATCGGGGTCGGCCTGCACCTCCGGCTCCCTGGAGCCGTCCCACGTGCTGCGGGCCATGGGGGTGCCTTTCACCGCCGCCCACGGCTCCATCCGCTACAGCCTGAGCATATACAACACCGAAGAAGAGATCGATTT
>JABZFO010000133.1 GCA_014237405.1 Desulfosarcina sp. | reverse complement strand
CGTTAACCCCACCACAAAATTTTCCTTGAAGACCCTATTGGTATGATATATTGTAATACCGGAGGTGAGATTATGGCTACATCAAAAATTGCAATCACCATAGATCAAAACACATTGAATCGATTAGATTTGCTGGTGAAGTCGCATTTGTTTCCAAACCGCAGTCGTGCCATTCAGGAAGCTGTGGCAGAAAAGATTGAGCGGATTGAAAAAAGCAGGCTTGCTCGAGAGTGCGCCAAGCTGAACCCCAAGTTTGAACAAGAATTGTCTGAAGAAGGTTTCGAAATGGAGATAGATGAATGGCCAGAATATTAAGAGGCGATATCATTTGGGCAGATCTTAGCCACCGTTATTGCCGTCGCCATCACAAGTCAGCCTCAAAAAGCAGGTTTTCCATTGACCCTTGAGCTTGAAGAAACAAAACTTCCTAAAAGGTCGTGGGTGAAAATAAGCCAAATCCGGACTTTATCCGTTAAACGTCTCAGAAAAAAACTTGGAACTGCACAATCTGAGGAATTAGGTTTGGTGGTCGAAGGAATTAATGAAATAATTGAGGATTAACAAGGCAGTTAACGCAGACGGCTAATACCGGAGCGTTTTGCACAAGTTTTCAATTAATACCATTCTGAACTTCCCATAAAGCCTTTGCAAGTAAACCGCCGCCGGTTACTTTTTCGATATATTTTTGAGAGAGGGTTGACATAATGACTATTAGCGTAGCTATACTATTTGGCGGATTACTGAGTTTTGCATTAGCAATATTTCACTGCACTTTTTACAATTATTTAAAATGGGAAAATGATTTAAAAAATGTTACCGTTTCGAATGGTAAAATATTCATGACATTGCATATTGCACTTATTGCCATCTTTCTGTTTTTTGCATTTCTTTCTTTTGTTTATACTGAAGAACTAAGCCAATGCAATGGACTCGCAGGAATAATTACCGGATTTTATGCTTTTGTTTGGTTGTTTCGAACAGTATGGCAGGTAACATACTTGAAACAGTTTAAAAATGAGAAACCATTATTACACTATATTTTAGTTGTATGGTTTTTGATGCTGTTTGTTTCGTATTCTATTCCTATAGCCGATAAATTACTTTTCAGAATTTAGAATACAATAATATTCAATATAATATAAGGAAGCAATCTGAACGATAAAATTCAATGCTCACTTTCTAACGGTTTTAAGCTTTGGGAAAAATTTTATGCTCAAACAACATTTATTGGAATGGGCATAATAGGCACTGTTGCTATTGTAATTGTGGATTGGCGATGGATTTTACCATACTTTTTTATCTATTTCTATGGAATTTTTGGAATTGTAATGAGGCATTTAGCATGCCCCAGATGTCCACATCTTTATATCCATGGAGATTGTCTTCAAGCACCTCCAAAGATAACAAAATGGCTCATTAAAAAACAAAAATCAAATCCCTTTAGTGCGTTAGAAAAATTGTTATGGTATATGGTATTCATTCTTATTCCAACTTATCCAATATACTGGTTGTTATCAAATAGACTATTATTAGTCGTGTTTTTAATAATTACTGGTGCGTGGTATTTAGGCCAGTTTCTATACTTTTGCAAAAGATGTAGAGTTAAAGAATGCCCATTCAATAGAGCTGTATGAATAATAATTAATTTTAATAATCCCAAAAATGAGGATGGAAGCAATAGAACTTTAAATATATCAGGTCGCTTCAGGTGACAGCCAAAGGCGGCGGCGTTTTTCTGAAGGTTGTAGTTGATTTGAAATATTAAATTTTAATAGAGTTTTTGGTTGTAAGCCTTTGGCTGCACCTGAGCTGCGATATGCAAAAAAATAATCTCCAGTTGCCTTCTATCTTTACACATGATAGGCTACATTACAATGTGTAAGAACAAGGAGGAGAATTATGCCCACTAATTTAGCAATTGACGACAAATTAATCGAAGAAGCCCGTTTAGTTGGTCAACATCGCACGAAAAAAGCAGTTGTTACTGAAGCGCTTCGTGAGTACATCCAAAGACGTAAACAGGTTGAAATTATTAATCTATTTGGCACGATAGAATATGAATCCGATTATAATTATAAAAAACAGCGGAAAAGTAAATGAAGGTTTTGGTAGATACGTGTATTTGGTCTTTAGCCCTCCGCAGAAATAAACAGACGGCCTCGGATATTGAGGTTATTGAGTTTCAAGAGCTGATCGAAGAAGTGAGGGTGCAACTGATTGGTCCAATTCGGCAAGAAATACTTTCAGGAGTAAAAAGAAAGCAACAATTTTCAAAGCTTAAAAAAATATTGTCGGCTTTTCCTGATTTACCGCTTGTCTCAGAAGATTTTGAATTGGCAGCAGAGTATTTTAATACCCTACGTAGTAAAGGTGTTCAAGGTTCAAATACAGATTTTCTGATTTGCGCTGTCTCAACAAGAAACAATATGCCAATATTTTCAAACGATAATGATTTCAATCATTATAAAACCTATATTCCAATTACACTTCACGCGCCAAGAGCGACAAAGAAATAAAATGCATATCAAGGCACTCCAGCCGACCCCAAGAAGCCCGGTCGATTTTCGTTACGATTTGATCTTCAAGTAGTTAACGGTAGCTGCACCGCTTATCCTGGCGGCGGCTGAGTTTAAAGTTAAGGAAATCAAGAAATGATAAACATAATTGCATCAATACACATTAAGGAAGGCCGATTGTCAGAATTTATTGAGATTTTCAAATCTAATATTCCAAATGTTCTTGAAGAAAAGGGATGTATAGAGTATGTGCCAACCATTGACGTCCCTACAGGTTTACCCCCTCAGAAGTTGAATAATAATGTTGTCACAATAATCGAGAAGTGGGATAGCTTAGAGGATTTACAGGCACATCTATTAGCACCACATATGCTTGCATATAAAGAAAATATTAAGGATCTTGTTGATAAAGTGTCACTTAAAGTACTGGGAGAAGCATAGCAATACAAGCTCTTTTGATTTTCATTAATATTTAGTTGGTTTCAGGCTTAAAGCCGCCGCTGCTCACTTGTACGTTATGTGTGAACAACAAGGCGTGACTGTAACCATATGAATAAATACACCAAACCAAACTTCGAATCATCGGCAGTGATCACAATTGACACTCAGTGTGACACTTTAGACGGACAACCTTTGGAAATACCAGGTACATCAGATGTTTTACCAAATATAAAAAAGATATTGGGCGCATATCGAGAGAAAAGAATGCCCATAGTGCATATCGTCAGGATATATAAAAAGGATGGAAGTAACGTTGACTTATGTAGGAAAGAAGTGGTCGAGAATGGGGAGGAAATGTTGTTGGAAGGCAGTTCTGGATGTGAATTAGCTTCCGAAATGTTTCAAGCAGGAAATGTCAATTTGGACACTGATTTACTTCTATCTGGAAAAATGCAAGAAATTAGCAATCATGAAACTATCATCTATAAACCAAGGTGGGGCGCGTTTTATGAAACGCCACTTGAATCCCACCTAAAAAGGCTTAGGGTAGATACTCTTGTTTATGTCGGGTGCAATTTCCCAAACTGCCCAAGAACATCGATTTATGAGGCAAGTGAGCGAGACTTCAAAATTGTATTGGTAGAAGATGCTATTTCCGGCTTATACTCTAAAGGAAAAGAAGAAATGCTTAATATTGGTGTTCTAGTGGTAAATGCTGAAGCCATCGAAAATGCAATCATCGCAACAAGTCACTTCGGCGGAAGGGAAGAGGTGCGGAGGCCCCGTGGGGCAAGCTTTTCGGCCCGCCGCTGAATTCTACATCAGGTTTTGCATGAAAAAAATTGGAAATTCCTAAATTGATAAACGGATTACAAAATCGACTAATGATTTCAGGCTACCTTTTTGCCATCGGTGCAACGGCTATCTGGTCGGGCAATTTTATCATTGCACGCGGTCTTAATGAAAGCATCCCACCAATCAGCCTCGCCTTTTGGAGGTGGGTTGTTGCCGTAATTGTGTTTCTGCCATTTGCATTGAAACCGCTTATTGTCGAATGGAGTATCCTCAAAGAAAACATTCCTTACCTGTCTATTACTTCGTTACTGGGAATTACAATATTCAACACGCTAATCTATTTTGCCGGTCATACGACTACCGCCATCAATCTTTCATTAATATCTATCACATTTCCCGTCATCGTCATCCTATCTCGTATTTTTTTTGGTGAATTGATAACTGTTAACAAGTCAATTGGCATCATACTTGTTGCGGCAGGCGTTGTGTTGCTGATTACCAAAGGAAACCTTTCCAGACTCTTAAATATATCTTTTGCGATAGGTGATGTTTGGATGCTAGTAGCTGCTTTAACTTTCGCCATTTACAGTATTTTATTAAAACACAAACCGAAAATGCTAAGTATTTGGGCGTTCCAATTAAGCACATTCATTTTGGGACTCATTTTTCTGTTCCCGTTCTTTATTATATTATGAATCAAAAAAAACATAGCGAACAAATGCACTCCGATTGCAAACTGTTTTTAAAACGAATCGTTTCTGACTGGCGGACGGTAATCGATACCCGTTTCGCAGAACGGTGGAGGTGGTGCTATGCGTCGAGCCACACTTCTCAGCATCGACGGAATGATCAACCTGCTGCTCGGGGTGCTGTTAATTACATTTCCTGACAGATTGGTCGCGGTGCTGGGCGTACCGTCTGCGACCCATGGCTTTTATCCGAACATTCTGGGTGGGGTTTTGTTCGGGATCGGCCTTGCTCTCATGATGGAAAGAAATAATAAGACAGGAAGGAGAGTTGGGTTGGGTCTAAACGGAGCCGTCGCCATCAACCTGTGCGGCGGTTTGGTGCTGTGCTTTTGGCTCGTTTTCGGCGATTTGTCACTGTCCACGCGTGGCCTGATCTTTTTATGGTTTTTAGTTCTCCTTCTGCTCGGAATCAGCGCGGTAGAACTCGCAAGTGGTTTCCGGAGCAACTGTAGTGACGCCTGGAAATGACCTTTGCCGGATTCGTACCATAAAAAAAAAATCACCGTGTGTATAACAAAAAAGAAATAATGAGCAATTTTTGTTACACACACAGACTGATTGGATAGTATTGCTGTTTTTCATTTTTCCTGTTATTGAAACCAGTTAAGCGAATGGCAGCATCTTTGTAAAAATTATTGCATGTGGTTCGTTTTTTGCTTCTTTTACAGCGAGTCGATCAAATCCCCGGCAAACAAAAGGAAAGAAACTCCATGGTTCGGTTCGGTGCTGCGCCCGACAACGCCTGTGAAATGGACTTGGACCATATTTTTATCTCCAGGCTCAAACTGCTGATCATTATGACACGAGCCTATTTGGAAGGGTATCCTTTAGGGGCGGTGCGCAAGGCGGCCATTGTCGGCAATGCGCGCTACATCGCAGCCGAAAGCGTTGATCTGGAGCAGTTGATTCCCCTTCGCCGCGAGCAACCGGCCAGAGACGGGATGGATTTCGACCATGTCTTCTACCAGCGAGTCAAACTGCTGGCCTCCATGGCTCAAACAGTCGGGCTGAACTACCCCATGGGTGAGCATCGCAAAAAAGCCCTAATAGACAACCTGAACATGATCTGCGGTACCCTGGGTTTCACCAGCGGGGTCAAGAAAGTGGAATTTCTCAAAGTGGCGTGAGTCGATAAAAATAGTGAGGGGATGATACCACAAGGTATGGTTGGCCCTGTGGTATTTTTTTGCCTGAAAATTGAGAATTCTCTACTCTTCGGTTGGGTTTGGCGGGTTCATTGCAGGAAAGGATCTGGTCCGGGTGGGATTTGTCCCGGTAGACAGTGATGCCCTTCAGGTTCATGTCCGCCGCTTCCATGAAAAGGTCACGAATCTCCTCCGCGGTAATGGTTTCGGGCAGGTTTACCGTCTTTGAAACGGCGTTGTCCGTGTATTTTTGGAAAGCCGCCTGGATCTTCAGGTGCCAGCGGGGGAAGACATCCCAGGCGGTTTGAAAGATCTTGTTGTCTATCCTGCGCCCTTCCCGCCGGTATCGTTCATAAAGGGGGTGCACATCCGTGTAAATATGATCCATAATCCGGCGTTTAACTTCGAAAGCGAAGACCGGTTCGATACCGCTGCTCACGCCGGCCAGAATGCTGATGGTGCCGGTGGGCGCCACGGTGGTCAGGGTGGCGTTGCGGCGCCGTTTCACCCCTTTGGCCGGAAACACGCTCTGGTGGAAGGCAGGGAAATTACCTCGTTTGACGGCCAGCTCGGCAGAGGCCGATTCGGCGTATTGCTGGATGCGGGACATAATCTGTTCGGCCAGGTCCACGGCCCGGGCGCTTTGATAGGGCACCCCGAGAAGGATCAGCATATCGGCAAACCCCATCACCCCCAGTCCGATCTTGCGGTTCATCCGACTCCACTCCTCGGTCCGTGTAATGGGGTGGCGGTTCACCTCCACCACGTTGTCCAGAAAGTGGACCGCCAGATGCACCAGTGACTCCAGCTTTGGATAGTCAATTTCATTGCCGTTTATGATCCGGGTCAGATTGATCGAACCCAGGGTACACGATTCGTAGGGCAGCAGCGGCTGCTCGCCGCAGGGGTTGGTGGCCTCCAGCGGTCCCATCTCCGGCGTGGGATTGGCCCGGTTGATGCGGTCGATGAACAAGATGCCGGGATCCCCGGTTTCCCAAGCGCTTCCGGCCATCAGTCTGAGCAATTCGATTGCCGGCAACCGGACCACTTCACCCCCGGTGCGCGGGTGGACCATTGGATAGTCGCGGTCCTTCTTGACACAGTCGATAAAGTGGTCGTCCACCGCAACGGAAAGGTTGAAGTTGCACAGCAGGCTGCAATCGCGCTTGGCGGCGATAAACGCCTCGATATCCGGGTGGCTCACGTGGAGTACCCCCATATTGGCGCCGGGTCGGATCCGGTTCCGGTCGATGAGGTGGGTGGCGGCATCGAACAGCTGAATGAATGAGACCGGACCGCCGGTTACACCGGATGCGGGGAAGATGGTATCCCCGGAGGGTCGCAGCCGGCTGAAGGAGAATCCGGTGCCGCCGCCGGTATGGTGGATCAGTGCCGCGTCCTTGAGGCTCTGAAAAATGGATTCCAGGTTGTCTTCAACCGGCAGAACAAAGCAGGCGGCCAATTGGCCCAGGGGCCGGCCGGCGTTCATCAGGCAGGGCGAGTTGGGCAAAAAGGAGAGCGACGTCATGGCCGACTCGAATCGATCCGCCGTGTCCCGCACCGAAGCACCGGCGTCAAAAAGTCGGTCCGCTTCGGCCACCACCCGGGCCACCCGCGAAAACACATCGGCCGGCGTCTCGATAATCTCTCCCCGGTAATTCCGGGCAACATAGCGTTTTTTCAATATTTCCGCGGCCAGTGGAGTGAGTGCATTGATCGTCATGGGCAAATCTTTCCATCGGTGGCAATGGTTATTCCAGTTCGTATTGAAGCGCTACCGTTGTTGGCATCGTCGGCGGCGCCTCGGTATCATCTTGAATGCAACATGGAACTATAATTTTTTATACCCGACAATTAAACCATCATAAAAAACCGGTCTCAAGCATTTTTTGGCTTTTGACAAACCGCACGAACGGCTAACTGTGACTACCTTTTGTTTGACAAATCCTAATAAGTAATACTAAATCCAATCAAATTAGAGGACAAACCGGAAAACTGCAGCCCAGAACAGATAAGGGAATGTCACGGCGGCACGCAAGAGCAACCTTGTATAAAAGAAAACTTCGCTCCCTAACATAAGAAATCAAAAATTAGGAATCCTTTGCGATCATGAGCATATCAGTGCTTCTAATTACCGCTATCTTTCTTATATCCCTGGTGCTGACGATGGTCGGCCTTGGAGGAGGGCTCATATTTTCTCCTCTTTTTGTGATTCTCGGGTTTGCTAAGGCCGATGCCGCATCTGCCTCATTGTTTCTGAACCTTATCGCTGCTGCGTCTGCAGCATACACCTATGCGCGAAAAAAGATGGTGGATTTTTCACTGTCCATCCCATTGATCATCTCATCGAGCTTGGCTGCTCCAATCGGTTCGTATTTAAATGTGCGCCTCGATCTGAAGCCGTTTCTGATCATCATGGCCATCGTACTGGCTATGGCAGGGGTCCGCATGCTGATGCCGTCAGCCGGTGAAATTGAAGATAGTGGCATTAGGTCGTCAAAAAAAATTATCGGTGGAATTGGAATCGGTGCCTGTATTGGCGTGATGGGCGGCTTGTTGGGAATCGGCGGTGGGGTATTTATTGTTCCGCTTCTGATCTATGTTATCAAAACACCAACTAAAATTGCAGCAGCTTCCTCAACGTTTATCGTTTGCTTCTCCTCTTTAACCGGATTTTTGGGATATGCATCCATGGAAGAAATTAACTGGCTGTTTATCTTGCCCGCCGCCGTCGCCTCTTTTGCCGGTGGCCAGGCCGGGGCAAGAATAATGAGCACCAGACTGAAGGGAAAAAGCATTCGTGTCATCTTTAGTATCATACTATTTGTTTTGTGCGCTAAGCTGCTTCATCAGTCTGTTTTTGGCCAATAGCGAACCAACTGCAACACATAGCTGTCCGCACCAATGAGAATCGATAACAAGTAAGATCGTGTATTTTATTTTTGCCGCGGCCCTAAGGGCTCCGAATACCCGCAGATCCGATCGAGGTTGTCGGTCAGGTCATTCAGTGTCTGTTCGGTGCACCGACGCAGGATTTCTATTTCGGTATCATCGTTTTCGGGCGAAATCGTAAACGGTTCGCCAAAATCGATGACGATTTTGCTGAACGGCAGCGGAATGATGGTCTTGTCCCATGCCTTGGGAAACGTCACGACATGGGTTCCGGAGCACGCCATGGGGATGAATAAGGCACCCGATTCCTTAGCAACGGCCAGCATGCCTTTTTTCATAATACGCGCCGGGCCGCGGGGACCGTCGACCGGGGTCCCGCATAATCGCTTTTCTCGGGTTTCTTTCATGAAATCGATCATGTGGTGAAGTGCCCGGGTACCGCCCTTCGACGATGATCCACGTATCGGGGTGTACCCGAACCGGCGGGCCACCTGCGCCACGATGTCGCCGTCTTTGCTGCGGCTGACCATGAGGCCGCGGGGGCCTATGGTGCGAAAAAAGTAGAAGAGAAAAATCGCGTGGCGATGCCAGGACCCTGCCACCACGTTGCCCGTAGCCGGGTCCAGAAAATACCGGTCAAACCGTTCCCGATTCAAGATCTCGACACGGACCGAGCCAAACCACAGACGAACCACAGCGGTCAGTGCCCATGAAATGACCCGGGGCGTCGCAAGTTTTTTTAGGTTCAACCGCATGCCATTATCCGTAAACAGTCTAGTGATGCCAACGTTCGCCGTTTCATCGATCCAGGCTATGATGGCCGGCAATCTCCTGTATATGATTTTCCCGTACACCGGCTTTACGGGCAAACATCGGCCACTGTCTTACGGCATCCTTTACTTTCGATATGATGTCCATGGGTTTTGAAATACTGATGGACCTGCCCACCCGGACCAGATCATCCAGCACAAATTGATCCTGCTTGCCGTTGATGCTCATCTGGTGCCGGTTGGTCCATTTGCCGGCCGGGTTGTGGGAATAGGTCACATCATAGGCGGGCGACAGTTTCCACTGCCCGTTGGTGTCCATTAAAAAAGAGATATTCTTGGTATGGTCATCCTGATTGCGGGCGATCACATTAAACACCATGCGCTGATACTGCTGGATGGCTTCAGCCTTTGTCAACCGGAGCTTTCGCATGACCCCGAATGCCTGCTCATAGCTGTATGCGCCGGCCATATTAAAATCAAAATGGGCAATGCCGCACAATGACTGCAAATGGATTTTCCGGCTGTTATGACGGTCAAACCGCCGGGTCAGAAAATGGGCCCGGCCGCTTTCCTCCAGCAGACGGCATTCGGTCATTTCAATACCGGCGTTTTTTGCCATTAAATAATAGGCATATTCGATCCGGCCATACCCCTTGGTCCGGCCCAGCTCCAGGTCGTCTACCCCATCGAACTTGAGGATCCAGTAATCGTATCCGACCGGCACATCAGCCTGCCCGGACATGACATTGCCCTTATCATCCATTGCAATGACCGCTTTTGGCCGTGCCCCGCCGGCTGATGTGCCCACCCGCAGAATATCCAGAATGGCTTCTGAATTTTCCTTTTCACTGGCGCCGATCTCCACGTCAAGGGCCAGGCGCCGGGACATGATATCCTGTGCCAGTTTCACCAGCCCTGAAACCGCCACAGGTACTGAACGGTCAAACCGACGGCTCACAGGCGGCGCAAATTCCAGAGCGCCCATACCGCGCCGCCCCATATAGCACAGCCGTTCAACCGGGCTGAAGTCGGCCGTATCACGACCGTTTCGTGCCAGCCATGCATCAATAATGCGGTTGCCGAATTTATCGGGGAGCGCATCGGCCAGCAGGCCGGGCAGGCCAAGATAGGTCTGTTTGTTTAAACCTGGAAATGAGAAAATCCTGTCACCGGTCCTGGCATCATCCAGCCCCATATGAAGGGGTGCAATATCCAGCCCCTTTCTCAAAAAATCCGGGGCATATTCAAAAACCGCAAAAGACCGGTCTTCCAGCCACGAAACAGCCCCCACCTCATCGCCCCAGAGCTTTATGACAGCAGTATCCACCTTGTCTACCATTGTCGGTCGTTCTTTTTAATGCCTTTTACCCGTTTGCCCGATGCCCTCTTGCGCTGTTTGCCCTTTTGCCTGGCTATCTGCAATGGGCTGATGGTGATTTCCGGTATAAATCTGTCCAGGGCATCCAGAGCCCCCAGTTCCCGCAATACAGCAATAAGGGTCGACAGCTTCCCTTTGCCGGATTCAAGGGCCTTGATCGTATTTAAAGACAACGCCGTGGCATCCGATACCTGCTGCTGGGTCTGGTTTTTTCGCAGCCGGAGCGACCGGATGCGGCTGCCAATCTCCGCCTCAATGCCCATATCCGTCATCGAATAAAAATCCATAACAGCCTCGAAAATGGCTTTAGTGGCAATAAATCATACCAATAGACTTATTTTTGCCTATTATAGATAAATAGCAGACTCTGTCAAGATATAACTTAATAACAGACTTTAAAAGGACTTTTATGTTGTATATGTCAGCTTAAATGTCTTTTTTTGGGCTATTATAAAATGATTAAATAATATTTGGGAAGCTAAATTTTAAAAAGGAGGGATTCACCTGCGGATGCGTCCATCATTGTATGGGGCCATTGACGCAACGCCGTAGCCGGGTCAGAAGACAAGCAAGATGGGGCAATTTATTCTTTCCGCGGCCATTAAGCCCCACACCGATAATCAGCGTTGACGCTGCCCCCTGCCCGATTGGGCAATGGTTTCTCAAGCCACATCTCGCGCTTCCAGCATCGACGATGCGGCCGTTGAGCATGACGATGATCTCATCGGCAATGGCCTTGACCGTGGCCAGGTCGTGGGTGATGAACAGGTAGGAAACCCCCAGTTCGGCCTGCAGGCGCTGCAGCAACTGGAGCACCCCTTCGGCCACCAGCTGGTCCAGGGCAGAGGTGACCTCGTCGCAGATGATCAGGTCCGGTTCGGCGGCCAGCGCACGGGCGATGCAGATGCGCTGCTTCTCCCCGCCGGACAGTTCGGATGGATAGCGGTCCATGTATGTGGCCGGCAGCTCCACCATATCCAGCAGCTCTTTGATGCGCACGTCCTTTTCCCTGCCGTTGATATCGGCATAGAAGGAAATGGGCCTGCCGATTATTTTACTGATTCTCTGCCTGGGATTAAGCGCCGTATCGGGCATCTGGTAAATCATCTGCATTCGCCGCAGGGTTTCTCGGTCGCGATCGGCCAGTTTCCCGGGAAGTTCCTGTCCGTCAAAAATGATGCGGCCCTGGGAAGGCGGCAGCAGCCCGGTGATGACCCGGGCCAGCGTGCTTTTACCGCTGCCGGATTCACCCACTAGCGCAATGGTTCTACCACGTTTAATGGACAGATCGATCTCCTCCAGGACCATGTCGCTGCCATTATAGCTTGCCGAAGCATTCTCAACTTCCAGGATGACATCCCTATCGAAAATGGATAGCGCTTTGCCATCCCTGAGTGTACGGACAGACAGCAGTTGCCGGGTATAGTCTTCTTTGGGATCGGCCAGCATCTCTCGGGCATCGCTCTCTTCGACCAGATTGCCGTGTCGAAGGACCATAATTCGGTCGGCCAACTGCGCCACAACGGCCAGGTCGTGGGTGATATAGATAGCTGCCGTGTTGTATTCCCTGGTAATTTGTTTGATTGCGGCCAGAACTTCGATCTGGGTGGTTACGTCGAGGGCGGTTGTGGGTTCATCGAACACGATGATGTCCGGCTGACACGCCATGGCCATGGCCACCATGGCACGCTGCAGCTGACCGCCGGAGACCTGATGGGGGTAACGGTACCCGATATTTTCAGGATCGGGCAGCAGCAACTGCCTGTAAATATCCACGGCCTTTTGTTCCGCTTCTGCAAAACCCATCAGACCATGTTGAATCGGCGCCTCGGCATACTGTTTGATCAGCCGATGCGCCGGGTTGAATGAGGCGGCGGCGCTCTGGGCGACGTAGGCGATCCGGTTGCCTCTGAGCCTCCGAAGATCGCTCTTTAAAGCCCCTACCAGTTCCATGCCGTTGAATTGAATCGATCCCGATGAGATCCGGCAACCCTGCTGGGTGTATCCCATGGCGGCAAGCCCGAGGGTGGACTTTCCTGCTCCGGACTCCCCGATCAGGCCCAGGACTTCGCCTTTCTTCAGCGTCAGATCGATGCCCTTGACGATCGGCGTCCATTGGCTCCCGCTCTGCCCTTCGATGACCAGTTGTTTAATAACCAGGATATGTGGGTTCTGCATAGCATGACTTTCTTTAAAAATATTAATCTTCGAGGCCGCTGGCGAGGTGGAGAAACCAGTCCACGATCAGGTTCACGCCGACGGTCAGAAACGCGATGGCCCCCGCAGGCACCAGCGGCGTAAAAATGCCGAAGGTGATCGCCCCTGCGTTTTCCATAACCATGCTGCCCCAGTCCGCCGTGGGCGGCTGAATCCCAAGGCCCAGAAAGCTTAAGGCGGCGATGAACAGAAACACGAAACAAAACCGGAGTCCGAACTCCGCGACCAGCGGCGGCATGGCATTGGGAAGGATTTCGTGCCGCATGAGCCACCAGGTGCCCTCGCCCCGGAGCCTTGCCGCCTCGACGAATTCCATAATCTCGATGTCCATGGCTACGGCCCGGGACAGTCGAAAAACGCGGGTGGAATCCAAAAGGGCGATCACGATGATCAGTGAGGTAATGGAGGTGCCGACCACAGAGAGCACCATCAAGGCGAAAATAAGCGTCGGAAACGCCATAATGATATCCACCCCCCGGCTGAGACTCAGATCCGTCCAGCCCCCGAGTGTGGCAGCAAAAAATCCGCAAAGTGCTCCGACCATAAACGATAGCACAGTAGTGACAAACGCAATGGCTATTGTGTTCCGGGCCCCATACACCAGCCGGGTGAATAGATCCCTGCCCAAATGGTCGGTGCCCAGGTAATGGTCTGGGCTTGGGGAGACCCAGACATCCCCGACGATCTCCGTCTCCCCATATGGAGAGATAACAGGGGCCAGAATCGCCGCGGCAATATTGATCAGCACTATGGCCAGCCCGATACGGGCGCTTAGGGGGGAGGATCTGAGCAATTTGAAAAACGCCATGGAATCCAAATCCTTACTTCGGGTTTCGCAGTCTGGGGTTGCTGATGATCGAAAGCATATCGGCCAGAAGATTCAGGGTGATGTATACCGACGCAAAAATAAGGCCGCTGGCCTGTACAACCGGGATATCCCGCTTGGACACCGAATCCACCAGCAATTGCCCCAAACCGGGGAAGACAAACACCACTTCGACAATCACCACGCCCGCCACCAGATATGCCAGGTTCACCGCCACCACGTTGATGACCGGCGACAGTGCGTTGGGGAATGCATGAAAAATGACGATCCGCGTCTTCTTGAGTCCTTTGAGTTTGGCCATTTCGATGAACGGACTGGCCAGAATGTTGATGATCGCAGCCCTTGTCTGACGCATCATGTGGGCCACAACCACCAGCGTCAGCGTCAGGCAGGGCAGCACAATGGCATGGATCTTCTCCAAAAACGGCATTTGCGCGTTGATGTTGGAGATGCTGGGAAAGATAATGAGTTGAACGGAGAGAAGGGCGATGAGTATATAGGCCACAAAAAACTCCGGAAAAGAGATCGTGCTGAGTGTCACCATGGAGATCGCCCGGTCGAAAAAACTGTTGCGGTAAAGTGCGGCCACAATCCCCAGAAGAATAGAAAGCGGCACGGCAATGGCTGCAGTCGTAGCCGCCAGAAAAAGGGAGTTGCCGATACGCCACCCGATCAAATCGGCAATGGGCCTTCCATTGGCCAGTGAATTGCCGAACTCGCCGCGAACAATACCCCCGAGCCAGGAAAGATATCGAATATGGGGGGGCAGGTCCAGTTTGAGCTCTTTGCGGAAAGCGGCCACCGTTTCAGGGGTGGCGCTTTGGCCCAGAACCGCTTCCGTCAAATCACCGGGCAGCGCCTCGACCCCCACAAAGATAAGGATGGAAATGATGAAAAGGGTCAACAGACCCAGCCCAACTCGTTTGTAAAAAGTCCAACTTCTGCGTTGTGCTGCATTTCGTAATCATTCAACGTACGACAAGTACGCCTCATGATTACAAAATTTGCACGCCTTGAATTTGAACTTTTTACGAAACCGTCTAAACCGGACTTTTTAAAAGTTCATCAAAAAGGGATTCTGGTAGTTTCGGAGTCACGCCCTACCCCCGCAGTTTAACTTTCAGGGGTAGGGCGTGGTCGCGGGTTCATCAAGAGTCCGATAAGAATCATTGCTTTAAGCAAACCACCATCGCTCCGGTAACCGCTGACCATCCATTTCCCAGTTCCCCGCCAGCTTCCCGTGGCGGAGTTTGTTGGATGAAGCCTCGACATAATCGGCGAACATGGGGATAATCACCCCGCCCTCATCCCGGATAATTTTTTGACACTCTCCATACATTTCCCGCCGCTTGGCATCGTCAAGCTCGGCCCGGGCGGCCGTGACGAGTTGATTGAACCGGTCATGTTTCCAGAACGTGTCGTTCCATTTGGCGTCCGCAGCGTAGGCGGTGGAAAACATCCAGTCTTCCGTAGCCCGTCCGCTCCAGTAACAGGTGCACCAAGCTTTTTTCAGCCAGACGTTGCTCCAATACCCGTCATTGGGCTCTTTTACGACTTCAATCATTATTCCGGCCTTGGCGGCATGCTCCTTGAGAAGGACCGCCGCATCGACGGCCCCGCCGAAAGCGGCGTCGGCGGCGTGCAGCTTGAAAGTATGCCCGGACAGCCCGGCTTTTTTCAGATGAAACTTAGCCTTGTCGGGGTCAAATTTTCGCTGGGGCAGATCAGCGGCATGGTATCGGTTCGACGGTGCGATGGGATGGTCATTACCCACGCTGCCGTATCCCCGCAGGATCAATTTCAGCATCTGCTCCCGATCAATGGCGTATTTCAGCGCCATCCGCACATCGTTGTTGTCAAAGGGCGCCATATCGGTCCGCATGGGAAGGGTGTAATGTTTCGTTCCGGTCACCCGAACGATCTGGACCCCGGGTGCTTTTTTCAACAGATGCACGGTTTTGACATCACAGCGGTTGATCAGATCCACCTGACCGGTTTTCAGTGCATTGGTCCGAGCGCTGTAATCTGCAATGCTGATGGTTTCCACTTCGTCAAAATAGGCACTTCCCTCTTTCCAGTAATTAGGGTTTCGTTTGGTCAGCGCCCTCACGCCCGGTTCATGGGCTACCAGCATATACCCGCCGGTGCCGATACCTTTTTCGAACTCGGCCCCTTTGGTGCCGGCCGGCTGGATCGTTAAATGGTAATCACACATGATAAAGGGAAAATCGGCATTGCCGCCATCAAGCACGAACACCACCGTATCCTTGCCGTCGGCTTTGATCTCCTTTATGGGATCGACGATGCCCTTTGCGGCCGATTTGGAATCCTTTCCCCTGTGGTGATTGATCGATTCAACCACATCCTGGGCATCCAATGTCTTTCCGTTGTGGAATTCGACCCCTTGGCGAAGCTTAAAGATCCATTGTGAAGCATCGGGGGAGGATTCCCAGCTTTCCGCCAGTTCGGGGACCGGTTTGCCGTCCGCGCTGATTTCAACCAGGTTGTTGCGAAGCGACCAGTTGACGCTCTGCGGTACAGCATCGGGTATGGTGGCGGGATCCAGGGAGTCGGTTGTGGAACCACCGCTCAGCCCGAGCCGGAGGCGTCCGCCTTTTTTCGGCGTGTCGGCATGCGCCGGTAACGGCACACAAATGGGGCTCAGCGTGGCAGTAACTGTCTCCTCCAAAATAGTTAATTAAAAATTAATTCAAAACCTTTCAGCAAGACACGCAATTAACTGCGGATACCCATCAGATGGGCCATCCCTAACAGGTACAGATAAGTTGTCGTTTTCTACCGGAGTGGCTGGTGAATCAAAAATACAGCGGAGGGGGGATCGCCTCAGCGATATTCCACTGTTTTCTGAAAAAGCAGATGGCGGGACATGGTCCGGTGTAACCCGTAGAGTTCGATACGCACAAACACGTCAGTTGAAACCTCTTCACGGCAAGCCGCAGGAAATGTTCTGCCTGAAGGCAGCGCTTTGTAACACGGTATGGATTCTATCAATTTTCAGTCCACTCGTCAGCCCCACCGCAAGCAGCAGGGCCTTTCACGCTTCAATCACTCCACTTGATTGTCCAGAGCACTGTCACCATCAGATGAGGTGCTTCACCATTATTACCCATACCATTTTTATTAGTAACATACTTTCAGATCAAAATAAATATTTTCTGGCAAAAGACTACAAATGTATGGTTTTATATTATAAAAAGTTTAATCATCCGCTCTTTTTAGTTAGTGTACGAAATAATGGGTCGGACATGCGTTGACACACCAACCGTACAAGGGCATAGATACAGTCGTTTTAGCGCTTCATGGTAAGGGCCTCGGAAATAAATGACAAATTACCAACGAAAAAGGGATTGCCATGGCGGAACCTGTCCAGACCAGCATCAGCGACGAGGTATTGATTTCACTGAGAATACTGATCTAAGGCGGGAGAGATGTCTCTGGGAGAGCTTGCCAAGGCCGTCAGCCTCAGCCAGGCAACGCTAACCGGAATTACCGATCGTCTTGAAAAGCGGCGGTTGATTACCAAAATGAGAAGTGAAATCGACAGAAGGCGAGTGGTAATCCAGATAACAGACGCCTGCCGGCAACTGCTGGCCCAGGCGCCGCCCCCCATCCAGGAATCCTTTTTAAATCAATTCGACAAGCTCAAGGATTGGGAACAATCCATGATCCTGAGTTCCCTGCAGCGAATGGTCCAGATGATTAACGCCAAAGACGTAGAGGCTGAACCGGTTCTAGCAGCCGGCCCCATTGTAACCATGCCCGAAAAAACCGAGTAGCGCTTAGCTTGGCAATGGCGTCGAGATAGCGGCAATCGTTGGATGCTTTCCTGAAGCCTCGCAAAAAATCGCTCAACTCAGGTATAGGGGTGGAATCAAAACGGATGGGAATCCATCACGGGATTGCGGCCGAGTATTTTTTTGAAATAGTCCAGGGCTAGGACGGCGTAGAGCTCATCCCGGGTCATCTGCTTGAGCAGGGCTTGGCCGTCAAATGCGTGCCCCACTTTTTTCCATAGGGTTTTCGACGAAACCAGGCGCTGCTCCAGGCTGGTAAAATAGTCCTGTGCGTATTCCCTCAAGGTGGGGGTGGGAAGGTCTCTGGATTTTGAAAAGGCCTCCGCCAATCTGGCAGGCTCCGGCAGCCGGGGGTCTTCCATCACCGCTGTAAAAGCGTGAGCCACACGGACCAGCCCCCGATGAATATGTTTGGGCTGAACCATATTGATACCGGCCCAGCCGGCCTTCACCCAGCTGACGGCTCCACAGGTGACGGCCGATTTTCCAGGATCCGCCTCGTAATAAACGGTGATGTTGAACGAATCATACATATAGGTATTAGCCCACCCCAGCCCCTTGAGGCCCAATCCCTTTTCCCGGGTGTACAGGTAGCTCCATTCATCGTCTTGGCCCAGCACCCACCCTTTTCTGCCCACCGCCGAAGGTTCCTTTTGCAGATAAATGGTGATGAGCACACGCCCCTGGTGGTAGGGGCTTAGAATGACCATCTTATCAACGTCATAACTGTAATAGGCACCACTGTGCTGATCCGGCGTGATGGTGATGTGTTCGGTCCCTTTGAGGATCAGGGAGGACGGCCAAAAGAAAAATGAAGGAATATCGGCATCCAGGGTGTAGTCGATGATACGCTGGAGATCGGTATTGACGGTAAATTCATTATAGGCGGATGGCGCGCCGAAGGAATCATCGGCACTGTAAAGGGCGTTGTCCGGTTTGGGCGACAGGAGAAACGTCATCAACGGCGGGATGCGCCGAGCATCATAGGCGGCGTCATCCTCATTTTTTACCAGATCCAGAAGGTAATGAAGCGTCGATATCACATCCGACGGCAAATCCACGTGCGGGTCCGATGCAGCGGCATTGCCGGCCATTAACAGAACCAGCCACACGGCGGCGGCAATGACAATCATCCGCAATGGGGCAACACAACGAGTTGAGAAACGTTTCATGTTCGTTCGATCGCTTACGGCGGAGCCCGCCTAAGGCCATCTTCGCCATCGGTTTTCAGTTACGGTAACAGTCTGTTTTCATCTCTAATGGATCTCGGATGAAAACGCCAGCAAAATCTGGTGGAAATCAAGAAGATGCGCAGGCGGGAACAGATTGTCAAGGAACGTCAGATGAATTTCGGCTTACTGACTTTCTTCAGATCCCATGCTTTGATCTTGAAGGATTTGTCGTGCTTACCCGGGTTGAAATAGACGAAATCCTTTTTGGCCAGATCCGGGTCCATGAAGATGGGAAGGGGCGTCAACTGACCGAAGGGCGGCACGCAGCCCACTTCGCAGCCCACTTTTTCCAGCACATCCTCGGGTTTGGCAAAAGAGACCTTCTTCGTCCCGATGCCCGCAGCAGCCTTTTTCCAATCCACTTTCTTGTCCCCGGGCAGCACCAGCACCACCATCTTCTTCTCCTTGGTCAGCAGCACCAGGGATTTGACGGTTTCGGCTTCACTGACTCCCAGGGCCTCGGCCATGGCCGGATTGGTGTAGACCGGTTCGTGTTCGACCACCTCGTAGGCGATCTTTTTTTCCTTTAAAATGTCAACGATATTGGCTTCCACTGGCATAACCACCTCCGATTGGGTTCCGGGTTCCGGGTTCTGACTTCTGACCTCCGACCTCCTACCTCTGACCTCCTACCTCTGACCTCCGACCTCCTACCTCCTACCTCCGACCTCCGACCTCCGACCTCCGACCTCTGGGTTGAGGTGCATCGCCTGAAGACTGAGGGGAGTTGGCATTCTGTCCTTTTCAACCAACCCAACAAATTCAACCAATAAGACCAATCAAACGATCCCAACGCTCTTAACGATCCAACCGTTATCCTGCCGTGGCCTCGTCCACGATTTCGGCGATGTCCTTGACGGTGATGGTGGATTCCTTGTCCATGAGGCCGTCGGAAAGCATGGTGGCGCAGAACGGACAGGCGGCGGCAACGGTGGCCGCGCCGGTGCATATCACCTCTTCGGCCCGATCCACGTTGATACGCTTGCCCAGGGTCTCTTCCATGAACATGCGGCCGCCGCCGGCACCGCAGCAAAAGCCCTTTTCGCGGATGCGCTCCATTTCTGTCAACTGGCCGTTGTTCATGGAGCGCAGCAGATCCCGGGGCGGCTGGACGATACCATTCCAGCGACCCAGGTAGCAGGAATCGTGGAAGGTCAGCGTGCCCAGGTTGTTGCCGTTAGGCTTCAGACGACCCTGCTTGTGCAGCTCGAACAGGTATTCGGCGTGGCTGACCACCGGGAAGCAGGCGCCGAACTGCGGGTATTCATTCTTGATGATGTTGAAGCAGTGGGGACAACCGGTGAGAATCTTCTTGGGCTTGTACTGGTTGAGAGTCTCCACGTTCTGCTGGATCAGCATCTGGGCCAGGTATTCGTTGCCGGCCCGCCGGGCCATGTCGCCGTTGCAGGCCTCCTCCGGCCCCAGGATAGCGAAGTTGACCCCGGCGCGCTGGAGCACCCGGGCCATGGCCTGGGAGATCTTTTTGCCCCGGTCGTCGAAGGACCCGGCACAGCCCACGAACCAGAGCAGTTCGACTTCAGGGTTGTCGCCCATCAGCGGCACGTCCATGCCCTTGCACCAGTCCGCCCGGCTGTCGGCGCCGAAGCCCCAGGGGTTGGCCTGGTTTTCCAGGTTTGTGAAGGTCTCCTGGACCTCCGGTGGGAAGCTGGCTTCCATGAGCACCTGGTGCTTGCGGGCTTCGATGATAAAATCCAGATGTTCGATGTTCACCGGGCAGATGTCCTCACAGGCCCGGCAGGTGGTGCAAGACCAGAGCACGTCACCGGTGACCGGGGCGTCGTCCCGGATGATGGGCTTCACCTGGTC
>JABZFO010000196.1 GCA_014237405.1 Desulfosarcina sp. | reverse complement strand
TTGTTTGCGGTCATACCTACTGATAAACAAATCCTCACCGGCATTGCCGCGATTGATCACATGGTAAAAAGCACCTTCAAACTCAATGCGCAAGGCTCGGGCCATGATAGCAAGTTTCTCATGCGCTGAATGAGCAGTACATCTTCTGATCGCTCATTTTGTTGCAGCGGATTATTTTTTGTATTGATCAAGCGCCCTGCCAGATCAGACAGAACATTTTAGTCATCTTGGCGCAAAATTTTATGGCAGGATACAATCAGAAGAAACCCCATGTCAATAATTAATAATTAAGATGCGACCCCGTAAGGTCCCCTTATGCAGATCATTGGACGGGAAAGAATTCAAGGTGGGTGAAGCACCACAACCGCCTTTGCACTGGTTATGCAGATCTTTCCTTGTTCCCATTTTCAAGAATGAAGCCTTGAACAAAGCACTGCATGAATCGAAAGATAATACCCGTATTGCCCGGATTGATACAGAAGGCAGATGGATCAATCACCGGGATGGAACCCGGTCAAAGACCTTTGACAAGTTACGGGTGAAGTTTCCCCATGCTGATATGAATTATAATCAATGGATGTCATCCATGGTGAAAAGCGGGAACCCGGCGGATAGAAGTTTTGCAAAAGAGGTTTTAGGACCCACCAGGTTCAATCTGGTGAAATCGGGGAAACTGAAAATGGAGTCTCTTTATTATGCCGGGAAACTCAGAACCATTAAAGAATTGAAGGAGCTTATAAAATGATCGTTTATCCCACCTCCGGTTATGACAGCTTTGTATCTGTCAATGATGCAGACACCTATTTTGAAACCCGGCTCCATGCTGATGACTGGCTCACTGCTGACGGTGAAATTGCACTGATGGTCGCTTATCGAAGTCTTCAGGAATTGGACATCTTTATTGATCTGACTGACGCCGATGCCTTGCAGGCCATCAAGCTGGCCCAGTGTGAACAGGCACTTCATGAAATCCGGTATGATCTGGATGAACTTCAAGCACAGTCTGTGAGTTTGGGTGGACTGGTTTCCGTGAAGCTTGATCGATCAAACGGGGAGAAGCCTCCACGATATAGCCAAAGAGCTTTGGCAATCCTGAAACCATATTTACGTGCACCGGTCATATCAAGGATCAGATAGGATCATGAGAACCGATATCAAAGACATTTGTCTAAAATGCAAGAAGCGTCAAACTTGCAAGGTGCCTTGTTATCCGATTCAGGAATATTTGAAACGGGGTAACAAGGCCGTGTATGAAAAGAACCATATCGGCAAGAACGGTGAAAAAATCAGCATTGTCTATGCCAGGAGCCGGGAAACCCAAGAATCAATGTTGTCCATCGGCGTGGATAAAGATGGAGACCCTCGCTTATCATCTGAAATGCAGCAAGCCTTTTCCACTGAAAATGGGAACCCGTTTGCCGACCATGGATTAGATCCAAGCACAAAGCAAACGGGGGTTTTCATCCGGCGGTTTTTCGGCAAGTGGTCTTATGCGGATATAGCGGAAGTTTACGGGGACACCCCTCACAATATCATCAAGGTTTATCACAATGCCGTTCAGCGGCTCCTTGCCGTGCTTATTGAGATGGATGGCGTAAGCAAGATGACCGATGAAGAGCAGAAACGGGCAAACGTCGCAAAGCAAAAGCGATATTACGAAAAGAACCGGGAACAGATCAAGGCAAAACGGCGGAAGAGGTATGCCGAAAACAAAGCATCAAAATAGTGGTCTGTTGACTTATCCGGCCCATCTCATTAATCTTGATCCATGAAACCCCGTTCCCCATTTCTGATTGCAATCCTGTTGACCCTTTGGGCTGTTCCAGCCTTTGCAGGGGGACCCTTTACCCTCAAACCGGACCCACTACGGTCTGACCGCTATCAGATCATCGATACAAGGGGTAACCGTCTGGGGACCGTCAAGCGGGACCCACTGGACTCCAGGCGGATTCTAATCACCAATTCCAAAGGGGAGCCCGTCAGGTATATCAAGCCTTCCATCCTGCCCACCAGGTACAAACGCTTTGACACTTTCACCCCATCTGGGGACCCTGCCGGAACCATCCGTCAAGACGTTCTAAGAAATGACCGCTTCAGATATCGGGGAAAAACCATCCGCCGGGACCACCTCCGAAAAGACCGATGGGTGATTGAAAAATAATCCCATACCCCAAAGAATACCCCAAACCACATAACAGGATCATGACCACCATTTCCACATTTTTAGGTGTAGGGGAGCCCGTCACACAATGAAAAAAGATTCCTGTTCCGGGAAAAAATCGGGAACCGGAAAAGCCCGTATATCCTGCCTGATCCAGTTTTAAGGCCTTTTGTCTTTGGGGTATGCTTTGGGGTACGACTATTTTAGGGCATAAAAAAAGGGCTCACAATTCCTTGTGAACCCTTATCTATGTAGTGGCGGGAGCGACGAGACTCGAACTCGCGACCTCCGGCGTGACAGGCCGGCGTTCTAACCAAACTGAACTACGCCCCCGAAAGTGATATCAGCGTGTTGACTGGTAGGCGAAAGAGCCTTCTTTTCCATACCAGCAAAAGAAGAAATGCTTAGCTACCAATTCACCCTGTCAAAGTCAAGTCCAAAAATCAGGGCTCTATCACTTTTTAATTGATGGATATCTGGTGTTGATCGGATCCGCCCTTCTCTACCGGAATCGGCATGTCATTGTTGGCAAACAGCCGCTCTCCCTGGCCGAGCACCAGCGCATGGCCCAGCACCTCGTCCATATGTTCCACCGTCACCACCTTCATCTGGCGGGTGACAACCTTAGGGATATCCTTCAGGTCTTTCTCGTTCTCAATTGGGATAATCACCTTTCGGATCCCGCCCCGGTGGGCGGCCAGCATCTTTTCCTTCAGACCGCCGATGGGCAGCACCCGGCCCCGCAGCGTGATCTCCCCGGTCATGGCCACATCCCGCCTGACCGGTCGGCGGGTCAGCGCAGATACCAGCGAGGTGCACATGGAGATACCGGCCGACGGGCCGTCTTTGGGGATAGCGCCTTCGGGGATGTGGATGTGCAGGTCCAGGTCCTTGTAAAAATCCTTGTCGATACCCAGATTTTCGGCTCGGGAACGGACGAAACTCACTGCCGCCTGGGCAGATTCTTTCATCACATCACCCAGTTTGCCGGTAATATTGAGTTTCCCTTTGCCGGGCATGGTCAGGGCTTCCACATACAGCAGTTCCCCGCCCACCTGGGTCCAGGCCAGTCCGGTCACCAGACCGACCTGGTCCGTTTCCTCGATCTGGCTGATTTTGAATGGCGGCGGCCCCAGCAGCTTGGTGATGGTGTTGACAGAGATGACATACTTTTTCTCGTCCTTTCGGTTCACCACTTTTCGCGCGGTCTTCCGACAGATAGATGAGATCTCCCGCTCCAGGTTACGCACACCCGCCTCACGGGTATAGCGCTGAATGATCGTGTAAATGGCTGATTTGGAGAAAGAGATATCCTCATCTTTGAGGCCATTGGCGGCGATCTGTTTGGACACCAGGAACTCTTTGGCGATGTTGTATTTTTCCAGTTCCGTATAACCGGGGAGCCGGATAATTTCCATCCGGTCCTGCAGTGGCAGCGGGATATCCGGCAGCGTGTTGGCCGTGGTGATAAACAGGATATCAGACAGATCGTAATCCAGATCCAGGTAATGGTCGTTGAAGCTGTAATTCTGCTCCGGGTCCAGCACCTCCAGAAGGGCGGATGAAGGATCGCCTCGGAAATCCATGCTCATCTTGTCCACTTCATCCAGGCAGAAGACCGGGTTGTTTACCCCCGCCTTTTTCAGGGACTGGATGATCTTTCCGGGCATGGCCCCGATGTAGGTTCGGCGATGGCCTCGGATTTCGGCCTCGTCTCTCACGCCGCCTAGGGACAAACGGACAAACTTTCGCCCCGTGGCCCGGGCGACGGATTGGGCCAGAGAGGTCTTGCCCACGCCGGGCGGGCCCACCAGGCAGAGGATGGGACCACGCAGTTTTTTCACCAGCGTTTGCACCGCCAGGTATTCAAGGATTCGCTCTTTGGGTTTTTCCAGACCGTAATGATCTTCGTTGAGTATTTTCTCCGCCTCGATCAGATCATGACGAATCGGGCTTCGTTTATACCACGGCAGGCTGATCATCCAGTCGATATAATTTCTCACCACCGTGGCTTCGGCCGACATGGGAGTCATAAGCTTGAGCTTTTTGAACTCCTGACGGGCCTTTACCGAGGCCTCCTTAGACATACGCTTGCGCTTGATCTTCTTTTCCAGGTCCTTGAGTTCATCGCCTGTCTCGTCTTCGGCGCCCATCTCCTTTTTAATAGCCCGCATCTGCTCATTCAGGTAGTAGTTCTTTTGGGTCTTTTCCATCTGCTCCTTGACCCGGCCCTTGATCCGCTGGTCCATCTGGTGCACTTCAATTTCCAGCTTGATCAGCTTGACCAGCAGGGAAAGACGTTTGCGCAAATCAGCGGTTTCCAGCAGATTCTGTTTGTTTTCGAGCTTGAAAGAGAAATGCGACGCCACCGAATCCGCCAGCTTGGAAGGATCTGGAATGGCGGAAACCTTAGACAACAGATCCTTGGAGATGCTCTTGTTGATACTGGCATATTTGCTGAAGCCGTCTATCACCCCGCGCATCAGTGCTTCCATCTCGATGGTGTTGCCGGGTATATCCGGCAGCAGGGACAGTTCGACTTCGAAAAACTCAGGGTTAGGCACGTAACGCTCGATGCGTGCCCGCTGCTTTCCTTCGATCAACGCCTTGACGGTGCCGTCGGGCAGCCGCAACAGCTGAAGCACCGTACCGATGACGCCCACATCGCAGATATCCTTTTCCGTGGGGTTATCCACACCGGCGTTTCTCTGGGTGGCCAGAAAGATACGTTTGTCCTTTGTCATGGCGCTGGAGAGCGCACTGACGGATTTGTTGCGTCCGACGAAAAGCGGTGCCACCATGTGGGGAAACACCACGATGTCCCGCAACGGCAGCAGGGGAAGCACCTCTCGGGATGCCTCCATCTCCTGATTCTTGAAAAACTTCGGAATGTTGACCATAGTGTATCGTTTTCCCTCGATCCCCGGCAAATCAGAGGGATCTGCCTGTGGGTACTTGCATCAGGCCTGTTTCTTGGATGGTTCGTAAAGAAGAATCGGATCTTCTTTCTTCAGCACCACTTCCTCGCCGATCACGCACTCGTTGACGTCTTCCTTGGAGGGGATATCGTACATGATATCCAGCATGCAGGACTCCAGGATGGCACGCAGTCCCCGGGCCCCGGACTTTCGCTTCAGGGCCTCGTCGGCAATGGCAGACAGTGCACTGTCCGTGAGCCGCAGGTTCACTCCCTCTATTTCGAAAAGTTTTTTATACTGTTTGATCAGTGCATTTTTCGGTTCGGTGAGAATCCGGATCAGGCTTTCGGCGCTGAGATCATCCAGGGTGGCGATGACCGGCAGTCGGCCGAGGAATTCGGGGATCAGGCCGAACTTGATCAGGTCTTCGGGCTGGACCTGAAGCAGGGTCTCGCCGATACTGCACTCCTTCTCCTTTTTCACCTTGGCGCCAAATCCCATGAGCTTGCTGCCCATACGCCGGTTGATGATCTGCTCCAGCCCGTTGAAGGTGCCGCCGCAGATGAAAAGGATGTTGGAGGTGTCCACCTTTACGAAATCCTGCTGGGGATGCTTACGGCCCCCCTTTGGGGGCACACTAGCCGTGGTACCCTCGATGATTTTGAGCAAGGCCTGCTGAACGCCTTCACCGGACACGTCCCGGGTGATGGAGGGGTTGTCAGACTTGCTGGCGATCTTATCGATCTCATCGATGTAGACAATGCCGCGTTTGGCCTTTTCCACGTCGTAATCGGCATTTTGCAGCAGGGCAAGAATGATGTTTTCCACATCCTCACCCACGTAGCCGGCCTCGGTCAGGCTGGTGGCATCGGCAATGGTGAAGGGCACGTTGAGAAACCGCGCCAACGTCTGGGCCAGCAGGGTCTTGCCGCAGCCGGTGGGGCCGATCAGCAGGATATTGCTCTTCTGAATCTCCAGATCCCCGGTGTTGAGATTGGAATCCAGCCGCTTGTAGTGGTTGTAGACGGCCACCGCCAGGATTTTTTTAGCCACATCCTGTTCGATCACGTAGTCGTCCAGCCGGGCCTTGATCTCATGGGGAATCATCAAATTCTCGAATTCACCGGCCTCTTTTTCATTCTCTTCCTCAATGATCTCGCTGCATAGCTGGATGCACTCATCACAGATGTAAACCGCCGGCCCGGCGATCAGCTTTTTAACCTCCTTCTGGTTTTTCCCGCAAAAGGAACAGAAGAGATTCTCATTGGGCTCATTTTTTTTGGCCATATCATGCCTCCGTGTCGGTTAATTGATCCAGGTCATCCCGGTTGGTGATAACATGGTCCACGATGCCGTAGGCTTTTGCCTCTACGCCGGACATGAAGTTGTCCCGGTCCGTATCCTTTTGAACGTCCTCCAGGCTCCTGCCGGTGTGTCGAACCAGAATGTCGTTCAACGTGTCCTTCATCCGCAGGATCTCTTTGGCCTGAATGGCGATATCCGAGGCTTGCCCCTGGAATCCGCCCATGGGCTGGTGAATCATGATCCGCGCGTGGGGCAGGGCATAGCGTTTCTTTTCGGTGCCTGCGGCCAGCAAGAGCGCTCCCATGCTGGCGGCCTGGCCGATGCACACGGTGGTCACATCGGGTTTGATGTACTGCATAGTATCGTATACCGCCAGTCCGGCCGTGACAATACCGCCGGGGGAGTTGATGTAAAGGTTGATATCCTTGTCCGGTTCTTCCGATTCAAGGAACAGCAGCTGGGCAATCAACAAGTTGGCAACATCGTCGTCAATGGCGGTCCCCAAAAAGATAATCCGATCTTTCAGGAGCCGCGAATAGATATCGTAGGCCCGTTCTCCCCTGCTGGTTTGGTCGATGACCATCGGAATTAATGCCACGATCTTGTCTCCTTTACATCTGTTTCGTTCCCGTCGTTGAGGCGCCCCGGTCAACGCGGCACCCCTTTAATCCAATGGGACGATATGATGGTTTCCAGCGCCAGTCATTGGGTCACAATGCCCTATGCTGACGCTTCGGAAGCCGCTTTTTCCGGCGCCACTTCTTCGATGTCGTTCTTTTCCATTATAAGCTTAATCGCCTGTTTTTCAAGTAAGGCGTGCTTAAAAACCTCCAGCTTGTCGCCGCTGTTACCATAGATCCCCTTGATCGCATCCACCGGCTGATTGTAGGTGGCGGCCATCTCCGCGAACCCCTTCTCCAGGTCCTCATCGGCCAGTTCCATCTTTTCCTGCTGGATGATCTTGCTCAGAATCAGCTGACGGCGCACCTGCTTTTCGGCGGTATCCCGGTACTTTTCCGCAAGACTTTCCCGGGAGATACCCGCTTCTTCAAAGGTCTTGTTATGGTACGAAAAGGACCGTTCCGCATCGGTAATGATGCCGTTGAGTTCATACTCCACCATCACATCGGGGACCTCGAAGTCGGTCTTTTCCAGGATCTGGCTGAAAATCTGCTCGTTGACCTCCTGCTCGGCGCGCTTGTCGTATCCCTGCGTCAGGTTCTCTCTGATTTTATCCCGAACCTCATCAAGGGTGGTGAACGGTCCCAGCTGCTTGGCCAGCTCATCGTCGATCTCCGGCAGCACCTCTTTTCGAATTTCGTGGAGTTTTATCGTGAAATCAACCGTATGGCCGGCCAGTTTCTTGTTGAAGTAATCTTCGGGAAATGAGATGGCAATTTCTTTCTCGTCACCGGGGTTCATGCCCACGACACCCTTGTCGAAGTCTTCGGATATGTGGGCATCGCCAAGCTTGATCACAAGATTCTCAGTCTTTTTGGCCTCTTCAAAGGGCTTGCCATCTTTGAAGCCTTCGTAGTCCACCTGGACGAAATCGCCGGTCTGTGCCGGCCGCGCTTCATCGATGGGATCCCGTTTGGCCAGATTCTTCTGCATCATCTTAATCTGGACGTCCACCTCTTCATCGCTGGCTTTATAGAGGGTCTTTTTCATCTTCAGGCCCGTGAAATCGATATCGGCAATCTCCGGGTGGACTTCAACCTCGGCGTCGAAACGGTAGTCTCCGCTGGATTCCAATTCCGTGGGGTCCACCGTGGGAGAGCCGACAACCTTCAATTCAGTCTCCTTCAGCGCATCCACGTAGGCATCCTGAATCAACTTGGAAGCCACATCGGCATTCAAGGGTTTTGTAGGCATCATCCAGTGCACGGATCACATCCGCCTCGGGAATCTCAATGTGCATCACTTTTTTCACGGAACTGCGATCTTCAACGGTAACTTTCATAATCATCCTTTCTAAGGGCCTCGGACAAAATTAATTGAACTGATATTGCGCCGGATTTTGGTTCGGATACGAGGCGCGTCGATGGCTTCATACTTGTTGTATGGGGCCATTGATCCAACGTAAGTAGTCGGGCCAAAAGACAAGCAAGATGGTGCAATTAATTTTGTCCGAGGCCCTAAACCCTGAATTAAGCGCTTTCTGGAAGAGCGATGGCTGCTGACCGACGCTAAGAATGACTCGATTCAGGTAAAAAGTTAAGCGCCCCGACGCGACAGGCATCAGGGCACCTTTTAAAAACTCCCGGTAATGTTATTCGCCTGCAACAGCTGGAAAAATAACATCCCAATCAATGGGTGCGAGAGGGGAGACTTGAACTCCCATTCTGTCGCCAGAGCTGGATCCTAAGTCCAGTGCGTCTACCAATTCCGCCACTCTCGCAGCGATTCATCAAACATTATTTTATTTTGACCAATTGCAACCCGCAACTTGACATTATTTGCAAATAAACTACACTTCGCAAAAAAATCAAACAAAATAAATAATATTGATCGGCCTTTCTGTCAAGGATTTCACGTTACCCATGGCCGCGTACAAGCCGTTACCCCTTTTTCGAGCCAGGGTGCTCGTCACACTGGTGGTTTTATTTTGTCTCGCCGGGACGTTTTTTCTGCCATCCTGCAAAGCCCAGGCTGCCACCATCGTCCTAGATCCCGGCCACGGTGGATATGATGGTGGGGCCCCCAGCGGCAATGAGTTTGCCGAAAAGCAATTCACCCTGGCTCTGGCGCAAAAGATCGCCGGCCTGTTGGCGGCACGACACCGGGTTGAACTGACCCGATCTTCTGATATTGAAATGGCACCAGCTGATCGGGCTGCCGTGGCCAACCACCTGCAAGCGGACCTGATGATCAGCCTCCATGCAGCTGTTGCCCCCTATTGCAGCAACCGAACCGCCGCCGTCTATTACCATAACGATGATCGACTTTCGATTCCTTCAGGGACCTCGATCCAGGACACGGCGATCGAATCGGATACCGGCCGGCCGGCGTGGTTCAGGCTCCAGATCCGGCACCAGCATCAGAGCCAGCATCTCGCCGCCATGATAAAGCGATCAATAGGGGAGACTGGAGCATTTGACAGTGTGACGGTCAGCGGTGTTCCTTTAGTAACCCTGATGGGAGCGGATCTGCCGGCGGTGCTGGTGGAAGTGGGCTGCATCCACCCTGCTGCAGCACCCGATCCAAAGACGCTTACGGAGCAACTAAACGGATATGCCGAATCCATCGCCAACGCCATCGAAACGGCCGTGGCCGGACTGGCGCAATAAGTTTGGGGGCGTACTCAGCACTTGCGCGCTGTCATAAACAGTGGTAAGAGGCACCAAAAAATGTCGGGGCGTGGCGCAGTCTGGTAGCGCACCTGCTTTGGGAGCAGGGAGTCGGAGGTTCAAATCCTCTCGCCCCGACCAAAATTTTAGATATAAAAAAGGGTTTGCAGATTAGCTGCAAGCCCTTTTTTTCTTGGTGTTTCTTTTCGGGTAC
>JABZFO010000113.1 GCA_014237405.1 Desulfosarcina sp. | reverse complement strand
CAGTAAATTGTTTTAAAAGGGACAACTCAACCTTTGCCTCCTCAGGGGGAAAAGGCAATTTATCCCCTTTTAGGGGTTATTTCAAAACCACCTCCTCTGGAGGTGGATCCTTTATTTTCTGCTGGAGATCATACATCTCAACACATGGAGGGCCAGATCATGAGAGCACAAGACACGATAATAAAAATCCGTTCACAGAAAGCCGGAAGGATTTTTCTGACTACCATTTTTTTTGTGCTCTCACTCTTTTTTCTTCTGCCTTCCTGGGCATTGGCAGCGCCGCCACAGGTGATCTGTGTGCCCCAGGTACCATCAGATCTGCTGGTGCCCCATGATACCTGGTCAGGGGAGCCGACGACACTGAAAGGGGTCGCTAAAGACAGTGACGGCGACCTGGTCGGCGGAACCTATTACTGGGAATATGGTGATGGTGATGAGTCCGCACCCCAGGCGATTACCAACCCCGACAACCTGGCTGCCACCCACACCTATACTGACGATCCCGGCACCCTCTTTGTCGCCCGGCTGCATGTCACCGATGCGGGTGGCGAATCCTCCTCGGATGACTACCGGCTCATCCTCCGGGAGGAATCCCTCGATGTGGAGATCAATAAGGCCATCGACGACGGCCTCTGGTGGCTCTATACGCATCGGGAAACGACTGGCGCCTATACGATCATTCCAAACCCGGTCCTAGTCACCCCCACGGGAGACCCGGGGCTTCTGGGTGAATATTTCAACAACACGAGTCTTTCGGGAGACCCCGTTCTTACCAGAATCGATCCTGAAATAAACTTCTATTGGGGCGGCTCACCTGGGACCGGTATTAACAATGACTACTTCAGCGTCAGGTGGACAGGTACACTCCATATCCCTGCAGATGGATATTATAGCTTTGCTTCTCACAACGATGATGGCACCCGTCTTTACGTGGACGGCAATTTGCTCATCAATGACTGGACCGGACATGCTCCTGCATGGCGTTATTCCAGTGCCGTATATCTCACAGCTGGGGAACACAGTTTTCAGGTGGATTTTTATGAAGGTTACGGCGGCGCCCAGGCAAAAATCTACTGGTCACCAACTGTTTTGTACCGATGGAACAATGTCAAATATGGTAACCATTACGCCAACTCCACCGCCTCCGCGGTGCAGGCCTACGAGATCAACGGTCACCTCGAAACCGGCGATCCGGATGAGGACCCCTATGTGAACGTTGTCCGCGGCGGTATGGATTACCTGATGACCACGCTAATCACCCAAAATATGTCTGCTCAAGCTGGCGGACACCCGGAAGACTACGACAATGACGGCGACGGAACCAACGATGGCGGCAACGGCATCGGGCTTTCCGTCAACAGTGGTCGCGCCATCTATGAGCTGGGGGCTGTCATGGACGCCCTGGTGGCCTCCGGCACCCCGGATGCCATGGCCCGCACCGGTGGGGCCAATGTCCTTGGCCGCACCTATCAGGATATCGTCCAGGACATGGTAGATATGTATGCCTGGGGCATGGATGATTCAGGCGGTGACCGGGGCGGCTGGCGCTACAGCTGGAACAGCGATGCAGACAATTCGGCCTCCCAGTGGGGAGCCATCGGCATGGTGGCGGCTGAACGCCATTTTGGCTGCATCGTGCCTGACTGGGTCAAGACGTGGAACAATTACTGGCTGAACGCCAGCTATAGCGGCATCGGGTTTGGCTATACCGGTGGTGGTAACGGATGGGCCACTACGCCATCCGGTATGGTGCAGCTCTCCTTTGATGACTATGATGTAACTGACAAGAGGTGGCAGACGGCCGAAGCATACCTGGCCAACAACTGGAGCGGTTTTATATCAATAGGCCGCAACAACCGCTACTACTCCTACTACGCCTTTGCCAAGGCTATGCGGCTGGCACTTCCTGAGGAGGTTACCCACTTGTCAGCCACCGGCCTCGACTGGTACGGAGACGATACCGTAGGTCTGGCTAGAGTTCTTGTGGCTCGGCAGAACGCCGACGGCTCCTGGCCCTATGACGGCTGGCCCTATGTGGGTGAGCGCACGGCGGCCGCCTGGAATGTCATCATCCTGACCCGCACCCTCTTCGAAAAACCGCCTGTGGCCATTATCCACGCCCAACCCAATCCCGGCGCTGTGGGCCAAACAATTCACTTTGACGCGTCCGGTTCCTACCACGTGGACCCGGCTAAGGAGATCGCAGACTATTTGTGGGATTTTGACGCCTCTGACGGGGTGGACTTTGTGCATCCGGATGCAACCGGCCTCATGGTTGACCATGCCTACGGAGATCTGGGCGACTATACGGCGAGTCTGAAAGTGATCGACAACAGCACGCCATCCCGGTTTGACATCGGCACCTACACCATTCGTATCACCATCCCGCCCCATCCCCCCACCGCCGTTATCGGCGGGCCTTACCTGGCCACCGTCGGCGAGGCCGTGCAGGTGGATGGCTCCGGTTCCTACGATATTGATGAAAACCTGGGGGACAGCATCGTTACCTGGGAGTGGGAAGCTGATTTTGCGGCGCCCTATGATTTTAATGAAGCTACCGGTCAGATTGCCACCCTGCCCGCTTTCAGCGCTGCCGGCCGCCAGGATATTGCCCTGCGGGTAACCGATAACACCGCCATCGCTTTCCCGACAGCCGGCACTCCTGATCTTAGCGATGTCGCCTATGGCGAGGTGATCGTCTACGAGGCCGGGGTTACGGATCTCTATGCGCGGCCCAAGGCCACCAAGTGTCAACTGGTGTGGACCCATATCGACGCGCCGCTATACGACGTGCTCAGGTCGGAGACCGGGCCGAACCAGGGGTTTGAGTTGATCGGCACCACCGATTCCACCTACTCCACCTTCCTCGACTACAATGTTGTGATGTACAAGGACTACTGGTACCGGATCCGGAGCGAAATCGGCAGCGAGACCATGCTTTCAGCCCCGGTCCATATTTACTCCATCGGGAGAATCCGCAACCGGCCGCCGGTAATTACCAGCGAACCGCTGCTTAGTGCTCAGGAGCAACTGTCCTATGCCTATGATGTCCAGGCCGATGATCCTGAAGGCACCAGCCTTAGCTATCTGCTGGATTTGGCCCCGGTCGGCATGGTTATCAATGCCGCCACCGGCCTGATCTCCTGGACGCCGACCCGTGATCAGGTGGGTCTTAACGACGTGATGGTTCGGGTCAATGATGCCCGTCGGGCCTCCGCCTCCCAGTTTTTCCAGGTGGTGGTCGACCCGCGGCCCAATACAGCTCCGATACCTGACCCGGACGGTCCCTATAGTGGACTGGTTAACGAAGCATTGACCTTCTCCGGCAGTGCCGTTGATCTCGAAGGAGATCCCATTGTCGAGTATCGCTGGGTTTTTGGCGACGGCTTCGAAGCCTACGGGCAGGTCGTACCCCATACCTATACGGCAGAAGGCGCATACGTGGTGACTCTGTATGCTACCGATGATCGCGGCGCCACCGGCCATGCCGAAACCAGGTGCCAGACCGGCCTGGCCAACCGGTCACCGATCGCCGATGCCGGCGGTCCCTATGAAGGTGAGGTAAATCATCCTGTAACGGTGGATGGCAGCCTGTCCGACGATCCGGACGGTGATTCGCTGACCTATACCTGGAACTTTGATACGGCCACCGGCCCGCAGACTGGCGAACAGACAAGTTTTACCTTTGACGCGGTCGGCACCTACGAGGTTACGCTCACCGTCGAAGACGGCAATGGCGGCTCCGATACAACGACGGCCGAGATTGTCGTCACGCCGCCCAACGAATCACCGGTATCCGTATTCACGAATGACCCGTTCCTCTGGAACAACCTGACCTTTGACGGCACCGGCTCGTACGACCCGGAAGGCAGGCCGCTCACCTCCTGGGAATGGAATTTCGGCGACGGGGTTATTACCACCGGCGCCATGGTCAGCCACCTATACGCCACTGCCGGCGACTATACCGTGCGGCTGACGGTTACTGATGATAAGGGGGCAACGGGCATCTTCGAGCAGGTCGTTGCCATTACCCACCCGACACCAAACAATGAACCAGATATTGAGGCTGGCGGCCCCTACACAGGGCCACTGGATACGGCTATGACCCTCACGGCAACGGGAGCCGATCCGGACGGTGATCCAATCACCTTCACCTGGACCTATGATGGCCAGGATACGGTTGGCGAAACCCTTCAGCTTACCTTTGCCACCGCCGGCACCTATGATGTGCTGCTGACCGCCGAAGATGGTTTCGGCGGCTCGGCCACGGATACGGCACAGGTCATTATCTTTGATCCCAGTGCGTCCGGCGGCGATGAGACACCGCCGGATACGGTCATTACCACACCATTGAGCGGCTCCCTCCTGAGCGGCATGGTCACCTTTAAAGGAAGCGTCACCGATGATAACCTGGTGCTCTGGGTGCTGGAGTATGCACCGACGGATACTGAAGAGTGGCAGACGATTGCCACCGGCAGCAGTAACGTAGATAACAACTTTCTGGGTCAGCTTGATGCCGGTCTGCTCCAGGGTGACCTGTACCGCTTTAGGCTGCGAGCCCAAGACCAGAATTACAGCGTTAACAGCTGGATTCAGTGCGAGGTCAGCTCGCCGCTGAAGCTCGGCCAGTTCTCCCTGGAATACGTAGACCTGGCGATGCCTCTCGCCGGCATTCCGATCAAGGTTATCCGGCGCTATGATACCAGAGATGCCGACGATTTAGGCGATTTCGGCTACGGCTGGAAACTCGGGGCTACGGATCCGGAAATCCGCGAAACCATCCCCGTACACCCTCTGGAGGAGACCCTTGGTTTCTTTGTTGCCGAACCTTACCGGATGGAAACCCGAATCTACCTGACCGATCCGGATGGCAAGCGCATAGGCTTTACTTTCGAGCCCACGCCCTCCGCAACTTTGTTGGGAACTGTCTATATCCCGAAATTTACGCCCGATCCAGGCGTTCATGATCGTCTCGAAGCCGACCCCATCGCCTTGACGCTGAGGGGCGATGGCACCTACATTTTCTTCCTGCTCGGCTTCAATTATAACCCATCCGATTTCCGATTGGTGAGAAAGGATGGTACCACCTATCACTACAACCAGTTCAGCGGTCTCCAGAAGATTTCCGACCGCAACGACAATGAACTGGTCTATACCTATGATGGTATTTTTCACTCCTCAGGCGAATCCGTGCAGTTCAACCGTGACGCGGAGGGGAGAATTGTTGAAGTTGTCGATCCTGATACCAATATCATCAGCTACGTCTATGATGCCGCCGGCGACCTTGAGGCTGTTACCGATCAGGAAAACCTGACCAGCAGCTATACCTATTACAGCAACCCGGCCCATTACCTGAATACCATAACCGATTCGTTGGGACGCCAGGCAGCCAGGTATGAATATGACGCCGACGGCCGCCAGACGGCCTTTACCAATGCCCTGGGTGACCGATTTGAGAAGGCCTATGACCCGGCCGCCTTCAGCGGCACCTTCACCGATGCCAACGGTAATGTTACCGAGCTCTTCTATGACGCCCAGGGCAACCTCATCCGGGAGGCCGGTCCCTTAGGTGGTGAAACCGCATTCACTTATGATGCGGACAACAATGAAACGTCGGTAACTGATGAAAACGGCAACATCACTCTGTTCACCTACGATGATCGCGGCAACATTCTAACTGAAACGGATGCCCTGGGCAACGTCACGACGTTCACCTATGATGCATTCAACAAGGTTACCAGTGCCACCGATTCACTCGGCCTGACGACAACTGCGGTGTATGACAGCCAGGGCAACATGACTCAGTTCACCAACCCTGCCGGGCAGATAGCAACGCTCTCGTACGATGTCTACGGCAGAATTGACGGGCTTACTGACTTTCACGGTAACCTGACGGTCTATGAATATAGCGCCGGTATCGCGCCGCCAACCCGGATCATCAATCCTGATGGTACTCATAAGGACTATGTCTATCTCTGGAACGGTCAAATTGTGAGTATCACCGATGAAGCCGGCGGTGTGCAGTCCAACACCTATGACCAAGACGGGCGGCTGGTTATGGAAACAGATGCCCTGGGCAACACAACTGTGTATGGTTATGATGGGCATTTGATCACCAGTAAAACCTGCCCGCTGGGCAATGTCACAACCTATGAATATGATGATGCCAACCGGATAATCAGCCAGACCGACCATCTCGGTGGGGTAACGACGTTTACCTATGATGCCAACGGCAATCGCCTCAGCATCACCGATCCGGTCGGCAATACGACCCGGTTTGTCTACGATGCGCTGAACCGGCTGGTCACGAAAATTGATCCGCTGAATATGAGGACTACCTACACTTATGATCCGGCGGACAATCTGGTTGAACGTGTTGACCGCAACAACCGACGGCTGACCTTTGCCTACAACGCTCTTAACCAGCGTGTCCGGGAAGCCTGGTTTGACGGCGTGTCGACGGTTAACATCATTGACTTCGGCCTCGACGCGGTGGGCAACCAGCGGTATGTTGCCGATCACCACAGCTCACTGTTCTTTTCCTATGACGCTGTAAACAACCTTCTTACCGCGGACAATACCGGTACTCCCGGTGTGCCTGCCGTAGAACTGATCTACAGCTATGATCCAATGGGCAATCGCATCTCCGTTGAGGACAACCTGGGGGTGCGGGCCGATTCCGCTTATAACAGCCGTAACCGGCTGATCAGCCGCACGTGGCAGGGAACCGGCATGGCGGATCCGGTACGTGTTGATTGTGCCTATAACGCTCTTGGCACCTGTGATGTCATGGATCGTTTTACCGATATCGCCGGTACGAATCAGGTTGGATCAAGCAGCTTCAGCTATGATGGCCTTGGCCGCCTGACGGAGCTGACGCACGACACCATCAATGGCGGCGTTTCCACCGTGGCTGATTATGACTACACTTACAATGCAGCGGGGCTGTTGCTCTCGGAAGTTCACCACGGACAGATGTATAATTACTCCTATGACGCCGCTGGCCAGCTTACGGGATCCATCCGGTCGGTGTTTGGCAATGAGAACTTCTCCTATGATGACAACGGCAACCGTAATGGCACAGGCTATGTTGTCGGCGCCAGCAATCGAATCATGGGTGACATCGAGTATGATTATGACTACGATGCCGAAGGCAACCTGATCATCAAGACGGAGACCGCCACAGGCATGGTGACGACCTTCACCTATGATCACCGCAACCGACTCACCGCCATCGAAAAGCGGAGCGCCGGCGGCGTTCTCTTAAGCGAGATTTCTTACACCTATGACGGTCTGGACCGCCGGATCAGAACCACGGTGAACGGCCAGACAGTGTATACCGTTTATGACGGTAAGAATGTCTGGGCCGATTTTGATTCTTTTGCCAACCTTGAGACGCGCTACATGTTCGGTGACGAAATCGACGCGCTTTTTGCCCGCAGCCGACCGACCGGCGAGACGAACTGGTACCTGGCCGACAAACTCGGCACGATCAGGGATCTGGTCGATGGCGACGGCACGCTTCTCAATCATGTGGACTACGATAGTTTCGGTGGTGTTCGCGCCCAGACCGATGCCGGCCATGGAGACCGTTTCCTGTTCACCGGCCGCGAATATGAAAGCGAAACCGGGCTTTATTACTATCGGGGCCGGTATTATGATCACTGGCTTGGCCGCTTTATCAGTGAAGATCCGACGGGATTCGAAGGAGGTGATTTCAACCTCTACCGTTATGTCAACAACAGCCCGCTGAACGGCACTGATCCGACCGGGGAGTGTGCAATGAAAGAATATGCTGAATTAATGTGTACCGCTCTGAGTTCGGCATCGTTCGGCAGTGCGGTTTCCGATCAAATCTTAGAATTGTTTGGTGCCGTGAATGATGTTTTGGCATACGGCAGAGGGAGATTTACCATTGAACCACTGGCCCCGATCGTCGGGCTCGCTATTCCATGCGGCTTACCGACCCCATTTTCCACCCCTAAAATTTCAGGAGGCAACTGATATCACTTAAGAAATTCTAGCGGCAGTATCCTCAATGCGGTGACTGCAACCTGTACCGCTATGTGAACAACAGTCCGCTGAACGGCACTGACCCGATTAAGGAGTAAAACAGGATGTAAAAGTTCATAAAATCAATATATGAACAAGGCAATAGACAACTTGAACTTTCAGTTTAAGGAGGCAAGGTCATGTCCGGGTGGAAAAAAAACAGCTTTTGTAGGTTTGTTGCTAAGGTCTTAGTGTTTTTTATGATGATCCAGGGCATGCCCCTTTGGGAGTTGAGCAATGCCTATAAGTGGGAATTTCAGCCCCGGAAGCTGCAGGGGATTCTGGATTTTCTTTCACTCATAGGGCCTAAGTCTGTTGAGGCGGCAACTCCCGAAGCCGATGCCGGAAGTGATCAGTCTGCCATAAAAGACCTTCCTGTGGCGGGCACGGTTCTTCTTACCGGATCCGGTTCCAGCGACTCTGATGGCGACCCTCTGAACTATCAATGGTACGGCCCGTTTTTCACGACCTCCGGCGCAACCCCCTCTGTTGAAATCCCCGAAGGGACTTACTCTATCTCCTTAGCCGTTGATGACGGCTCGTCCCTTTCTAACGTTGATACAGCAACAATCACTGTCAATGCTTGTTTTAACATCTCTGCCAGGGCCAAGTCCGGTAAGGTACAGCTCACCTGGACACACCTCGACGGCACTGAGGGATACGATATCTATCGCTCAGACGAGTCTGACCCGTATAATTTGGTAAAGATCGGCGAGACCACCTCCACTTACTCAACCTATCTTGACGAACCAGTGGCAAATGAAATCACCTATCTATATGTGGTGGGTGCTCTTTCCCAAGACACATGGTGCTATTCCAATGTCACAAGTTCTCACCCTACAGCTCTCAGAACACGCACACCAGTCAACTACGCCCCTGTCATCTACTCTTCCCCTATTGAGCATGGCACTGCAGGGATTGTCTACAACTACGACACCAACGCCACAGATCCTAACGGGAATACCTTAAGCTACAGTCTTTTGACTTCCCCTTCCGGCATGTCGA
Source organism: Desulfosarcina sp. (assembly GCA_014237405.1). Taxonomy (GTDB): domain Bacteria; phylum Desulfobacterota; class Desulfobacteria; order Desulfobacterales; family Desulfosarcinaceae; genus Desulfosarcina. Next base: position 94,179 of record JABZFO010000113.1, on the reverse strand, counting down.
TTGACACAACTACCGGGCTGATCACCTGGACACCGGAAGCGGCCGGTACATACAATGTGACCGTGGAGGTTTCTGACGGCTCCGGAGGAGCAGACGCACAGACTTATGCAATCGATGTTGAAGAAATCATCATTCCTAACCGGACACCCGTTGCCACAGACCAACAAGTGAATGTCCATGAGAACTTTCCGGAGACCATTACCTTGACTGGGTCTGATCCCGATGGAGACCCCTTGATCTTTTTAGTACTTACAAATCCATCCCACGGATCCCTTTCAGGCACACCTCCGGATCTTACCTACACCCCGGTACAGGATTACCGCGGTGACGACAGTTTTGACTTCCAGGTGGATGACAACAATGGCGGGACAGCAACAGCCACCGTTTCTATCTCTGTTTTTTCCAACCAGCTACCACGTATCACCTCAATGCCGCTCACTGTAGCCGCATTGGAGTATGAGTACGTCTACCCTGTGATTGCTGTGGATCCTGACGAAGATCCCTTGGCCTACAGCCTGGTCGCTGCCCCTGACGGAATGGTCTTGGAAGATGCCGGCGTGCTCCGCTGGACACCCACGGAAGATCAGATCTCCGATTTCGGGGTCTCGATTCAAGTGGCAGACGGCTACGGGGGAATCGATACACAGACTTACTGGATTCGGGTTTCTACGGGTAGCTCCGAGACCGCAAACCATGCTCCCATTGCCCATGCTGGTGATGACTACACCATGGATGAGGGCGCCCAGGACATCCTGGACGGCTCACACAGCTTTGATGCTGACGACGATCACTTTTCTTACTGGTGGGTCCAGACCGCAGGTCCCGAAGTGGAACTGGACAAATGGTATGCTCAACAGCCCCGGTTCACTGCGCCCGAGGTAGACGAGAACACATTGTTGACGTTTGAGTTGATAGTCAACGACGGCACCGTGGACAGCGAGATCGATGAAGTGAACGTCATGATCCTCAACATGGACCTGCCTCCCGAGGGTAACGGCATGGTCACCAACTCCAACCTGGAAGGTCATGGGTCATTGAAGGCCGCCGCCACTTACGCCAATGCAAACCCGGGCACGCGTATCACCTTCAACATCCCGGATACAGACCCGAAATATGACTCTGTCAGAGGCGTCTGGCAGCTACCGAATCCGACGATGGGGAGTACATACGGGGGCGGCACCGGCCTGCATCTCCACGGTGATGGCTGGACACTGGATGGCTACAGCCAGACAGAGAACCAGGGAGACCGAAACCCCTTCGGCCCGGAGATCGAGATAGATGACAGTCACCAGCGGGGGACAGTTGGTGTCTCCGGAGACAACAACGTGATCCGCGGCATCGCCTTTGCGCAGTGGAGCAACACAAAGGGCGTGCTGATGATCTGCCCGGGCAAGAACATGGTTGTGGAGGGAAACTATATCGGTGCGGATGCCACCGGCACAACGCTGCGGGGATATACTGGCCTAGTGATGTCGACACATGCCTGTGCGGAGTGGGGCTGGGGCGGGGGCTACTACCAGAATCAGTTCGACCCCCAGCCGGACTGGACGGTGCGCGTTGGCGGAAGCCGACCCGGGCAGGGAAATATCATTGCGGCGGAAGCATATGCCTCAATCGCCATCGGAAGATATGTCGGGCCGGAATCAGTCACCATTCAGGGCAATCTCATCGGTCTCGATCGTACCGGCACCATCCCGCTCGCCACCATGAACGGCGGCGATATCGAGATGGATGATTATAACATCACGACCAGCCTCACGATCGGCGGGGTCACCCCCGGCAGCCGGAATGTCATTTTGGCCGGGATCTATTTCTATGCTGGCGACAACGCTGTCGTCATCCAGGGCAATTACATCGGCACCGACATTACCGGGTCGGTAGCAGTCACTCCGGAACCCGGAACGGCGGGAAATGGTATCCAGGTTGCGGACGTGGACGATGATGGGTCGGAGCTTCCCGGAAGAGTGCTGATCGGCGGCGGCATCCCGGGTGCGGGCAATGTGATAGGGGGCTTCTTGCGTGGGATTCGCCTCGTGACTAATCGAGCTATCAACAATCTCTCTCTCCGCATCCAGGGAAATCTGATTGGCACGGATGCGACAGGCACCCAAGCTCTCGGCAATAGCAGTGGAATCGTATCGGCGGCTGATCCCGAAGGTCTTATCGGCGGTACGGGCCCGAATGAGGGAAACATCATCAGTGGCAACCGCAACGATGGGATTATCGTGTCGAACCGGGATCGCCTCATCGTACAGGGCAACAAGATCGGGGTCGGTTCGGACGGTGTAACCCCCCTGCCCAATGGACGAGGGATCAAAGCGGCAGGGTACGGCTACAGCATCATAGGTGGTACTGAGGAGGGTGCGGGCAACATCATCGCCTTCAATAATGGGCCGGGAATAGAAAAGATGGTATGGGCTACTTGTAACACATGTCCCAACCGGGCATCGACTGTTCGCATTCTGGGGAATCAGATCCATGACAATGGCGGCATGGGTATTGACGGGTTGTACGTCAAGAAGCTGTTTTCGGTGCCCGAGGCTTACATCGAGGGCCTGCAAAACTATCCGGTCATCAACGCTACCGAAGCGGACAATGGCATCACCCGCGTGATGGGCAACCTGAGCACGAGTAATCCCCAGAATTGTCTGGTCGAAATATTCGCCAACCGTGGCTGCGATGCCAGCGGCTACGGCGAAGGTGAGCGCTGGCTGGCGGCTCTCACCCCGGAGGTCGACGGCAGCTTCGAGACGACGATTCCCGAGAACCTCTCGGGCCTCTATCTGACCGCCACCGCCACTCGCATGACCCGGGTCGCTCCCGATCCGCGGATCAACTCCAGTGGGTTTTCCCGGTGCAGATTAGTGGGGGATTCTGCCATTACAAACGAACCACCCGTGATCACTTCTGATCCGGTGACCACGGCTACGGCGGAGACGCCTTACAGCTATCAGGTAACAGCCAGTGATCCTGAAGGTGGGCCGCTGGACTATGCCCTGGCTCTCGCACCGGAAGGCATGAGTATCGATGCTGACGGACTCGTCTCCTGGACCCCGACAATCGATCAGGAAGGCCGCCAGACAATAACGGTGGTGGTTCGTGATGCCGAGGGGTTATACGCCTCCCAGAACTTCCGGGTGCAGGTCCTTCCCCTGGTCGATACCGAGCCGCCGGTGGTCTCGGTGGTAATCCCTGCCGATCTTACCGTGGATGAGCCTTATGGACTGACTGGCACAATCACCGATCCCTACCTGGCCTGGTACGGTATTGAAATCGCCCCAGCGGGAAGCGGCAACTACCGGCAGATAGCGGAAGGAACCACTTCCATTCAGGGCGATATCCTTGGCACCATTGATCCCACCCTGCTGGCGAATGGGCTCTATGATGTTCGTGTCATTGCCTATGACGAGGATGGACATCTGACGGTCTTCAATGCCAGTACACCGATCGAAATCAACAGCAAACTCAAGATCGGGCAGTTCTCGTTAGCCTTTCAGGATACCTCAATCCCGGTTTCCGGCGTCCCTATTACCGTAACTCGTACTTACAACAGCTTTGACAAGGAAAAAGGCGACTTTGGTATTGGCTGGGATATGGCCCTGATCTCAGGTATCAAGATCCAGGTGACTCGTACTCTCGGTACAGGCTGGCAAGCTGTTCAGAGCGGCTCCTGGCTGGGTAGCCCAACTTACGTTCTAGAGACCGATAATGTACCCAAAGTTTTGGTTACCTATGCCGACGGCCGTCAGGATCGCTTCGAGTTCACGCCGTCATTCATAGTACAACCGCCGATCTCCCCGGACTGGGTAAGACCGTCATTTACCGCATTAGAGGGCACCACAGCAACTTTGGATGCTGTGGACACGCCGGATCTACTGTTGGATAATGGCCAGTTACTCGATCTCGGCAGCATTGAGGTAGGACCCTTCGACCCGGATCGCTTTCGGCTCACAACCGCTGAAGGGATGGAGCTTGTCATTTCCATGACCTCAGGACTCGAGAGCATCACCGACCGCAATGGTAACAGACTGAGTTTCGGGCCCAGCGGTATCAGTCACTCTTCAGGTCTCGCCATCGTCATGGATCGCGACGGCAGCGGCCGTATCACCCGGATCACCGATCCGATAGGCTACGAAGTGGCCTACGCCTATAACGCCGTCGGCGACTTGGTCGGTTTTACCGATCAGGAAGGCAATCTGACCGAGTACGGCTACGACTTTGACCACAATCTGATCAGCATCATCGATCCACGTGGGATTGAAGTCCTCCAGACCCAGTATGACGAGTTGGGCCGTATGATCGGAACGGTGGATGGATTGGGGAACACTATAAGCATAACCCACGACACGGAAAATACCATTGAGTATGTGACTGACCGAAACGGCCACACGACCGCCTATGAATATGACAGCGAGGGGAACATCATCTCAGAGACAGATCCTTTGGGCAACATCACGTACTACACGTACGATGCGGACGGCAATAAGCTCTCAGAAACTGATTCATTGGGGAATACCACGACATGGACTTATGATGTCAGAGGGAACCAGCTGACCGAGACTGATGCGTTAGGCAATATCCCCTCCTGGACATATAACAGCAGGAATCAGCTCCTGACCACAACCGATTCGCTCGGCAACGCGACAACATACACATATGACAGTAACGGAAATATGCTTACCAAAACAGATGCGCTTGGGAACACTAGTACATATGCATATGATGTAAGTGGAAATATGCTCAGTAAAACCGACTGCCAGGGAAATGTCACTGTATACACCTATGACGCTCACGGTAACAAGCTTACTGCGACCGATCCGTTAGGCAATGTGACGGCTTATACCTATGACAGCAACGGCAACGTGCTGACAGAGACGGATCCTCTGGGTAACACTACAACTAAGGAATACGATAACCTCGGAAATATAATCAATATAACCGATTCGCTCGGAAATATTTTCACAACCGAATACAATGCCATAGGCAAAAAAGTTGCTGAGGTAGATAAGCTCGGATACCGCACAGAGTATGAGTACGACGAAAACGGCAACATAGTCCAGACTACTTATCCGGATGGAACGGTAGAGAATAGTTCCTACGATGGGAATGGGAACCGGATCAGATCGACTGATAGGGCCGGCAGGGTGACACAGTTCGAATACGATGCCGGCAATCATGGAAGTGGGGAACAGGCGACAAGAAATCGCCTTGTCCGAATCACCCATCCTGACGGCAACAGCATAAGTTTTGAGTACGACGCAGTTGGAAGAATAACAGCGACTGTGGATGAAAACGGTAACCGGACTGAAGATGAGTACGATGCTGTGGGTAGGAAGATACGCACAATCGATGCTCTCGGCAATATCACTACCTTCACTTATGATGTCAATGGAAACCAGTTGAGCATGACTGATGCCAATGGCAATACTACCTCCTATATTTATGATGCCCTGAATCGTCGCATCACGACAATCTTTACTGACGGCACATCTACAACCGCTGAATATGGCGCAGGCTGTTGTTCAAGCTGCAGAGACAAGAAGATCTCCGAAACCGATCAGGCAGGCATCACGACGTTTTACGAATACGATGCCCTTGGACGCTTGATAAGGGTGATTGACGCATTGGGCAATGAAACAATCTACTCATATAACAGTATGGGTAACAAGCTCACCCAGACGGACGCGAACGGCAACACCACGTCATTCACCTATGACAGCCTTGGAAGGCTTTTAATCCGAACGCTCCCCATGGGGCAGGGCGAAAGCTATACCTATGACGCAAACGGTAATGTATTGATGAAGACGGATTTTAATGGCGACATCATCGCATACACTTATGATGCCATGAAACGGATCGTTCGTAAACAGTACACAGACAGCTCTGAGGTATCGTTTACCTACACAGCCACCGGTAAACGCGAAACTGTCACAGACGGGAGGGGTGTCACCTCTTATACCTATAATCTAAGAGACAGGCTGCTCACGGTGACGCATCCGGACGGCTCCTCAATTGGATATACATACGATGCCAAGGGCAACCGGACTTCTGTGACCGTGCCCTCCGGCACAACTACCTATACCTACGATGCATTGAACCGCCCGGCTACCGTCACCGACTCATATGGAGGAGTTACGACCTACACTTATGACAGCGTGGGTAACCGGGCGAACGTGACCTATCCCAACGGCACAGTGGCTGAATACACCTACGATAGCCTGAACCGGCTCACCTATCTTGAAAACAGAGATTCGTCCAGTGTGATAATCTCGAGCTTCGCCTATACACTTGGGGCTGCAGGCAACCGCCTCCGGGTGACGGAAGATTCGGGCAGAGTGGTCGATTATTCGTACGACAGTCTCTACCGGCTGACCCAGGAAGACATCACCGATCCAGCGCTGGGCAATGAAACGATTGATTATACCTATGATCCTGTGGGCAACCGCTTAACCAACACTGATTCGAGCGGCACCACCACCTATATCTACAATGCCAATGACCAACTTATCACAGAGGCAGGACCTGGATATACAAACACCTATGCCTACGATAATAATGGCAATACGGTCAGCAAATCAGACGGCATCACAACGACAACCTATGACTACGACTATGAAAACAGATTGGTTCAGACTCATGATGGCATAAGCACCACGGCCTACGGGTACGATGTGGACGGTATCAGAACTGCTTCAAATACTGATGGAATCGCAACCTACTACCTGGTGGATAAGAACAGGCCATATTCCCAGGTGCTGGAAGAACGGGATGGAAGCGACAGCCTGATTGTGAGCTATATGTACGGTGATGATCTGATTAGCCAGAACCGCGGCGGGATTTTGTCCTACTACCACTACGACGGCCAGATGAGCACGCGAAACCTCACCGATGGATCAGCAGGCATAACCGATAGTTTTGTCTATGATGCCTTCGGGATCCTACTTGGCCATGGCGGCACAACAGAGAATCATTACCTCTATACTGGAGAACAATATGATCCAAATGTAGGCTTTTATTATCTGAGAGCAAGATACTATGACGAGAATACCGGACGGTTCGTTACCCACGATCCCGTGCTGGGGAATCAGTTTGAGCCGGTCTCACTGCATAGATACCTATATGCAAATGTGAATCCTGTGATGTATTTTGATCCCAGCGGTGAGACTAACCTATTATTGTTGACAGGTACAATGGTCATCGTGGGAATATTAGCAGCCCTTACTATTGTAGCCACGGGTGAAGATTATATTGGTCGCAGAGAAAAAGCAGCGGTTTTTAATGGGCGAACCAAAAAGTTTCTAATAAGGTTTGAAATTGGGGCTCATGGTGGAGCTATGCAATATTATGGAGCAAGCCTCGTCACAATATGTGAGGACCCGGACTCGCTAATACCCTTAAGAACATATTGTGCTCGTTATATAGTTTTTGATATTGGAGTTGGAGTTGGTGCTGGTTTTGATTTTGGCTTATTTACAGAGATGAATCATTTCCAAGCCCCAGGAAAAAGAAGCCTGATTGATTTCCGTGGTCTTGGGGTTGGTGTTTCTTTTTCTGCGGGAGGACAGCTTGGGTGTGGATATTCGTATCTGCGATTACCTGAAGGGTCAATTGTTGAAGAATCTTTCTCGTGCGGGGGAAGCCTATCATCAGAGCCATATGAAGGTCGAAATATTGGCGTTTCAGGAAATAGTGTATACATGATTTGGCGTTTAGTTGCTTCGCCGAAGGAACCTGTGTCTGGATCGATCATTTAAATAAGAAGGGGTATGGATTAGATAAAGGCGTCGCCCAAGCTGGTATACCCATTTATCAGAGGCTTAGGCTAAATAAGACGTTTTTTTGAGCTTAGCGGTACCTTTGATTGAAGATGGGTGGGGCTGGCTGAACATGATTTCAAAATGCTTTCACCAGATGCTAAATGTGAGAAGAAAAAGAAATGCAAGCAGAAGAAAGATGAGAAGTAGTTTGATTGTCAACTTCATTAGTTGAAAGTAAAATAGAAGAAATCGCTAGCGTAGTTCGATATAGATGGGATTGATTGTGTTATCGATATCCAGGCGTTCGATCCGGATGGTAGATCCTTGGTCGGGGGCAACTCGCAGTGCTCCGAGAAACGCTTCAGTAGTATCTACCGGCACACCATTCACATCCCGGATAAGATCTCCTTCCCGCAGGCCGATCTGGCTGAACACGGAGTTTTCTGCCACCTGTTTCACCTCGATTCCGCCGGCCAATGGATCCGGTTCCGCTGAGCTGTTTTTTACCGGTATGGCCGTGATATGGCGGGATAGTTTTTCTGCCTGCTGGAATTCTTTCGCATACCAGTCCCTGCTGTAGTGCTGCATGTGGTCGTCATGGCCTGGGGGGTTGGTTCCCGCAGGCAGGTAGGTTACGGGTGACTTGCTGCCGAACACACGGATTTCACTCGGGCTGAAGGTGCCATCGTCTGATTGATTATAAAAAACAGCAAAATTACGTTTCGCCAGAAGCCGTTCGATGGTGTCCTCTAAACTTTGGGATTGGAGGAAGATAGATACTGGCTCTTCTAGTGAGTCGCTGGTAACCAGGATAATCTGTGCTTGTTGAGAAATAGCTTTAAGTATATCGATGAGTGGAATTTGCCTGGCCTCAATATGAAACCCGTTTTCCTTCAGTTCCAGTCTAAGATGCTGATCGGCACAGACATTTTCAACTGAGAAAAAAGCTGTCATCGATAGAAAAACAATGGCGATCAAAAAGGTTATGGAATGAGCGATACTTTTTTTGGCCATTATCGGTGGCTCCATCTTTAATGATCTAAAGAGGCATTCATTAAAAAGTTTTGAGGCCGGCAGTATGGTATTACTGCCGGCCTCTTTGTGTTTTAGATGTCGGCTGATAGTTCAGCCTCTCACAGCGTCAGCCTACCGGGTACGTGTGGGCCGGGCAATGGGCGTTGCACTCACTGCCGCCGATCCACAGCCGTCGCTGTCCACCACACGGTAATAGTAGGTAATGCCGTTGACCACATCGGTGTCCAGGTAGGTGGCGTAGGTGGTTACATGATCATCTGCGATAAGCGTAAATCCGGTATTGGGCCCCTCGGTGCTGCGGTAAACGTCGTAGCTATCAGCGCCGCTGTGTGCCCAGGTGAGTTGCACTTTGCCGCTCTTGGCACGGGCATACAGATCGCAGGAACCGCAGTTGTCGAAGACCGTTACTGTAGTGAAATCTTCATCAGTGAGGTCCTCCTGGCCGCTTCCTGGAAATGCATTTACAGTGTTGTCTGTAACCTTCAGGCCAATGCTGTTGGCGCCGACACTAAGGAAATCGGACGGATTTACGGTTACGGTCTCACCTGATGCATCAGCATAGTCCCAAGGGGCACCACCGAGATCCCATGCCCAAGACATGATTGCGTCATAGGGTGGGTTTCCACTTTCACTCTGGCCGGTGTTGATGTCCCAGGAGGCTGAGCCGTCCAGCGTCAGTGTGTCGCCCTCACACAAGGATACCATGTAGGGGCCGCCAGCTACGGCCACAGGTGGATGGGGCGGCGTTGTGAGGTTAATGGTGAGCACGTAGGTATCGGTCACAGGCACCGGTTCCGTATCGTCGGTAACTCTAAGCGTTACAGGATAGGCACCGAGACCGAATTCACTGCTGGGCCATACATGGGTCTGAATGTCCGGTGTTACGCTCGATGTGTCATATGTTCCATCGTTGTTCCAATCCCACTCGTACAGGACGATGTTTCTCTCGCTGTTGCGATGGTATGAACAAGCAGGATCAAATGTGATCGGAATGTCAAGATAGCTCGGGTTGGGTTCGGCGTCGAAGCAGGCTTCCGGAGGCGGTGAAAATGGGCTTGGGGTAAGGATCAGCACGCCAAATGCCGTGCCCATATCTTCCCTGATGTAGCCATCCATCCAGCCGGTGCCTCGCCAGTGCCCGTCGGGATGTTGATCCGGGATCATGACGCTGACGTAATCGGCATACCAGTTAGTGGTCCCGGGCGATCCCGGCAGGGATTCGATTCCGGTTAGGCGGAATCCTTTCATAACGGAATACATTGTATAGTACGCTCTATGGCCGTACCAGTTTTCTTTCCATCGACTAATCGTCCCATGCCAGTTGGTCCCCAAAACGCTTTCTATGCTTGATTGGTCGGCATCAAAAGCCCCCGAACCATTTATAATATCGTATATCGTTTCTCCAACCAGTGCCATTCCGACCAAAGCACCGCCGGTGAGACAAACATTGTCGTTGTATGCGTTGGGGCCATAATTAGCTCTGTAGCTTACACTGCCTCCCCTGTAGATAATTTGAGAGTGAAGATAGCCAGCTAACTGCTCTTTCATCCATTGCGGCACATTGCTGCCGAAGTTGGCCACGGCGGCATCAAGGCCGATATAGGCCCATTGAGAAGCGGAATTGTCGCCATAAGTGCCATGTTGGTAGTTAGCATTAGCCGTATAGTACCAGCCCCCTCTTGCATCGTTTGGTGGAAAAAGTGGGTCGTCGATTTGGCTCCAAGCATACCAGTCAACCATGTCCTGGACGATTTGGGCATAAGTTCGTCCAAGCACATAACTGCCACCGGTTGCTGCGACGGCTGCCGGGTCTCCGGAGCCAGCAATGGCGCCCATGGCAAGGCCCTGTTCGTAATTAGTGTGGTTAACGGAGTGGTAACACACCAAACCGATGCCGTTGCCATCGCCGGCTCCGTCACCGTCGTAATCCTCAGGATGGCCATAAGTCTGAGGGTTCATGGTCTGATAACGTGTCTGGGCGAGCAGGTAGTTGATGCCCCTTTGAACATTCTCCACATAGGGGTCTTCCACAGGATTGAGGGGGTCCGCTTCCACGGTCAGCAGGTGCCCTTGCACTTCAAAGGCCCACACGCTGGCGCCGGTGCGGCCGACGTACCAGCTATTATCATTCCAATATCCACCGGGTACGGTATTGTGTCCCACATTTGTGCGCAGCATTTGGGTGTGCAGGTACCAAAGCCCCTTGTCGATGGCGATGTTTACCTTGGCGTCATAGTTATCCGGTGCAATGACGATGTTGTAGACGTCGGTGATCCCTTCGATGGTCAGTTCGGTATCGAAGGTCGCGCCCAGAGCACCGGTAAAGGTGTGTGCAACCTGCAGGTTATAGATGCCGTTGGCCGGTATGCTGATCGTTCCAGTTGTAGGTGGTGAAAAATCTTTGAATTCCCAGCTGTAGGAGAAGGTCCCACCGGTCGCATCTCCATAAATAACCGCATTTAAGTTCACGGCCTGGCCGCTGATGGCGGTATGATGTGAGTTCGGATTTCCTTCCCATGGTACGCAGAGCACTCTGTCAACGGCTGCAATCGAGGCAGTCGACCAGACAACCACGGCGGCCAGGGCAAGCGCTACGATTAAAATTCCCCTTTTTGTTCTCATTAATTTTCCCCTTCCTGAATTAAAAATTTAAGAAAATGGGCTGCATTCGAATTGTTGTCCCCCAACATCAATCGGATGCAGCAATCATTTTCTGTTTTAACTTCTTACTTTTTAAAGAGCTTTTTCCTTTGTGATGCGCACAGCCCAACGAGACCCGTGCCCAGCAGCAGCAGGGTGGCCGGTTCGGGAATGGGCGGCACGTCGCCTTCAAGATCTAACGTGCTGGAGAAATAGATGTCCACTAAGCTGTCCGGGTCTTTCTGGTTGAGATAAAACCCTCCAGGGGCGGTAGTCGAAATCATGAAGTCTATCACGGCGGTTTTGTCAGTGTCCAGGATGAAATCCCAGCCCAGGGCCATGGAGACGTCATCTTCAGAACCAGCGGGGACATTATTAGAATTGTCAAGCGCACTATTAGAAAAGTTGGTGTAGATATCGCCCCCTAAATATCCTGGTTCATCGATTTCCCAGGATTGACCTGCTGCCGTCCCGATTGCGGCGCCATTCTCGTTGAAATAGGTGTTAGTGGCCTCATCTATTTCATGATCAACAAACAAACCTACAAAATGGCTACCGCCGCCAGATAAGGCGATCGTTAACATGCCTAACCCATTGGTGTAATTAAAACCTGAATCGTCAACTCCAGCGGGAACTGGATCACCCGAAATGGGATTGGACAAAATGCCATCAATGTTAAACTCCAAGTCATATAGTCCGATGGTAGCGGCGGATACTGATGTCGCCCCGGCAACAACAAAGCCAATGATTAATAAAATCAACCCTATCTTTTTCATTAAAATCCCCCTTGTTCAAAGTACGTTTCAATCCATTATTCTTAATAATCGTCCGGTGATCACCCCCTTTGCATGCTGTATGATCTGATACATTTATTTATCCTTAGAAAACCTGGTCCTTTGGGCCAGGTCAGAGGCAGTAGGCTTTGCCGGAATCAGTCACAAAAGGAATCCAGGAGTCAGAATCCAGAATTCAGAATAAGGGTTTCGCCTTCGGCTCAGTCAATAAAATATCAAATTTGCCGGAGCGAAGCTACATCCGAGTTCTTCTGGCTCCTGACTCCTGGCTTCTGAATTCTTTGGTTCATCTAATATTCGGGGATCAAGCCCCTTTCAGGGGCAACCTAAAGCCTGGTCCTCTGGGCCAGGATTCTTTACTTCTCATCAGGCGGATAAAAGTTCCGCAACAAGACGCAACTGTAATTTTGAAGCATGACGCAAGCTTTGCCGTGGACAAACGCGTGGGCCATTTGAACTCGTGCAAGTAAACGCCAACAGCTTGTATTTTATGTCGAATGTGAGAAGAACGTCGCTTGAAATGAGAAGACGTACCGTTCTGCTGCGACACAATTCCCCACAAATTGTATCTTGATCGATGGTTCAGGCCTTGTGCGTGTGGACCTCATCTTGAGGGAAAGCAAATGTGGTGCCGATCATTGTATGCCATGAAAAACTTTTACAACTTACTGTAATAACGTGGTTAAAATTTTTTTTAAGGATTTTGATGGAAAAAAAACACCAGAAAATTGTGAAATAAATGTTATATGTTTAGGGAAAGTGTTACATAATTTTCCTAGTTATGCTTTGGTAGCGATGCAATATGCTGTAATCATAGATAGTCTTTGTTGGCTTTGGAAGTTCGGAGGGCGATGTCGGCGTTGTGTGATCTGGGTAAAATGGGTAATAGCCCGGAACGGGTGATCGCTTATGAATCGGATCAGTGGAGTTGATTGAATTGGCAGATTGTCCGTGACAATTGTCAATCAAGATCATATTGATTTATAATTTAACGGGTTATAGGTAATGTTGTTGCCAGGTGCTCCTCTCCTTTTTATCAGGGAGGGACCTTGACACGGTTTTTGCTTAAGGGATAGAATTAAAAAACAGGGTTGCTTTGGTTCATCGATGAACGAAGGTATTTATAGCGTTCCCTCGCCCCTTTGGGGAGAGGGGCAGGGTGAGGGGCTATGTAAAATTGTCGTCAGATCTCATACAAGTGCCGCCGTGTTGTTTTCTCAGACCGGATATGTCCGTCCAGAACCCGTGTATTGATTGAAGGAGAATTCGCTCATGCGCAAACCCGCAGTAGTATTTGTTTTCACCTTATCCTTTTTCCTGGCCCTATCAACGCCTGCCGAGACATCCGATACGCCGCAACCAACGCCGGCTCAGGCGCCTGCCCCGGGCCGTGACGCCCCCGAATGGAAACCGGAGGGGCCTACGGACAATATCCCTGCACCGGTGATCCAGAAGGTGCGCGATGGTGTCTTCCAGGTGGGCAACGTGACCGTGGACAAGAACCAGGGTTATGTGATGACCACCGGCGAGATCAACATGGCCGAAGGGCTGCTGGAATACCTGGCCTGCGGCCCCATGGGAAAGCTCCACGAAAGCGCGCTGAAGCTGGATGTGCAGCCCTTTCACCTCCAGGTGGCCCTGCTGCTCATAGGCCTCGAACCCGGAAGCAAGCCCCTGGACTTTCAGGGCGCGCCGGGTGTGCCCGAAGGGGACCCGGTACAGTTGTGGGTCTCCTGGACGGACGGCAGCGGCAAAAGGGTGGAACACCGGGCAGAGGAGTTGGTGTTCGATGAAAAACAGAAGAAGCCCATGGCCCTGGATCACTGGATTTTCACCGGCTCCCACGTGATGGACGGCCGGTTCATGGCCCAGGTGGAGCAGTCCATCGTGGCGACCTATCACGATCCATTCGCCATGTTCGACCACCCCCTGGGAACGGGGATGGACGACACGGTTTATTTTGTTAATAAAGCGATTGTGCCGCCTGTGGGGACGCCGGTGACATTTATCGTTAAGCCGGTGGGGAAATAGGGTTTGTTGAGTTTGTTGGACTTGTTGAGTTTATTGGGTTAGATGGCGTGGTTGTTGGATGGGGGGTTGGAATTGAAACTTTAACACCCCTCACCCTGTCCCTCTCCCCGGAGGGGCGAGGGGACGTTGGCACAACATTCGTTCTTTTATGGAACAACGCGGCATTACACAGAATCTTTTCCATAGTGGGAAAGGGCAACATGTCTCGCCTCCCTCTCCCATTGAGGGGAGAGGGCCGGGGTGAGGGGTGTTACAATCGATTGCTAAATCGACTACAACAATAGGGACACAAGTTTAATTCCCTGCCAACTGATCGGGCAGAGAATTCAATGCAAAACAGAGCCAGGAAGCTGCGCAAAACCCAGACAGACGCCGAACGCCGTCTATGGCAGTTGCTGCGCAATCGATCTCTGGCCGGCCACAAGTTCCGGAGGCAGCATCCCGTTGGCCCCTATATCTGTGACTTTGTCTGTATCGATAGACAACTGGTTATTGAAGTAGACGGTGGACAGCATGCGGCCCGAATTGAGCAAGACAAGGAGCGCAGCGCTTATCTGGAATCGAGAGGCTATCGGGTTGTCCGGTTCTGGAACCATGAGGTGCTTGCGCAAACCGAGGCGGTTTTAGAAAGGATATTGAACGTGATCGAATGAAACCCCTCACCCTGTCCCTCTCCCCAAAGGGGCGAGGGGACGTTGGCACAACCTTTATTTATTTAGGGGACAGAGTCACCCCTCACCCCGGCTCTCTCCTCTCGAGGGGACGTTATCAACAGTCAAAGAAATAACGATTGGACGTTTCTTACAAGAGCCCACGAAATAATGTTTCGTATTATTGACAAGTGTCCGTTTACAAATGGTAGATTCAGGCAAAAGTAAAGGAGTATGCCATGACCGACCAGACCACATCGCCTAAGCTCAGGTCTCCCAAGACGGGGCAGGAGCTGCTGGACATGTATTTTCTCTTTGCCCGGTCCCACCTGCTGGAGACCGCCTCTATCCTGGACCGCATCCAGCGGGCACCGGATGGTGATAAGGCCTTTACCGACCTGCGGGTGCGGCAGCTGATCGCGGCCTGCGACATCATCAAGGATCCCGCCGGCAACCGCGGCGAACGGTTCCAGCTGCTTTTTTCGGACCCGGACGAATAGACAAGGAGGAGACGGATGTTTGTCATCGAGCCCCATATCCATATGATTGCCCGCACCACCGCCGACTATGAGCGCATGGCGCGGATGCACACGGTGGCCTGCTGCGAGCCCTCCTTCTGGGCCGGCTACGACCGCACCTCGCCCCAGGCCTTTTATGACTACTTCACCCACATCTCCACCTTCGAGCCCACCCGGGCCGCCCAGTACAACATCGACCACTATTGCTGGATCTGCATGAACCCCAAGGAGGCCGAAGACGTGGCCTTTTCCCGTGAGGTGATCTCATTTATCCCGGAATTTCTCGAAAAACCCACGGCCCTCGGTGTGGGGGAGATCGGCCTGAACCTCAACACCCCCAACGAGATGACCATTTTCGAGGAGCAGGTGGAGGTGGCCCTGAAAAACGACGTGCTGATCTGGATTCACACACCCCACCTCAAGGACAAGCTCAAGGGGACCCGGATGATGGTGGACTACCTGAAGGGCCACGGCGGCGTGGATCCGGAGAGGGTCTGCCTGGACCACTGCGAGGAACATACGCTGAGAATAGTGCGCGACGCCGGCTTTTGGGCATCCATGACCATCTACCCCATCACCAAGAACTCGCCGGGGCGGGTGGTGGACGCCATCGAGATCTTCGGGCTGGAGAAGATGATGGTGGACGCCTCCGGCGACTGGGGGCCGTCGGACCCGGGCACTTTGCACGACGCCATCTTCGAGATGCGCAAACGGGGCCACGACATCCGCAACGTGGAGACGGTGTTTTACAACAACCCGTGCTATTTTCTGGGCCAGTGCGACAAGTTCAGGCCGCGGCCCACCGTTGCCAGGGAACAGGCCTGGGCCGGTTGATGACGGGTCCAAACCGCCTTCACCTGCGCATCATGCTGCCCTTTGTGGGGCTGATTCTGGCCGTGGGGGTCATCTCCCTGCTGCTCAGTCGCCACACCCTGGGCCGGCTGATGGATCAGCGCCTGGAAGTGCAGTCCCAGCGGATCAGCCGGGTGCTCTCCAATGCCCAGTTCGTCTTCAACCCCATTTATCTGGAAAAGCTCAGGGATGCCATCGACAGCGACATCGTCGTGTTCGCCGGGGACGGCACCGTCAAGGCAACCACGCTGGACAGTGAAACGCTGGGGCAGATCGCTATAACGGTTGACCCGGTGCGGCTGTTCGGCCAGCTTGCCGAAGCCCCGCAGGACACGTTGCAGAGGACCGTTTCTGCAGGAAGGCGCCCGTTTCTGATCACCGCCAGGATCCTGCCGAACCCCACCGACAGTGAGCAGCGGATGATGCTCTGGGTGCTGGCCGATATGGCGGATGCTAAGGCACTGTTATCCTCATTCACTGCGCGCATTCTTCTGGTTGGGGCCGGCGGCATTCTTCTGGTATTGATTCTGGGCTACCTGATCGCACGGTCGGTGAGCCGCCCGGTGGACGACCTGGTTGCCGTGACCGGGGAGATTGCCGACGGCCGTTTTGAACGTCAAGCGGATTTGCCTTCCGTAGCGGAGCTGCGCGTTCTGGCCCAATCCGTCAACACCATGAGCCATAAGCTGGCCGACTACCGGGAACAGGCGGCCCGCAGCAGCCGGCTCGCCGCTGCGGGCAAGATCACCGCGGCCATGGCCCATGAGATCAAAAACCCGCTTTCCAGCATCAAGATGCTGGCCCAGCTGCTGCGCGACCGGCTGGACAAAACGCCGGAAAACCGGGAGATCGTCCGATCGATCCTGGAAGAGATCGTCCGGCTGGAGCGCATCGTGGGGGACCTTTCCAACCGGCTGCGGCCAACGGCCATAAAGCCCGTAAAAACGGATCTCAACCGGCTGATCGACCAACTCATCCCGGTGATCCGGCCCAAGCTGGCACACCGGAAAATCACGGTCCGAACGGATTCTCAAGACGACCTTCCGCAGCTGACCCTGGACCCGGACAAGGTTAAGCAGGTGCTGTGGAACCTGCTGCTCAACGCCATGGAAAGTATGCCGGCAGGGGGCGCCGTCACCGTCCGTACGCTGCTGGAGCCCGCCGGGCATGCCTGCATCTGCGTGGAAGACGAGGGCGGGGGCATCGATAACGCCCACCGGGACGCACTGTTTGATCCCTTCTTCACCACCAAGCCTGAGGGGCTGGGGCTGGGGCTGTCCACCAGCCGGGAGATCATCACCGCTCACGGCGGCACATTGACACTCGAAAACATGACGCCTGCAGGCGTGCGTGCGACGATTGCCCTACCCCTCCAATCGAAAGAGAATTGCTCCAATGGCCAAAATATTGATCGTCGATGACGAGGAAAAGATCTGTTTTGCGCTCTCTGCGTTTCTAAAGGGCCGAGGGCACGAGACGATTGTGGCCGCCACCGCGGAGGATGCCCTGGCCATCGTGCAATCCCAGCGTCCCCACATCGTGTTCCTGGACATCCGGTTGCCGGGAAGAGACGGCCTGTCGGTGCTCAAAGAGATCCGCGGGGCCGGTGACGATGTTCAGGTGGTGGTCATGACTGCCCACGGAACCATGAACACGGCCATCACCGCCATACAGCAGGGGGCTTACGATTATCTCACCAAGCCCATGGACCTGGATGTGGTTGCCGGTCTGGTGGATCGGATGCTGCGCTCCCGTGAGGCGGAGCGGATCGATATGGCCGGAGATATCGACCCGGCCGCATCGGCCGATGGGAGTACCATCATCGGGAAAAGTCAGGCCATCCAGGACATCTACAAGATGATCGGCCTGCTGACCACCAATGATGTGCCGGTGCTCATCGAGGGGGAGAGCGGCGTGGGCAAGGAGTTGGTGGCCCGGGCGATCCACTTCAAGAGCAACCGGTGTGACCGGCCCTTTGTAGCCATCAACTGCGGCGCCATGCCCGAATCGCTGCTGGAGACCGAACTGTTCGGCCATGAAAAGGGGTCATTCACCGGCGCGGCGGAACGCAAGATCGGCAAGTTCGAATTTGCCGGAACGGGCACCATTTTTCTGGACGAGATCGGAGAACTGCAGTTGCCCCTGCAGATCAAACTGCTCCGGGTGCTTCAGGAGCGGCAGATGGTCCGGGTGGGCGGGCTCGACCCCATCACCATCCATGCCCGGGTGATCGCCGCCACCAACAAGAACCTGACCCGGGAGGTGGATGCCGGCCGCTTCAGGAGCGACCTTTACTATCGCCTTCAGCTCATCACCCTCAAGCTCCCACCCCTTCGCCAGCGCCGGGAGGACATTCGGGAGTTGACGGACCACTTCATCAAAAAGGCCAATCTGGAACTGGGAAAGGTCATCACCGGCATCGAATCCGATGCCATGGACCGGCTGATGGCCCACCACTGGCCCGGCAATATCCGGGAGCTGGAAAATGTCATCAAGCGGGCGGCCATCCTCACCCGGGGCGACACCATCAGCCTGCACCGCCTGGAAATCACCGAATACCCCGAGGCAACGCTCAAAAACGAAGCATCGTCGTTACCAGTGGAGCAGGTGGTTCAAATGTGGTTTTCCGCCAGGGGCAATGATGGGGACTTCGAAGCGGGACGGCTGCATGCCGAGATCATGGCCCGTGTGGAAAAGACGCTGATCCGGGAAGCTTTGGCCGCCTGCGACAACAACCAAGTGCAGGCGTCGGCACTGTTGGGGATGAACCGGTCGACGTTCAGAAAAAAGGTCGCCGAATATGGCTTATGACCACTGCCCTTGTGGTACAATTTACACAGCGGCTGACATTTTTTATACAGATTTCGTTACGCCTGACCCGTTCGATTCCCGATTCAATACGCCACCGATCGCATCTCTGTTTCGGGCGGCCGATTCCTATATCGGTAATGAATCAGGATAGTTTTACTTCGTTTTCCCTGCCTGCCGATCGTTGAGGCAACGCTTAGATTACCGATTTCAATTGATCTTTCCTTCGTGGCCTGTTTTTTGCAGCTCTACTAACCACAACAAAAAATTTCCCTTTTTGTTCAGGGGGCAGCCCTCCCCCAAACCGGGCTGTCCCCTCCCCTTTCAAAGCACGTTTTTCTCCATTACACGATGGCCGACACGGTCGGATTGCCCGTTTCTTTTTTCGTTATTCCATCAGGTTCAATAAAAATGCCCATCCCTGCACTGATTCAGCAGTGGATGCAGGAGCCAAAAGAGGTGCTGTTTTGAGCAGAAAATCAGGTGTGATGATCGTGGGTGCCCTGGGCCATCTGGCCACCACCACCATGGTGGGGGCCGCGGCAATGAAGCACGGGTTGTGCGGCGATACCGGCATGGTGACCGCCTTGGACCCTTTTGCTCAACTGGGGCTCGTCGATGCAGGGAATCTGGTCTTCGGCGGGTGGGATATCCGCAAGGGGGAGCTTACATCGACGATTAAGCGTATCCTTGGCGAAGTCGGCTATTTCGACACGGAGAAGATGCCCCTGATTCAGGACGATCTGGATGCCATCGCAAAAAACATCTTTCCTGGTTCGGCCTTCAACAGCGGTGAGGCGATTCAGGGCCTGGCCGCCGACCGGTCGATGCTCAACGGCAGGCGTGTCTCGCAGCTGATTTCAGGGCTGAGATCCGATATCCAGCGATTCAAGGCGGACAATGACATCGCGGACCTGGTGGTGGTCAACCTGGCTTCCACCGAACCCCCTTTGGACCGGATGGGGTTCGACATGACCCTGGATGAACTGGAACGAGCCATTGGAGAAGACGACAAATCGGCCATCCGGGCCAGCACCCTGTATGCCTACGCGGCCATCGATGCCGGCGCCGTTTATATCAATTTTACCCCGTCCGGCGGCGCCATGTTCGACGGGCTGATCGAGCTGGCTGAAAAGAGAGGGGTGCCGATCATGGGCAGCGACGGGAAGACCGGGGAGACCCTGGTAAAAACCGCCCTTGCCCCCATGTTCGCCTGCCGGAACCTGAACGTGCTCAGCTGGCAGGGGTACAACATCCTGGGAAACATGGACGGGGCCGTTCTGGCCCATAGTGAAAACAAATCCTCAAAAATCCGATCCAAGGACAAGGCGCTGTCCCGCATTCTGGGATATAAACCCCACGCTCAGGTGTCCATCGATTATGTACCTTCTCTAGGGGATCGGAAGACTGCCTGGGACTTCATTCATTTCGAAGGCTTTTTGAACACAAAGATGAGTCTCCAGTTTACCTGGCAAGGATGCGACAGTGCCCTGGCCGCTCCTTTGGTACTGGACCTGGTACGGCTGGGCCTGTTTGCCAAAAAGTGCGGAGAGTCGGGCCTGATGCCCCACCTGGCCTGTTTTTTCAAATCGCCGGTGGGAGTTGAAGAGCACAACCTGCATCGTCAGTTCCAGATGCTCGAAGCCTATGCGGCTCAGCAGGTGGAGACTTTGTCAAGGGCTGAACCCCGGTTTGCCGGCGAAGCGCTCAATTAAAATGATTGTCCCTTCGGATGTTATAAACAGGAAAGGATCAGAAATGAAGACCGCACGCCGCACGATGTTCACCGCAGGAACGGTATCTTTGATTTTGCTTCTGGCGCTGATGCTGCCCTTCAATGCGGTGTCAGGGACGCTTGTTTCTACGCAGAGCGACATTTCTCTGAAAAAGGAGGTTGACCGTACCGTTTCCAACGGATTCGAATTTCTAAAGAAGGCCCAGAACCCGGACGGTTCCTGGTCCAGTCCCGATTTTCCCGCCCTGACCGGCCTGGTGCTCTATGCGTTTTTCACTTCACCGGTTTATGACCAAACGGCTCCCCGGCCCGCCTTTATCCAGAGAGGCCTGGATTTTATCATCAGCCATGCCAAAGACAACGGCGCCATTTACAAGGAGCAACTGCCCAATTACAACACGGCGATCTGTATGACGTCCCTGACCGCCTCGGGTGATGCCGTCTACCATCCTTATATTTTAAAAGCCCGCAGCTACGTGGCCTCACTTCAGGAGGACCGTGGGAAAAAAGGTGAAGCCGACGATCCTTACGACGGGGGAGTGGGGTACGGCACCAAGGACCACTCGGACATGTCCAATACGTATTTGGCCTTGGAAGCCATGCGCATGAGCGAATTTTTAGAATCGGACCAGCATATTCAGCTTTTTAAGGACCTGAAGGGGTTTGAAAAGAGAACGTTGAACTGGGATGCGGCCCTTAAATTCATCGAACGGTGCCAGAACCTGCCCACCCACAACGACCAGGGCTGGGCCAGTGACGATCCGGCGAACAAGGGCGGCTTCGTCTATTATCCGGGAAACAGCAAGGCCGGAGAAGAGACGCTTCCCGACGGCAAAGTGGCCCTCAGGTCATACGGCTCCATGACCTATGCCGGGTTGTTGAGCCTCATCTATGCCGATTTGAAGAGGGACGATCCGCGTGTGACCGCGGCCGGTGAATGGCTCAGGAAGAACTACACGTTGGTCGAGAACCCCGGCCTCGGGCAGCAGGGGCTTTTCTATTATTACCACACCATGGCCAAGGCGCTTACCGCATTGCAGGTGGATCATCTGAAAACCGATGATGGACGATGGATCGACTGGCGCAGGGAATTGACAGCCAAACTGGTGGAAAAACAGAAGGGCGACGGTTCATGGATCAATGACAGCGGAAGGTGGTGGGAGAACGATCCGGTGCTCGTTACGGCCTATTCGCTGATTGCCTTGAACATGATCACACTTTAACGCAATTTGCCGGTTGTTTGAGGGAGCGGCTTCCAGCCGCGGTGAAAGGCCTTTTTCCGCGGCCCTTACCCTTGGTACAGGTAGAAAGGCTGTTTAATGCGTTTTTCCTTCAGTTCCAACGCGTTTCGCAATTACAGCCTTCAGGAGGCAGCCGGGCATATTGCAGAGGCGGGATTCTCGGGCATGGAAATCATGTGCGACACCCCCCATGCCTGGCCCTACGATCTATCAAGGGAAGATGTGCGCCGGATCAAGTGTTTTCTGGAAGAAAAAGGCCTGGAGATCGCCAATCTAAACGCGTTCATGATGTGCGCGATCCAGGATTTTCACCATCCCTCCTGGATCGAGGCGGACCGCGATTTTCGCCGGCAGCGCATTGATTACACGATCCGCTGCATCCGGCTGGCCGAAGCGCTGGGCGTGCCTACTATCTCCACCGAGCCCGGCGGGCCCGTAAACGGGATGAGTCGCGAAACGGCCATGGACCTGTTTATGGATGGGTTGGCCAAGGTAGTCCCCCATGCCTTAGACTGCGGGGTCACCCTGCTAATTGAACCGGAGCCCGGCCTTCTCATCCAGACATCGGATGAATTTATAGACTTGGTCCGTTCCTTCGGATCCGACGGCATCGGACTCAACTTCGATGTGGGGCATTTTTACTGCGTCAACGAAGATCCCTGCCTTAAAATAGCGGAACTCAGACCTTACATCCGCCATTTTCATCTGGAGGATATTCCCTTTAACCGGGAGCACCGGCACATCATGCTGGGGGAGGGCGGCATAAATATTCCCATGGTTCTCAAGCAGATTCAGGCCATTGGATATGAGGGGTATGTGACCGTGGAGCTTTACCCGTACCAGGAAACGGCCCCCCAAGTCGCCATTCGGTCCATGCAGTTTTTGCGGGAAACGGCTGGCCATGCCTAAGACAAGGGATTTTCTTGAACTGGTGCGCATCCCCGGGGTCTTCACGGCACAGGCGGATGTTCTGGCCGGATTTCTCATTGCCGGTGCCGCCGTCCAAAAAATCCCCGCGTTTCTGCTGTTGGTGATGGCATCGTCCTCATTTTATTCTGCCGGTATGGCCCTTAATGATGCATTTGACGCCCCCATCGATGCCAGACAGCGACCCGGGAGGCCCATACCATCGGGACGAATTGCTTTAAATACCGCATTTTATACGGGATTCGGGCTGCTCCTGCTGGGGCTTCTCCTTTCCCGTTTGGCCGGCTTTTCCAGCTTTGTGGTCGGTGTTGTGCTCGCCGCCGCCATCATAACCTATGACGGAGGGGTGAAGCAGGTTCAATGGGCAGGGCCTGTCAACATGGGTGCCTGCCGTTATTTGAACCTGTTGCTGGGCCTTTCTCTCGCCCCCATTACTGCGGGTAGCCTGTTGATTCCCCTTTTGACCGGGATCTACATATTCGGCGTGACTGCCTTGAGCCGCCATGAGACCGAAGGAAACGACATGCGGGGGATCCTGGTGTGCGGCATGGCCATCGCCGTGATTCCACTACTGTACTGGCTGCTATGGTTATTTGATGTTTTGCCTGTTGATGCGGGGTTGGTGCTCTGCACGGTTTTGTTCCTTGTGCTTTCAGGGTTGTTGCTCCGACTGGCAAAGCAACCGTCGCCGGCCAACACCCAACAGACGATTAAATGGCTGTTGATGGCCCTGGTAATTCTGGATGGCATCATCGTATCCGGTGCCTGTTCGTTGCCTTGGGGTGCCTTTGTCTGGGCCATGCTGATTCCCGTAGTCATAGTTTCCAGAAAATTTTACGTCACCTGAAAAAGAATCTTCATTCTTCAAGTGAGGAGAAGCGATGGCGAAGCATCTTGTGGTATTCAACGTGGTGGGACTATCTCCCCGATACCTCAACCGATTAAAGGAACTGCCCACCTTTTCAGCGCTGATGAACGCCGGCAGCACCGCATTTGTGGACCCTGTTTTTCCTGCGCTCACCCTTCCCGGGCAGGCATCCATCACCACCGGTACCTGGCCCGACCAACACGGCATCGTGGCCAACGGATTTTATGACCGGGACCGCATGGAGGTAAGCTTCTGGGATCAATACCGGTTTTTGGTTCAGGAGAAACCGCTGTGGGAGCGGATCAAACAACAACGGCCGGAAATGACCACAGCGGTGCTGTTCTGGCAGAACACCCTTCATGGCCGGGCCGATATTATCGTCACGCCCAAACCCATGCATGCCGATCATGAGCTGATTCAGTGGTGCTATTCGAAGCCTGTGGGATACTACGAATCGTTGACCGAAGAGATTGGTCCTTTCAATCTCTTTGACTACTGGGGCCCATTTGCCTCCCCGGAAGCCTCCCGGTGGATCGTAAATAGTGCCATGGTCACCATGCGTCGCCATCGACCGAACCTGATGATGGTGTATATGCCCCATCTGGATTACTCATGCCAGAAGTACGGACCCGATGATACCCGGGTATTTGAAGATCTGGCAGTGGCTGACTCGCTTATCGGCAACTTCATGGATGGTTTAAAGAAAATGGGGATCGCCGACCAGACAACACTGGCCGTGGTCTCCGAATATGCGCTGACGCCCGTTGTTGATGCCGTAACCCCCAACCGGATCCTCAGGGATGAAGGCCTGTTGGCGGTCCGGGAGATCGCAGGGCGTGAATACCTGGACATGGAGTACAGCCGGGCCTTTGCCATGGTCGATCACCAGTTGGCTCATATCTATTTGGATGATGAGCGGGATTGCGATGCCGTCGCTGCCCTGTTTAAGGGGGCACCGGGGATCCAGGCAGTCTGGGGCAAGACGGAAAAGGACCGGGCCCATGTCAATCACCGGCGATCAGGTGAATTGATCGCCCTGTCGGCCCCCGATCGCTGGTTTGCCTATTACTGGTGGCGGGACCCGGAGAAGGCTCCGGACTTTGCCGACCACGTGGATATCCACCGAAAACCGGGCTACGATCCACTGGAGCTGTTTATCGATGAGAAGACCTTCAAGATCCTTTCGGACACGACCCTGATCAAAGGCAGCCACGGGCTTCCCGCACGGGATCAGGCAAACATGGCAATGCTGATGATCAGCGGCGAGGGGGCCGATCGCCTGGAGATGGCCGATCGTATTCCGATGGTCGATGTGTCGGCACTGCTGGAGCAGGTCCTTGTTTCCTGATGATTCAACTGGGCTATAACACCAATGGATTTGCCCACCATCGCCTGGTGGATGCCATCGAGATTGTCGGTCGGCTGGGCTATCGATGTGTGGCCATCACACTGGATCACTGTGCCCTGGATCCATGGGGCAAAGACCTGCCCGCTGAGATAAGGGAAGTGAAAGCAAAGTTGACGGAATTCGGGCTTTCATGCGTCATCGAAACCGGGGCCCGGTTTCTTCTGGACCCCTGGCGCAAACATGAACCCACGATGCTGTCCCATGGTGCGGAGAACCGACGGCACCGGCTGGAGTTTTTAAAACGGGCGGTGGATATTGCAGTTGACCTGAATGCGGCGGCGGTATCGTTCTGGTCCGGTGGCAATCCGGAGGATGTCAGTGACGAAAACGCCTGGCAGCGACTGGTGCAGGGGTGCCGGGAGGTTGCTCGATATGCGGGAGAAAGGGGCATGCCACTTGGGTTCGAGCCGGAACCGGGCATGTTTATCGAAACGTTGGCGGGCTATGAACGGCTGAAGTCTCATGTGGCCAGCCCGGAGTTCAAGCTGACTCTGGATATAGGACATGCGCTGATTACAGAAGATATTTGCGTAGACGCGTGCATTCGCCGCTACAGTGAGGATATTGTCAACATTCACCTTGAAGACATGAAAAAAACGCGGCACGACCACCTGTTCTTTGGGGACGGAGAGATTGACTTCAAGTCGGTTTTCCAAGCCATCGCGGACATTCGGTATACGGGCCCCATATGCGTGGAGCTTAGCCGCCACAGCCACCAGGCTGTTGAAACGGCACGGCTGGCAACCACAGGCTTTGGCCGCCTGGGTGACATTTCCTTCGCTCTGGGTGAGGATGTGGCCGATGTAGGCGGCATTGAACGCACTCAGGTTGTTCTCCTTGGCCTTCTTGTAAGGCAGGTCCAGAAACGGCGTGAGTTCCCCCATGGTGCCCGATGCGGTTTTCCGCCCGATGCCCACGTCTTTGGGAGTGATCTCGTCGGTGGCGGAAAAAAGAATTCCCTGCATGATCAAATTTTCCATTTCCCGTACGTTTCCTTCCCAACGACGGCCGATAAAAATGTCCATTAACACCGGTGAAAACCGTTTCAGGGACTTATCCAGTTTGGTGCAGTGTTTTTCCAGCAGGTGATTGGCGATCAGGGGGATGTCCTCGGGGCGTTCACGAAGCGGCGGCAGTTTGATGGGCAGGACGTTAAGCCGATAGAAGAAATCCTCGCGGAACTCCCCCGCTTTGATTTTTTCCGACAATGGCTGGTTGGTGGAAGCGATGATCCGCACGTCCACCTGGATGGCCCGGGCGTCACCCAGGGGTTTGATCTCCTTTTCCTGCAGCACCCGCAGCAGTTTGGTCTGTATGGTGGGGGTGATGTCCCCGATTTCATCCAGGAAGATCGTGCCGGTGTGCGCCTCCTGGAACAGGCCTTTTTTGTCCCGGGTGGCATGGGTAAACGCCCCTTTTTTGTATCCGAACAGTTCGCTTTCCAGAATATGCTCCGGTAAGGTGGGGCAGTTCACGGCGATAAAGGGGCGTTTGCTCCGGTTGCTCAAGGCGTGCACCGCCCGGGCGGTCAGGTCCTTGCCCGTCCCCGACTCGCCGGTGATCAGCACAGTCAGGTCGTTTTTTGAAACCATTTGGATGGTTTCATAGACCCGCTGCATCTTGGGGCTTTTGCCCACCAGTTTCTGGAACATTTCCGTGGACCGGCACTCGTGGGACAGCCTCAAATTTTCCTTGAGCAGGCGGCTGCGCTCGAAAGCCTTTTCCAGCCGCATGACCAGTGTCTCGTGATCGAAGGGCTTGGTGATGAAG
The DNA here is from genome assembly GCA_014237405.1 of Desulfosarcina sp. Taxonomy (GTDB): domain Bacteria; phylum Desulfobacterota; class Desulfobacteria; order Desulfobacterales; family Desulfosarcinaceae; genus Desulfosarcina. The sequence goes on along the minus strand of JABZFO010000113.1, from coordinate 67,145 downwards.
TCATAAGCCCCCCGCTTCATGGCCTTCACGGCCATCTCGATGTGCCCGTATGCGGTCATCATCACCACCGTAATCTCTTCGCCCCGGTCGGCTTTAACCTGTTCGAGCACCTCCAGTCCGCTGATGCCTGGCATTTTGATGTCTGCCAGCACCAGGTCGTAGTCGGTGTCGTGAATCATTTCCAGGGCGGCTTCCCCGGAGGATGCGGTATCCACCCGGCATTCCAGTTCGGGCTCCAGACTCCGCTTCAGCAGGGTGAGCATGTCTGGTTCGTCGTCGACGATGAGAAGATTCTGTGCCATGGTTTATCTCCCTTAAAGCAGGGGCGTGACGGGCAGGGACAGGGTAAAGTCGGCTCCCTGGCCGGCCTCACTTTTTACTGTAATGTTACCGCCATGACCCTTGATGATGCCGTAGCTGACCGAAAGCCCAAGGCCTGTGCCTTCGCCGGTGGGTTTGGTGGTGAAAAAGGGGTCGAAGATCCGTGGCAGGTCTTCTTCTTCGATGCCATGCCCGGTATCCGACACCTCCACCGTGACCCGGCTGGCCGCCTTATTAAGACCCGTGGTAATGTTAATGGCGCCTTTCCGCTCCACCGCATAGATGGCGTTCATCAACAGGTTGATGAGCACCTGCTTGATCTTTTTCTCATCCATGAGCACCGGTGGAAGTTTGGGCGCGAAAATGGTTTCGATCTGAATGTTTTCCAGGTTGCTGTGGTGGCGCACGAAACCGATCACATCGTCGATGACGGCATGGATGTCCAGATTCTCCTTCTGGGGGCTGGAGGTCCGGGAAAAGTTGAGCAGGTCTTCCACGATGGCCTTGCAGGACTGGACGTGCTTTTCAATGGTTTTCAGGTCATTATAACGGTCAGACTGAGGGACCTCACCACGCAGCAGAAGCTGGGTGTAGCCTAAAATGATTCCCAACGGATTGTTGATCTCGTGACCGATTCCGGAGGAGAGTTCACCGATGGAGGCCAGTTTGTCCGCCTGGGCCATCTGTTTTTGCATGAGTCGGCGCTGCTCGATGTCCTTGATCAGAAAGTGGATGGTTTCCCCCTCCTCGGATGGGCTCTTGGCCAGGCTGCCGGAAAGCAGTGCCCGGCGCCGGGCGCCGCCTTCTAATATCAGATCAAATTCCTCGCTGGAAATAAAGCCCTGGTTCTTGATGTGTCGGCTGATGGCGCCCCAGTCTTCGGGATTGGATAGAAAATCCTGAAAAAACCGTCCCTCGACATTGCCGTTACCAGGGCCGTGCAGTCCCACCAACTGTTTGCCTGCCGGGTTGAGGTTGATGATCCGGCCATCGGTTCGCGTCACCAGGATCATGTCTTTGGAAACCTCGAAAATCCGCCGGTATTTCTGCTCTGAAATGGCCAGTGCCTCGGTGCGTTTTTCAACCAGCTGCTCCAGGTTCTGGTTGAGGTAAAGCAGTTCTTCATGGGCGGTCTGCAGGGCCTGGCGATCATTCAAAATGGTGCCGTAAATGGCCCAGGTCCGTTCGAAAAAAAGGGTCACCGAGGCCACCACGATGAAGGTGAACGTATTGGTGGCACCGGAAAAGGGCTGGACGGCGGCCCACAGGTCCCTGCGGTCGGATATCAGAAAAAACTGTTTCAGCAGGTGACCGGCAGACCGGGAGATGGCGAAAATGAACAGGGCCAGACACACCCACAACAGATAGGTGACGATGATGTTGTTGGGATCTTTCTTTTTAAAGCGCAGGCTCAGCCCGAAACTGAGAAAGGCGAAGACGATCATCAGGACACATCCGATCACGTCAACCAAGAAGATGGGAATCAGGGAGATGGTCATCGCCGGCTTACCTCACGGTCGACGGCGGGTCGGACATCCTTGATCATGTGACGCAGTCCGAGCCACAGGCAGGCCATGGCGGGGACGCAAAACAGATGATCAAGCTTTAACATATAATAGATGGCCGCCAGCCAACCGTGGTTACCTGCTGCATCAATTCGGATCTGCCATCCGCCGAGCTTTTTTACTTCGACGGCAAGGATCTGTTCGTCGAGAAAGTGAACCAGCATGGCGTCCAGATTCCAGAGGATGAAAAAGATGGCGGTATACTGGATGTAGCGCCATCCGGGTACTTTCACCAGCCCCGCCTGACGGAGCCAGTAAATCAGGAGAATCATTGAAGAGAGGAAGAACACGTGGCCGAACTGGTGGACCCACACCCCTTCGATGCCCCCATGTCCCTGGGTGGCCAGGGCCGGGCCAGCCGAAACAAGCACCAGCAAGATGATCGAACCCACAAGGTTAGATATGGTTTTCTTTTTTCTGATACCCCTTTTTATGATGACGCCGGCAGCAAACCATGCCAAGTGAACCAGGAAAAGGGATATCACAAACCAGAAAAAAGCGCTTATTACGATAGGATCGCTGCCCGAACGGGAGAATTTAAAGATATATTCCCGACCAAAGTGTTGTATCAAGTTTTCAGGGGCATAGGTTATATTTACATAAGCCGCTACAAGAAGGATCGGCAGGATAGAGGTGATGATGCTTTTTAAAAACCCCTCAAAAAAGTAGTCATAGTAAGCTTTATTGAGTTGGGCCTGATCGATGTTCTTTGCCAGGGCCTTACCCTTCTCACGGTCTTCGCAGGCTAGTGCTTCCCTTCGCAATTCAAACCAGTGCTCATAATTCTTTTTCAGCGCAACGTATCGTTTTGTAGTATAGCCTTTGGCCAGGAGTTTGGAAACGGAGACCAGCACAACCACCAGCAGAAAAATCACCATTGCAGGGCCGAGGCGATGGTTGAGCGGCGCAAGGACGTGATTCATCATCGCCACGATAGCGTCCAACCCGGCAATAATTTTAGCCCATGCAATGTCTAAGAAATCATTCATATATCACTTGAATCCTCGAATCCTTGACCCCTTGAATCCTCAGGATCAGGCCAACTCTTTTGACGATGATCCAAACTTTTTCGTGGAAAAAAAACGGGGGAAGAGCCAGCACGATCTTCAGTGTTTTCTCGCTGAAGAGCTTTTGTGCCCGGCTGCCCAGCATGCCGCCTGCAAAACCACCGATGATGATGGAAATGGCAAGGGTCATGTCCGGCAGGTAGCCCACCATCAGGTATCCTATGAAGGAACCGATACTCGAGAAGCAGGTGCCGATCAGCGAGATGGGAACGGCCACATACATGGGAAGGGCGCCAAGGGTCGTCATGGCCGGTACCAGCAGAAAACCACCGCCGATGCCGAAGGATCTGGATACCACACCAATTGCCACACCGAGGATGGCAAAGAGCAGCGGGTTGATCCTGAATTCTTCTCCCCAGAATTTAAACCGATAATCGGTTATACCGGTTTTTATCGGTTCGATACGTCCCATTTCAACGGCTGTGCCTTCGGCTTTGGCTTTGGCAACGGCCTCGTTGAACTTTTTGGTCATTGCCTTGATGTTTTTCCGCTTGTTCATGGCGGCAGGCCGCATTTCCATGAGGGTTTTAATCCCCATGAGCACCACCAGGACGGCCAGCCACTCCTTGTATGCTTTCATGGGAAGCAATGCGGAGACATATTTACCGAGCCATATGGACCCGATAAAAATTCCCACGCCAAAGGAGAGGCCAATCGGCCAAGCCACCCGTTTTTCTATTTTTGCATACCGGTAAAAAGAGCCCAGGGGAGAGAAGAGGGTCAGGGCCATGTTTGACGGTTTCAAAACGTTGGCCGCATTGATCCCCACCGGTCCCATGGTATTGACCACCAAGACCTGAAAGGCGGCCATGAGCATGCCGCCGGCGGCACCGATCATGGAGAAGTAGGTCCCCACGAGAATGGCGCCGATCACGATCCACAACGGGTTCATATAACGGAACCCTTTGTTCAGCCAGTACCCGTTGCCGGTGATGTTGTAAGAACCGCCTTTCTCCCCGTTTACATAGACGTCAAAGGCGGTGTCCGGGGGGGTATGGCGAAAAGATTTAAACGATACCTTGAAATTACCGGTGGCTTTGTCAAGATTGATCGTTGTCCCCTTATCCCAGTATTTGCCGCTGGTGTTGTGGTCCGTGATGACACTGCGGGCAAAAATGACCACTTTTCCGACCCGGCTCCCCTCTTTTACAATGGTGTTGATGCCGTAGCTGCTTTCATGGCTATACCGAAAGAAGTTCCACTGATCCTCGGTCTGGATGGGTCCCAGCATGGATTTTGCCGTTGCATCGAGTTCATCGAACTTCTTTTTCAGGTAGAACATGGTGGTGGAATAGATCCCGTTGCCTTTTCCCAGGAGAACCGACGGGCCGCCAAATTTCTTTTTCCCCACCGTGCCGAATACATCGGGATTGTTGGTTACGATATAATAAAGGGGCGCAATAGACGTGTCTGCGTTAAAATTCGCCTTCTTCTGGTCTTTTTTTAACCGTTTGATTTCATGAACACCGTTGGTGTCTTGGGGAGCAAACCTTTCTTGCTGTGCAATGGTCAAGTACAGATCCTGGCCGGGTGGGATCGTGCCTTCGATGGACACCACATCCCCCGCCTTATATTCGGTCGAGGAAATGGTGGCAGCGGCGCTGCAGATACCGGTTACCGCGAAAACAGCTATTACTGCTATCATAATAGCCGGGAGTAATGCTTTCTTCATTATCAACCTCCTCTTAGAAAATTTAAATTTGCCTTCCTGTCAGGCACGTTATACAAAAAGAAGCGCAACACCTTTGGGCTCACTCAAAAATAACTTCACATTTTTACATCTCAGCTTCAGCCCATCTTTGGCTGATACCTCACTCCCAAAATCCTCGAAATAGCACGCTATTCCTGCGGCTTTGCTCTCTCGGATCAGCCAAACCTGAACCAAATCTGAGCGCGAACCCTTTGCGATAAGCGGTTCGGGTTACCCTTCGTTGTCTCCCCCCTTTCCACATTTATTTTAACCTAAGATGAGCGATTAGCCCTTAGCAATTAGCGGTTAGCTCCAATATTTCAGGCGTTTACCAGTAATGCGATTTTCGCCCATTGGGTGGAATGATGACCTTTGGCAATATATTGAAATTATTGTGCTAATTGCTAAAAAGCTAACTGCTAATCGCTTAATTTAGGCAGTAGCAAAAAGCCATCAAAGGGCGGGTACCTTCGCTTTGAGTTCTCTATATTTTACAGCCAGAATCCCGCCGGACCATCCGCCGATGATGCCGATGATGGTTGCAGCCAGCGCCTGGGAACCGGACATCAGAAAAAAACCACCCATCTGAAAGCACAGGGTATTGATCGATGCAAAAGACAGTAGTGCCACCATCATTCCCACAGCAGCGGACATGGTCTTTTTTCGTATAATTTCATCCTCGGCGCGTTCGATCAGCATATAACCGGAGATGGCTGCATTAACTCCCACAATCAAGGGGAGCAGCATGGACAGGGTTTCCAGGCTCATGATGCCGCTGAAAAAGCCAGCGAGAATCAGTGTACCGATTATACCGGAAAGCATGCTCCAGCCAAAAGACTGTATGGTCGGCAGTGCGCATACGATATGGACAAAAACTTTTCTCATCAGGTTCCTTCCTATGGACAATGCATCCAGTCATGTGAAATAAAATGGTTGTCCGGTATCGAGCAAGTTGCATGCCATGGGCATTTTACCTTGGTAAAGCGATGCAACATGTTGGCAACTTAAAAAAAATCATAACAATAACAGTTGTATATGTTTATTGGTCAAATGCGCGTGTCAGTTTCCATGCAATAAAATCCACCTGTGCAAGTAATTAAAGCGCAGTTTTTTTGTTGCTATGAAATTATCCATTTGATTATATTAATTATAACAAAGGAAAGGAAAGCAATAAAAATATTTCAGTGCATAAAAAAATAAGCGCTTTGGGTTTAAAAAAAGAGTAACCAAGATTAACCCCCGCCATGTTCATATATTTTTTAACATGCTGAAAAAATAATTATTTTTTATGGTATTGGATATTTTTATTTTGTTCTCGCGTGTGAATTTTTCTGGTATGCTTATTGCTCTGAGTTGCAAAAGGCCGATTCTTGTTCGGAAGGAATATTAACGCCACTTGGCGGATCACCATGTTGGAGGATTATAATGGAAAAAGAAGTATTTACGCTCTGTTTCATGTGTTCGGTGAGATGTCCCATCAAGGTCATTGTGAAAGACGGCCAGGTAAAATGGATCGAAGGCAACCCACACGTGCCTGGTATGGATGGGAGCCTGTGTCCTCGTGGCGCCGCCGGCATCGCCCTGCTGTACGACAATGAACGGGTGAAGTCGCCAATGATTCGGGTGGGGGAAAGAGGCGGCGGCCACTGGCGAAAAGCCAGTTGGGATGAAGCCCTGGATTATGTGGGCGGCAAGCTCAAAGGGGTTATCGACAAGTACGGCGGCCACAGCGTGGTGCTTGGGGAACGGACCCAGCTGGCCACCCATGTGAGCAAGACCTTTTTAAAGGCCATCAAATCCCCCAACCATTTCACCCATGATGCGCTGTGCAAGGGATCGGTGAATACCGCCTGTCGGTCTCTATTTGGCTATACCGATGCTCAGATGAGCATGGACTACAAGAACTGTAAGCAGATCGTCCTGTATGGGCGCAATATATTTGAGGCCATTGCCGTCAAAGAAGTCAACAACCTGATGGATGCCCTGGAGAATGGGGCTAAAATGACATACATCGACCCCAGGGTGACCAAAACCGCCACCAAATCCCAACGATACTGGATGATCCGGCCGGGCACCGATCTGGCCCTGAACTATGCCCTGATTCATGTGATCCTCAGAGACCGGTTCTACGATGATGCCTACGTGGATCGTTGGGTGGTCGGTTTGAGCGAACTCCAGGAGTTTGTCGGGGAGTATACGCCTGAGTGGGCCGAAAAGGAGACCGGTATCGCGGCCCATGAAATCGAAACCCTCGCCCAGGAGATCAGCCAGGACGCCCCCCATGTGATTTTTCATTTCGGTTACCGCGGCGCCAACCATACCAACGAAATCTACATGCGCCGTTCCATCATGATCCTCAACGCGTTGTTGGGAAGCATGGAGGCTAAAGGCGGGTTTTTCATTAAAAAAGGCCCCGGTGAAGAGGGGGGCAAGCCGGCCCGGAAGCTGACCGAGCAAAAATTTCCGAGCATCGGCGTCCCGCGGTTCGACAAGGTGGGAACACCGGACTTTCCCCTTCCCGATCCTGCCCACGGCGTGGGGCAGATGCTGCCTTTTGCCATTCTCAACAAAGACCCCTATCCCGTAAAAGCATTGATTGCCTACCGGTTCGATCCACTCATGTCCATCAACGACACCAATTTTACAAAAAAAGCCCTGAAAGAGCTTGATCTCATTGTCACTATCGATATCAATTACAGCGATATCGCCTGGTACAGTGATGTCATCCTTCCCGAGTCCACCTACCTGGAACGAACCGACTGCGTCCAGCAGGCCAACGGCCTCAAACCCCAGATGTTCCTGCGTCAACAGGTGGTCCCCCCCAGGTACGATACCCGGGAGGGTGCCATTATCCTCAAACAGGTCGGTGAACGGATCGGTATCGGCGACTATTTCCCCTACGAATCCATGGAAGACCTTGTGAAGTGGCAGTTGGAGGGGACGGGCTTTACACGGGAAGATTTCAATGCCAAAGGCAGCGTTGCCTACGGAAGTAAAAAGATCTTCTGGGACCGGGCCGACGGGATAAAGTTCAAGACCCCCTCCGGCAAAATCGAATTTAAATCGTCCCTGCTGGAAGATGCCGGGTTTGAATCCTTTCCCGAATATGAGCCCATGCCGTCGCCCCCCGAGGGACAGTTCCGACTGTCGACAGGGCGGAACGCGCTGCACACCCATGTATCGACTCAAAACAATCCCTATCTGAACGAGATCTGTTCGGAAAATGTTCTCTGGATTAACGACAAAAAAGCGGCCGTGTTGGGCATTAAAAACGGAGATATGGTCGAGGTTTTTTCCGAACATGGAACCGGTGTCATCAAGGCCTATGTGACCAATCTGATCCATCCGGAAAGCGTATTCATGCTCCATGGTTTTGGCCATGAGGCCGAGTCGGCCACCCGCTCTTACAACAAAGGGGTAAATGATGCCGCATTGATGAAGAATGTTTCCGATATGATCGGTGGCAGTCCGGCCTTGCATGAAACATTTGTGACCGTCAAGCCGGTATAGTCGACCTGAGTGCGGTGATACAGGAAGAAAAGGCTATGGAAGATTTATGCCCCATCGGCCCCTGCTCCGATACCGCTTTCGGTCCCGCTCAATTTTTAGGAGGATTGAATGAGTAAATATTACCTGATTCAGGATACGAAAAAATGCATCGGCTGCCACGCCTGTGAGATTCAATGCAAAACCAATAAATCGTTGCCCCCCGGCCCCCGGCTCTGTCAGATTGTTGAGGTCGGTCCGCAACTGATCGACAATATACCGCGGGCCTCCTATATCTTCATGCCTTGTTTTCACTGCCAGAATCCCTGGTGTGTGGCGGCCTGCCCCACAGGTGCCATGACAAGGCGAGAAAAGGACGGCATCGTATATGTGGATCATAACCTCTGTGTTGGCTGTAAAACCTGCATTTCCGCCTGTCCCTGGGGGGCGCCCCAGTGGGATCCGGAAAAGGGCAAGGTGGTCAAATGCGACTATTGCATGGACCGGATCGATGCCGGGCTTCAACCGGCATGCGTGACCGCCTGTACCACCCATTGTCTGAAGTTTGACCTGGCGGAGCATATCCCGCAGACCAAGCGTGATCGGTATGCCCGGGCTATGGCACCACTGAGATAGTTCGTGTCCGTCCATAAACGGTCTTTTTGCCCAATATCTTCGTTATGCTCAAAAAATAATCCTCGGAATATCAACCATATGCCTGTGGTTATTTTTTTTCGCATGCCTTGATCTTGAACAAAAATCATCGTTTCTGGATGGACACGAGATGGTTACCGAATACGTATTTCGTTCCACAGTAGCATACCGGCAACGACCGGGTGCTCTTAATGGATGGGGATAGAGACCAACAAGGAGTCGAACCATGGATGTGGCCGGTGTTAATGAAATCCTGGAAAAGTTCCAGGGCGTCAAGGGAAATCTGATCGGGATTCTCCACGAAGTGCAGAACCGCTACAGTTACCTTCCGGAAGAAGAGCTGCGGTATATCTCCAAACGAACCCAGATACCCATCACCCAGATTTACAGTATCGTCAATTTCTATAACCGGTTCAGCTTAGAGCCCAAAGGGAAAAACGTGATATCCGTCTGCCTGGGTACGGCCTGCCACGTCAAAGGGGCTGGAAAGGTGATGGACGCACTCCGGGAGAAATTGAATATCGACATCGGAGAAAGTACCGACGATATGAATTTTTCCCTGGAAGAGGTGCGGTGCATCGGTGCCTGCAGCCTGGCCCCGGCAGTGGTTGTCAATGAAGAAACCTACGGGCAGGTTAAACCGAAACAGGTCTCGACCATTTTGAAACAACACGAATCGTCTGAAAACGGATAGACCGGGGTTCTCACTATGGCGAAAAAAGCAAGCAAGGATATCGTTGTCAGTATCTGCACAGGCACCGGTGGTGTTGCCGCCGGTGGATACAAAGTTATCGAGGCCTTTCAGTCGGCTTTCACGGAAAAGAGTCTGGATGCCAAATTTACCCCGAGAACCCACAAGGTTGGGTGCCGCGGGTTTTGTGCCAAAGATGTGCTCGTGGATGTCGCCGTCAATGGCCAGACCGAGACATACCAGTTCGTTACGCCGGAAAAAGCGATCAAGATTGTGGAGGAACATATTATCGGCGGCAAGCCGGTGTCCAAATGGCTGGTCAAAAAAGACTACCATGATTTTCACAGCCTGCAGAAAAAGCTGGTGCTGGCCAACTGCGGACAGATCGATCCCGAATCCATCGACGAGTACATGGACGCCGGCGGTTACCATGCGGTACGCAAAGCCCTGAAAATGGATCCGGAACAGATCATTGCCGACATCAAGGCGTCCGGATTGCGGGGAAGGGGTGGCGGTGGGTTCCCCGCTGGCATCAAGTGGGAGAGTTGCCGCCGGGCACCCGGAACGATAAAATATGTGTTGTGCAACGCGGACGAGGGGGATCCGGGGGCCTTTATGGACCGATCCATCGTCGAGGGTAATCCCCACGCCGTCATCGAGGGAATGATCATCGGTGCCCATGCCATCGGCTCTGAGGAGGGCTATGTTTACATTCGTGCGGAGTATCCGCTGGCGGTGGCGCGGCTGCGCATGGCGTTGGATCAGGCCCGGGAGCATCATTTTCTTGGAGAAAAAATCTTCGGGACGGATGTCAACTTCGAAATCAAGGTCGTGTTGGGTGCCGGTGCCTTTGTCTGCGGAGAGTCCACGGCCCTGATGACCTCCATTGAAGATCGGGCCGGTGAACCGCGACCCAAATACGTCCATACCACGGACAGGGGCCTGTGGGGCAAACCCAGCAATCTGAACAACGTGGAAACCTGGGCCAATGTTCCGCTGATTATCGATAAGGGCGCCCAGTGGTACGCGGGTATCGGCACGGAGACCAGCAAGGGAACCAAAATTTTTTCCCTGGTCGGCAAAATCAACAATACCGGTTTGGTGGAAGTGCCCATGGGTATTCCGCTAAGGGACATCATCTACAAGATCGGTGGTGGGATCCCCAAGAAAAAAGCCTTCAAGGCGGTCCAGACCGGTGGCCCTTCCGGAGGTTGTATTCCGGCCAGCCACCTGGATATGCCGGTGGACTACGAGAACCTGAGCAAGGCCGGATCCATGATGGGTTCCGGAGGCATGATCGTCCTGGATGAGGACACCTGCATGGTGGATATGGCCAAATATTTTCTGCAGTTCTGCAAAGACGAGGGCTGCGGCCAATGCACCCCATGCCGGGAAGGGACGGCCCAGATGGTGAGACTGCTCACGGAGATCACCGAAGGAAAAGGAACACCCGAGCACATCGACATGCTGGAAGAACTTTCCCTGATGATGCAGGATGCCTCGCTCTGCGCATTGGGCACCAGTGCCCCTAATTCCGTGCTGTCCACATTGCAGTACTTCCGCGAAGAGTATGAGGCCCATATTGTAAACAAGAAATGTCCGGCCGGGGTGTGCAAGGCACTCACCACCTTTACCATCGACGAGGCAAAATGCACCGGATGCACCATTTGCGCGAGAAACTGTCCCACCGGTGCCATATCCGGCGAGAAGAAAGAACCGCATTATATCGATCAGGAAAAATGCGTCAAATGCCGCGTATGCTACGAAGGGTGCAAGTTCGACGCGGTCCAGAAAGGATAGGAGATTATCCATGGCAACACTGGTCAATCTGACAATCAACGGCCGTGAGATTCAGGCTCCGGAAGGGATGACCGTACTGGAGGCGGCTAAAAACGAAGGGATTTTTATCCCCACGCTTTGTCATCATGAAGCCCTGGAACCCGAAGGCACCTGCCGGCTTTGCATCGTTGAAGTCAGCGGAGCCATCCGGCATTCTATCCGTGTATCCTGTATTCAGGAAGTTAAAGAGGGCCTGATTGTGGAGACCGAAACCAAGCGGATTCGTAGAGATCGCCGCCTGATTATCGAGCTGCTGCTGGGGCGCTCCCCTTACAGTAAAGAACTGCTGGACCTTGCCGGTAAATGCGGCGTCGCCACCAGCCGTTTCCGAACCGGTGAAGAAGACGATTGCGTGCGGTGTGGGCGATGTGTTCGGGTCTGCCGGGATAAAATCGGCGCCTATGCCCTGTGCTGGGTCAACCGGGGCTATGACCGGAAGGTGACCACGGATTTTGAACGATTGTCGGAATACTGCATCGGGTGCGGATCCTGTGCCCAGGTTTGCCCGACCGGTGCGATTCGGATCGAGGATCGGGGTGATGAGCGAAAAATTTACACGTGGGGGCAGGTCATCGCCCGATTCAAGTTGGAGAAGTGCACTGAGTGCGGCCGTCCCTTTGCCCCTAAAAAATATTTGGATCGCATCAATGAGCGGGCATACAAAACAAAAGGACTGGAACTGGTGGATTATATCTGCCCGGAATGCGTTAAGAACAAAGAGCGCCCCTCGCCGGTCAATGTCCCCTTTGGGGGCGGCGCCATGCCCTTTGTTGTTTGAGGGAATAACCTTTTCTTTATTTTGGATGCGGCCCTATCCGCTTTACCCCGCATGAAGGAGTCGAAAAGCCTAATGAGCAAATATCATCTCTATCAGGACACGGACAAATGCATCGGATGCCACTCCTGTGAAATTCAATGCAAAAGCAATAAATCGCTGCCGGTTGGGCCGAAACTCTGCGAGATTATAGAAGTGGGGCCCAGGATGGTGAACGGACAGCCGGAAGCGGCCTATATCTATGTGGGTTGCTTTCACTGTGAGAAACCCTGGTGCATCGAGGCCTGTCCGGCAGGGGCCATGCAGCGCAGAGCCAAGGACGGGATCGTATTTGTCAATCATGACCTGTGCGTCGGGTGCAAAAGCTGTATTTCGGCATGTCCATGGGGTGCACCCCAATGGGACCCCAGTCGCGGCCGGGTGGTCAAGTGTGATCTGTGCATGGACCGACTGGATGCCGGCTTGGAACCGGCGTGTGTAGCGGTATGCACCACCGGCTGTCTCCATTTCGATGTGGCCGAAAATATCAATCCCATCAAACGAGAAAGACATGCCCGGTTGGAAGCTGCGCAATAATGCCATGAGATTCTGAACGGGCTGTTTTCCGATCCTTCGGTTTTACGATGAGTGGATGCCGGAGGTATCCGGTGGCCCCGAGTCCAACAAATGAGGTAACCTGCTATGATCGCTGGAAAATGTCCGGTACACAGCGCTATTGTCCAATTGAAAGAGACGCTTGATGCCAACCGCCTGGTGGATCCATATTGCCGCCGGCTCGCCGAAGAGATTCTGGTACTGACAGATGACATTGCCTGGGGACGGGCCGGGGACGATCATTTGTCCGCCATCGACGACCTGGCCCGGGAACTGGTGGAAAAGGGGTCCGACGCCGTGAGTATGGAAACCGGCAAGTTTGTGCAATCCACCATTCAGGAAAACGCGGAAACCTTTGCCAGTCACGTGAAAACGCATAATTGTACCACCGGGGAGTGCATTCTCCTGGCACCGGCGCCCTGTCAGACGGCCTGTCCGGCAGGTATCGATGTCCCCTCCTATGTGACCCTGATCGGTATGGGCCGTGATGCAGAGGCCATCGATATCATCCGCAAGGATAACCCGTTTCCATGGGTGTGCGGACTGGTCTGCACCCGCCCCTGTGAATTCATGTGTGTCCGAGCAAGAATAGATACGCCGATTTCGATCAAATTTCTAAAGGCGTATGCCGCCGAACGGGCCATGTCGGACCGGCAATACAAGAATCCCGAGAAGGCACCTGATCAAGGTAAAAAGGTGGCCGTAATCGGTGCCGGTCCGGCCGGTATGAGTGCGGCCTATTATCTGGCGCTGAAAGGGTACACGGTGAAGGTGTTTGAAGCGCTGCCGGTGGCCGGCGGTATGATGATGGTGGGCATTCCCCGATACCGCCTGCCCCGGGAGGTGATCGATCGGGAGGTCGCCATGATCGAAGATCTGGGCGTGACTTTTGCCTATAATACGCGATTCGGCACGGACATCACCCTTCAGCAGCTTAAAGACGAAGGGTATGAAGCCTTTCTCTTCACCATCGGTGCCCATAAACCTTACCATTTAGGCATTCCAGGGGAAAACGACTACCCCCAGGTGCTGGATGCCATCGACATCTTAAAAAATGTCGCCCTCGGTGAGCGCCATGCCCCGGGCAAGCGGGTGGTGATCATCGGTGGCGGCAACGTGGCCATCGATGCGGCCAGAACCTGCGTCCGGCTGGGATGTGAAGAGGTGACGATCGCCTATCGCCGAACCCACTCAGAGATGCCGGCTGATCCGGAAGAGGTCGAGCAGGCCGAAGAAGAAGATATTGCCATGTCGTTTCTCACCGTTCCGGTGAAAATCATCGGTGAAAACGGCCGCGTTACCGGCCTTCGCTGCCTGAGAGCCGAACTGGTGGCCAAAGCGGGGAGTGACCGTAAATACCCGGTGCCCATTGAGGGAAGCGAATATACCATCGAAACCGATGTGGTGATCCCCGCCATCGGCCAGCGTGTGGACAATGAGTGTATGGAAAGCCTCACCGGGCTGAAATGGACCCGGCGCAACACCATTGATGTCAACCGCGCCTGCATGGAGACCTCCACGCCTGGGGTTTTCTCCGCCGGTGATGCCGTGCTGGGGCCGGCAACGGTAGTGGAGGCCATCGGCGGCGGTAAAAAGGCTGCCCAGGCCATCGATCGTTACCTTTTAGGCATTCCACAGCCGAGCATGCCGCCGGTACCGGTACGCCGTGCCCGCCTCGATTTTCTGGAGGTGCCGGCCAGCACAAAAATGAACCTGAAGAAACCGGAAATGAGCCTGCTCAACTACAACAGGAGACGGGTGACCTTTCAACAGGTGGAGTTGGGATACTCGGAAAACCAGGTCCGTGAAGAGGCCCGCCGCTGCCTGCGATGCGATGTGTGCCGCCGATGTGGGGCCTGTGTGGATGTCTGTAGAGACAAAATGGGAATTAATGCGCTTCAGCTTGGCTACCTGGATTTTGACCATCCGGTTAAGACCGATTTTAGAGATACGGCTGACCGCTGCATTACCTGTGGCGCCTGTGCAGAAAACTGCCCCAATGGCGCGATGCAGATCAAAGATGTGGGTGGAGAACGAATTCTGTCGCTGTGCGGAACCGTATTGAACCGCCTGAAGCTGGAGTATTGCGCCCAGTGCGGCACCGCCCTGGGCCCTGCCAAATATCATGACTATATCACCCGTCGGCTGAAAGGGATCGCCACGGTGGTGGATGGACGGGCGATCTGCATGGCATGTGCCCGTAAAAAGACCGCCAAGAAGCATAACGAGGAGATTATCCCGATACGCTAACCTGCAACAACGGAGGTCAACATGTTTCGAAGAGGTGAAAAGGTCGAAATATTTAAAAAATCAACAGATGAGAGCTGGCAGGACTATATGGACGAATTCGTCGGGCTGCATGGCATCATCACTGATCCGGATTCGGCAATCAACGATCCGGATGCGTTGGTTGAAGTGAGCCTGGTCGATAAGGGCACCCATCGCTTACCCCAGGATTGTCTGCGCAGGCTGAAAGAATAGGGAGAATACCCATGGCGAAGATCAAGGTTAACGGTCAGGAATTTGAAGTCGAAAAAGGGGTGAGGCTGCTGACGGTGCTGACCGAAAAAGGATTCAAAATTCCGAGCATGTGCTTTCACCATGCGTTGACGCCGGCGGCCTCGTGTAAACTCTGCGTCGTGGAGGTAAGAGTCGGAGACGAGCCGCCAACGACCAAGCTCTCCTGTGCCATCAAAACCCGGGATGGGATGGAAGTGGTCACCGAAAGCGCCATGATCTACAAAATGCGGAATCTGGCCATCGGCAATCTCCTGAAGATGGCGCCTCGGTCGCAGCGGATTATCGAGATCGGCGAGGAGTTCAATTTGATCACCGGGGTGATTCCGGACGGCTGCATCCGTTGCCGCCTGTGCGTTCGGGTTTGCCGGGAGATCATCGGTGCGCAGGCGTTGAAAATAGTCAAGCGGAAGGGCATTAATTATGTGGCGCCACGGGAGGAGGGGACCTGCATCGGGTGCGGCACCTGCGCCAATATCTGCCCCACCGGGGCCATCCAATTGGTGGATAAGGGCAATGTGAGAACCATCATGATCCGGGATGAAGTGATTGGCCGCCACCCGCTGGAGCGATGTGAAATGTGCGGGAGGCTGTTTGCGACACCGAAGTTCCTGCAGCACGTAGAGAAGCAGGAGCATGCCAAGGAACATCCCGATGTTAAGAATCATCACCAGTATTGTCCCACATGCGCCAAACTCTATTCGAGAAAAACCCAGCGTTTAACCGCGCCGGTTTTTTCCAAACCTCACGGCTACAAGCCGAAAAATGAAAAGTTGCCTGAATAAAAAAAGCCCCTTCCAGTCTGGAAGGGGCTTTTTTCATTTTGAAAAGATGCACCCGAGGCTTAGATTTCCAGCCAGGAGTCCGAGTACAGGGCTTTGCCGAGGATGACATCCACGGTTTTGGCGTAGTCCAGCATCTCTTTGGAGAGACTGGCGCGGTCGGGGTCGGTGCCGTCCAGCATGCCGTAGATCAGGTCCACGATGTCCTGGCGCTCACCCTTGGCGATGGCGGTCAGCTGTTCATCCCTGGGATCGGAGATGACGGACAGCATGCCGCATTTTTCCAGCATGACCATGAAGGTCTGGTTCAGGATGGGGCGCAGGTGTTCGGGGGGGCCGTTGGAGATATTGGAAAGACCGCAGGTGCTTTTTGCCCCCGGGGACATATCCGGAATCATCTGCTGGAACTCCATGAGGCTGATGGCCTGGGGCTGCTGGATGTTTACCGGGGTTACGATGCCGTCCACCCAGATCTTCTCGTTGGGGATGCCGGCTTCGTTGGCGAAATAGAGCAGTTCGACGCACAGGGCGGCGCGCTCGTTTTCATCGCGGGGCAGGCCCTCGGGGCCCCACATGAGGGCGATGAAGTCCGCGTTGTACTCGGCGGCGATGGGCACCATGCGCTCGTAGCGCTCGGGGCGGCACATGATGGAGTTGACGATATGGGGTGTTCCGTCGGGGATCTGCTTGATCACCTTCAGTGCCGCTTCTATGGCATCGATATTCGATATAGTCCATTCGCTTTTCCTTCTGGAAAAGGGCCTCTTCCTGGATCGGCTTGGGATCCCGCTCCTTGTAGGCGCGGCCGATCTTTGTTGAAATGACATTCAAACTCTCGCCGATTAGTAGCATACGACCTTCCTTTCTTTTTCTCGGCATCATGCTCCGGCCAGTGTTCCGGCCACGGATGACGCTATTGCCAACATGATGGCCGGCGTGCCGGCCAGGAAACGACGGTCAGGACCGGCATATTCGACGCCTTTCGGCCCTGACCGTTAGATCAAACAGCGGTTACGCTCTGAGGAAACCGGGAATGTGCGCTGCTTCCCGGGGACCGACGGTAATGGTCCAGCCGGGCAGTTCCTCTTCCACGTCGCCCACGATGGAGGCGGCATAGCCGGGGATGACTATTTCCTGATGTTTGATCTTGTCGGTGATGCCGCTCTTTTTCACGAACATGCCCACGTCGTCGCCGGCGAACTTGCCGGCCGCCCAGGCGGTGAGTACGGACAGCCCTTCGGAGTCCTTGATAAGCAGCCAGGAGGGCACTTTGCTGGCCTCGATCTCACCGGAAACGATGAAGTAGGTGAGGGCAAAGTTGGTAGTAACCAGCACCCGCGAGTTTTCGTCGGGGTTGTTGATGGGGTAGATGCCCTCGGTGACGGTCATGGGCCGCTGCGGGTCGGTGTAGATATTGAGACGTTCCAGCAGCAGCGGGAACAGAGATTCACCGGCAAAGTCGGACATCACCACGATGCCGCCATACTTGGCTACGTACATGGCGCCCAGCATGGTCTCCACATCCAGGTTGTCGGCCATTTCACAGGGAAAGGCGATGGTGGGAAAGCCCACGGTACGATTCTGGTCTTTCAGGGCGGAACGGCGGATGGCGATCATATCTTGATGGCACTGTTTGGGTTCCCGTGAGCCGGGATCGAGCACCAGGTCTTTGACACCCATGCCGGTGAGCTTGTCCGACAGGGGAACCAGGCCCTCGATGGAATCGGCCCTGATGGCCAGGGGAAGGTCGTTCTCCTTGGCGATGGCGCCAAAGGCGTCCACATTGGCCTCGGTGGCCGCATACATCAGTGGGCGCTTGAAGCCGGCGGCAGCCACGCCGGCCTTCATCACCTCGGCGTCTTCGGTCATCAAAATCACATTGAATTCCGACGTTTCGGCCACCTGTTTGGCCACGGCGGCAAAGGCGTCGGCACTGCCGCCGACATCTTTCACGGCCACCAGTTCCGGCCGCAGATTCAGGCCCACGCGCTCGAACTGCAGCGCGTTCCACCCTTTGAGTTTGGTTTCCAGGTCTGCCGCCGCGATGTCGCTGCCCACCTGGGCCGCCAGCAGGGTGGGGTTGAAAAAGGTTTTTTCATGGCGGTACTGAACGGTCTCTCCACCGGTGGTAGCTTTGCGGACGCCCTTGCCCACCACGATGGGGCGGATGGGCGGTGCAGAGGCTTCGGAGAGTTTTTCCCGCGCTTCATCGGAAACGTAGGGGCAGGCGTCCAGCTCGGCCTTGCCGGATGCCAGGTTCATGGCAAAGGCAAGACAGGTGGGTACCCCGCATTCCTTGCAGTTGGTCTTGGGCAGGAGTTTAAAAATCTGAATACCGGTTAATGCCATACTATTCTCCTTGTCTGTATGGGCAATTCACCCGATCGAAAAGACCGGGGAATCGGTTCATCTGTGGTACGGGGCGGGCGATGAAGCCCGCCCCGTCGTCTTGCCTGTTAGCCAATGAGCGGATCCATGGTCAGGGCCGGATGGCCTTTTTCCTGGAGGAAGGGCAGGATCTCCTCCTCGGTGAGGCCCACGGTCTCGTCAGCGATCATGTTATAGAGATCCGGTACGCCCATTTCGGCGCCCCGTTTTTCGATGCGCTCCTTGATTTCTTCCTTCAGTATCTTGGGCATCCAGACCATGCGCAGCAACCCGCCATCACCCAGGATAAACTTGCCCTGGGTAATGTTGAACTTGGAATGGCCAACGAAACCCGGCGAAGAAGCGCCACCGCCCATGACACCGGCCAGGGTGGTAAACTTCATGCCGCAGGGAGTTTCACCGGCATAATCCCGGCCCACGGTCATAACGCCGTTGCAGGAGGGCAGCATGGCGGCGATGCACTCGCAGCAGCCGCAGGTGGTCATGGGATCGACCACCAGGGAGTAGAAGTTGTAGTGGGTGACCGCCCCGCGTGAGGCCTTGTAGACAAAGTCGTTGACACCCTTCCACTGCCCCATAACCGGATCCAGACACTCGCCCTTTTCAATGGGCTGGTTGGGTCCGGTGGGATTGATCTCGAAGGAAGCCTTGCAGTCCATCCAGTTGTAGGCGCCGCACAGGCCTGTTCTTTCCGGGCTCACCGAACAGACGTGGTTGGGGGCAAAACTCTGGCACAGCGTGCAGGAGTAGTAGGTTTCGACATCTTCGTCGGTCATGTTCTCAACACGCTCATCCCTTTTCTTGTATTCAGCTCTTGCACGTTTGGTAAGAGCATCAACGTCTTTTTCCTTGGTGTACATGGTGATCTGCACCTTATCCAGGATATTGCCAAAATCCTGATGGAACTTGGCATGTAATACAACACCAATGTCCTTTAAGGTGAAGCCTTTTTCTACGGCGGCCTTGCCCACCCTGATCCAGGAAATATCTCTCTGCCCGATATGCATTATACCCTGAATGTAGTTCACCAGATGATGAACCTGACGTTCAATAATAGGTTCGAAATCAGTCTGGAATTCACGGCCTGCTACCTGTGCATAAATACCCAGCGGCAGCGTATCACCTTCTTTGAGATCACCGATATCAGGGCCGATGACCTCAACCTTAGCGTCCTCGATCTCGTTCATCTCCGCCATCTTGCAAAGTTCGGTGCACTGGGTCTTGCCACCGCCTGTCTGGCAGTGTAGATCGGCACCCCTGATCCGCTCACCCTCGTAGGCCGGACCGAAGGCACACGGAATCTCGATGTCGGATACAAGGGTTTTAAGGCCACGGACTTCAACCGACTTTGCGCAGATTTCATCATGGGCAATCGGGGATACAACATGCTCGTAGGTACAGATACCCGTGGGCAAGATCTGGGTAATGTCGGTGTCGGCCAATGTCGGGAATCCCCAGTTGACACAGCCGGCGGCGGCAACACCCCACTCGGTTCCCACATCGCCCAGGGCATTGACAAATGCAAATACGCGCTCTTTGTTGTACATGAGAATCTTTTTATAATCACCGGGCTGAACCCCGCCGAAGGCCATTGCAACGCGGTTTGCAAAACCTGCTGCAAACACTGCTGAAGAGATATCGGGGCCGAAGCAGGCGATTCGTGTACTCCACCCCACCTGCACGCCGGCTTCGATAAGCTGCTCGACCAGGGTGGTTCCGTTGTGGTTGGCAGCCAGGAACATGTAAAGACCCCTTTGCTGGTAATCTTCAATGATCATCTTGGCTGTTTCCGGATCAGGGGCAGAGCCTACTATTGCCGCAAAACCGGGAGCGGTGCCGTCAACGAACTCGACCCCTCTTTTTCTGAAGATGGTATCGTCTGCAGCGCCGGTCCAGAGTTTTCCCGCCTCGATATCCGGATCTTCGGCATGGATATAGAAATCAGGCTCATTCAGGTATCTCAAAGCCTCTATCACTTCAAAGGATATGATGCCGGCCATGCCTGCATCCAGAAGCGGACCGAGGAAAGGAAGCCAGTTTTTACCTTTGATATGGGCGGGGAGAAGACCCCGTGCAATATCCAGGGGCTCCTGCAGGTCTTCGAGGGTTTCAACCTTTAGGTCGCAAGCGCTTTTTGATACGCTCCTTCGGCCTGTGAGACAACTTTATAGCCGCCCTGGATGGCAGCAAATGCGATCAATCTTGACATTTTGTTCCTCCTTCGTTGAGGATTTCAGATTTGTTTTTTTATCATTCAAAATACATGATCTTGATTATACTAAAGCGCCTGGCGATCGGCAAAATCCATCATGACCCTTTCCCTTGCCTTGTCGATACCGAGCTCTTTGCGCTTTTTATCGATATGAGCAATCATCAGATGGGCATGCTTGATCGGATCCTGCTCAGCACCCCACATGCCCCCGTAAAGTTTTTCAAACTCCTTGCAGATGTAATCGTTGAACACCGGGGCACCCGTTGTGGGCAGGTTACTAAAAACCGTATAAACACCGGATGCGACAAAATAATGGCCGATACTGATCGCCTTTTCACTCATCCATTCAGGTGCGCTTCCCGCAGCCGGCAGATCAGCAATGTCATTTCCCAGCCCTCCGGCCTTAACCACTGCTGTTGCAGCCAGAAGAATCCGGCTGTTGTCCACACAAGAACCCAGATGAAGAATAGGAGGAATACCGACGGTTTCGCATACTTCAGCCAAACCTGCACCGCAGTGAACCGCTGCGGCTTCCGGTGTCAACAGTCCTTCCATGGCGCAGGCGATTGCCGTACATCCGGTGGTAAGGACAATCACATCATTTTTAATCAGCTCCTTGCATATGGTTATATGATCATAATTGTGCCTTGTTCTGGCGTTATTGCATCCTACAACGCCGGCAACACCCCGGATGCGTCCGTTTATTATGTTGTCGTTGAGGGTATAGTAAGTACCGCGGAACGATCCCCCAAGATGATACTCTGTGGATTCAACCCCAAAGCCGGCCACGACAGGTGCTTTGTGCTTCGGAATCATAACCTCTGCACCGCGATTTTTAAAATTGTCACAGGCCAGTTTAACGATCCGCTCGGCATCTTCTATGGCATGGTGCTCGTCAAACTCGATATGGATCACATTATCCTGTTCCATTTTGGCGATGGGATGGGTGGTAATTACCTTGGTGTGGAAGCATTTTGCAACATTGGCAATGTTCTGCATGATACACTGGATATCCACCACCATGGCATCGACTGCGCCGGTGATGATGGCCAGCTCCTGCTGCAAAAAGGTTCCGCACAACGGTACGCCGTGGCGCTGAAGCAGTTCATTGGCTGTACAACAGATCCCTGAGAGCTGGATCCCGTTTGCACCCTGTGCTTTGGCATAATCGATCATCTCCTGCTTCTGGGCAACGGCAACGATCATTTCCGACAAAACAGGCTCATGGCCGTGGATAACGAGATTTACAAGATCTTCCTTCATCACGCCGAGGTTGGCCTCAGACTGGACCGGATAAGGGGTTCCAAAGAGAATATCCTGCAGATCGGTGGCCAGCATGGAGCCGCCCCACCCGTCTGCAATGGCCGCCCGGGTTCCCTGTTTCATCAGGTTTTTATAATCCTGATCAACGCCCATATGGGTGCGGTGCATGATCTCCACGATCTCCCGGTCTATATTTCTCGGAAGCACCCCCTGTTTTTTCCAGATTTCATAACGGGCTTCAGGCGCCTTTTTCAAGGTCAGGAGTTCTCCTTCAGCTTTGCCCCATTCGTTCAATGCAGTTTCTGCTGTTTCAACTGCAATTTCATCAATATCCCTGTCCAGCTCCTCTCCGTCCACCTCAACAGTTGTTGCAACACCAAGGTCTTGAGCAACGGCCAGCAGTTTGTCTATATCCTTTACCTTATAAGCTTCCGTCTCTTTTCGTGCCGCAGCCAAAAAGACTTCTGCAACACAGCGCCCATGGTCAGAGTGGGCTGCTGCGCCGCCGGCTATCATTCTGATAAAGTTTCTGGCGGCGATAGTGTTAGCTGTTGCGCCGCAAAGGCCTTTTCTTGTGTCTTCTCCTTCAATCCCGCCTTTGGGGAGAGGCAGACGACAGGGTCCCATGGAACAGTTTTTACAGCACGTGCCCTGGACGCCTATGGCACATTGTTTCATGGTCAGGGCTCTGTCAAATATGGTTTCAACCCCGAGTTCATGGGAACGCGCTATCATCTCCTGTGATGCTACATCTATGGAAGATGCAACCGGATCAGCCAGTTTTGGAGCCTTGGCTACCTTAGCCTTTGTTATTTCTGCCATTAGAGGTTCCTCCTCTTATTAGTTACTGAATTTAACAACAGTGGGTTTTTGAACTTCAGCCTTTAGTGATACCCATGATGCCTTATCTTCTAATCTTCTTAAATTTAGATAAAGCGGATTTCTGTGTCTTGGCCGCCGTCATTGTAACCTTTTTATCCTGGGTTGTGGCATCCTTTGCCGTTCGCTCTTCACGTTCTTTTGCTCTCTGCTGTCTCAAGGCATCTTCTTCGGCCTCACGCTTGGCAACCTCTTCGGCTTTAGCCTTGGCTTCAGCATCAGCTTTTGCTTTGGCTTCAGCCTCTACCTTTGCCTTTGCTTCCTCTTCGGCTTTGGCTGCGGCTTCCGCTTTAGCCTTAGCATCGGTCTCTGCCTTCGCCTTGGCGGCGGCCTCGGCTTCGGCCTTGGCTTTGGCATCCGCTTCTGCGTCTACCTTGGGTGCGGCCGGGGCAGCAGCCGGAGCCGGTTCGGCCTTTTTCTCGGGTGCCGGTGCGGCGGCGGCCTTGGGTGCGGCGGCGGGTTTGGCGGCGGCCTTGGGTGCGGCGGCCGGTTTGGCCGGTGCGGCTTTCTTCTCTTCCTCGATGGTCAGGTCCGGTGCCGGTGCCAGGGCGGCCAGATCCACGGATACGCCTTCCAGCCGTTTGGCGATGGGGGCGATGTCAGCGGCGCTGCCGCCGTCCATGGCGATATCGATGAACGCCTTCACCAGCCTGATAGACTCGGGGTGGCGCATGATCAGGATGTCGGAGCCGGCCATCAGGTAGGTCACGGCACCCACGGCCTCCATGAGGATGCCGCGTTTTTCCGGATCACCCAGTGTCGGGGCTTCGTCCACACCCTGTTTGGCTTCCTTGCACTTCCAGATCTCGTTCCCCAGGTTGTTGATGAGGGGCATCTGGAGCTTGTCGTCGCCCTGGGCCATGGCAGCCATTCTCAGCCGCTCCATGACCGAGTAGCTGTACTCCAGGCCGTAGCCCAGACCGCCGGTGGTGGGGTCGATGACCACCCGATCCATGGGCATGCCCAGGTTCTCCAGCAGGATGTTGACCTGCTTGGCCAGGTTCACATCGATGGGAGACGAGCTGATGATGGCGTGGCCGTAGCCCATGGCCGCCGCGCCGATGCCTTTGTGGTTCTTGTCTTCCACGGGCCCGAGGGTCAACTGCACATCCTGGCAGTCCTCGGCGATCTGTTTGAAGACCGCCTCGTCCTTTTCGTGGTTGGCGATACCCCAGACCACCAGGGGAACATCGATGACACCCAGCACCTTTTTCACCGTGGCCGACGCATCCGCCGGGCTGGCATCTTTGTCGTTGGGGTCGGTGCTTTTGAGCTGGAGCACAATGATCTCGGCGCCGTACTCATCGACACATTTTTTTGCCCATGCGGCCGGGTCGGAGACTACGTCTTTGAAGGGTTCCAGTGCCGCTGCCGCCCACTCTTCAGGTGCCATATCCCAGATCTCCATGGCGACTTTCGGTTACCGATGGAGATCGCCTTGATCGTACCTGCATAGGATTCCTTGTAGAATTCGAAACTCAAAGTTACCTCCTTATCAGCTTCCGGTTAATGATTGAGGTTAACTACAGCATTGCGGTGGTTCGTGTTTGCTTGTTGCCGGTGTTCAGAAACCCGGCAGCTAACTGAAAATCTTAGGCCCCCTTTCGTAAAAATATTTTCTATATGAATTATCTACAGCGGTAGATAAGAAGCCGGGGAAGGATATGGGCGGGTATAGGATTCCGTTGCGGTTTGCGTGATGGTCACTTCTCGTGTTTATGCTACGCAGCATCGGCAAAACAGTCCTCTGGTGAGCAAATAATGACTTATTTGTCTGTTGGAAGAGCAACTTGTAAAAATAAGACGAAAGGGCCACTGTGGCCAGGATGGCTTCCCGCTTCCCAAAGGCGAAAAACCAAGTATTATTCTTATATGTTGGATGGTTTACTTGTCAATAGATGAGTGCGACTGAATCCCAATTTTCTACTAGATTGTCTTCAGTGGCCGGCGGCCGGTAAAGGCCGCCGAAATATCTGCCACTAGAACAGTTTAATAAGGACCATCTCCAAGAGAGCTGGCGTGATCCTGAGGGTTCAAGGGGTCAAGGATTCCAGTGATATATCAATGCTGTTCTATCCTGTTCGATAGCCGATATGCTTGTTTGGAGCAACGGGTCCAATTTCTTAACATCGGGTATAAATATCCTCGACCCCTGGGCCCCTTGAACCCTTTTCTCCAACTAAATTGGAAAAGAACCCAAAATATCTCTTTTCCCGTCCCGATGCTTTTTTAACACTTTTATTTCAGGGCGTTTGCCGCCGCTGAGCCATCCGCTCCTTGAGCCGGGGAAACTGGGCTATATCCGTGTGCGGCAGAAACAGGGCCGCTACATAGTTGTCCATGTAGGATGGGGTTTCCGACAACTCGAAATTGGTCATGCTACGGGTGACCTCTACCACATCCTTGCGGATCCGGTTGGTCAGGCTGCTCATCTTGGCTCCCAGGAGGGAGCTGTTTCCGATGAAGGTCACCTTTTCCGGTTCGATTTCCGGCAGCAACCCGATGGTTATGGCCTTTTCCAGGTCCACGTAGCTGCCGAAACCGCCGGCCAGGATGATCCGGTCGATATCCTGCATGCTCATCCCCACTTCGGTGAGCAGGGTCATGCAGCCGCTGTAGATGGCCCCCTTGGCCCGGATCAGGTTTTCGATGTCGATTTCGGTAAGGGCGAGGTCCCGGTCGATCTGGGTTTCCCCGGCCCAGGCCAATACGTATTCCCACACCCCGTTATCCTCCCGGATGCGATGGGTGCCCAGATCCCGGTTGAACTTGCCCAGGTTGTCGATCAGGCCCAGTTCGAACATGACGGCGGTCATGATGATCAAGCCCGAACCGCAGATGCCTTTGGGCCGGACGTTTCCGATGGTCATGAGCATGGGCTCCCAGGTGGCCGGATCCAGGGAAAAATCTTCGATGGCGCCCTTGGCCGCCCGCATGCCGAACTTGATGCCGCCGCCTTCGAAGGCCGGTCCGGCACTGCAGGCGGCGCAAGCGAGCCAGTCCCGGTTGCCGATGACAATTTCTGCGTTGGTGCCGATGTCCATGAACAGGGTCAGCCGGTCACTCAAATACATACCCGACCCCATGACTCCGGCCACGATATCCCCGCCCACGTAGCTGGAAACGGCCGGATAGACCAGGGCCGTGACGTGATCCCGTAGATCCAGGCCTATATCCACCGCCCGAATGGGAGGGTAGAGGGTGGACGCCGGTACGTATGGGGAGCGTCGGATGTAGCGGGGATTGACCCGAAGCAGCAGCTGGGTCATGGTGGTGTTGCCTGCCAGGGTGATGGCGGCAATGTCATCCGGATCCACCTTGGCCCGTCGGACGATTTTACCGATGATGGTGTTAATGGTTTCCCCCACCACCTTGTGGAGCCGGTCCAGCCCCCCCTCCTTTTCAGCAAACACAATCCGGCTGATCACATCCTCACCGTAACTGATCTGGCCGTTGAACTCACCATGTTCGGACAGGACCTCCCCGCTCTTCAGATCGATGAGCTGGCCGTAGATGGTGGTGGTACCGATGTCCATGGCGATGGCATAGTTGCGGTCAGCGGTGTCTCCGGGCTGGACGTTGATGATCTCGGTTTTGCCGCTGTCCATCACCGGCCGGGCCAGGGTGGCGGTGACCCGGAACCCGTCCTTTCGCAGCGTATCGGGAATCTTTCGGATCACCGGCAGGCTCACGGTCAAGCGGTGTTCGTCGTGGTGGAGCTTCAGGTGGCTCACCAGCCGGGTGACGTCGGGCAGGTGGTCCTGGTTGTCGGGCTCGGGCAATTCGATGGTGATCTTTTCCACCGGCGGGATGAAAAGCCCCTGTTCCTTCAAATCGTTGAGGTCCATCTGGCGGATGCTGGCCGTGCGCCGCGGGATGTAGCGCTGGCTGAGGACGCCGGCGTCAATGGCCGATTCCACAGGCACACGGACAACCACATCGTGGGTGATCGTCGACCGGCAGGCCAGCCGGTAGCCCTTCTCACGATCGGCCGGACTCAGCTGCTCGCTAACGCCGCCTTCAACTTCGCCGGCCTCCACGATGACCCGGCATTTGCCGCAGACGCCCTCCCCCCCGCAGGAAGCGTTGATGTGAACGCCGGCCTCCATGGCCGCCCGGATCAGGTTTTCACCCCCTTGAACGGTAATTTCCCGGTTATGGGGGAGAAATTTGATTGTATGGGTGGTCATGGATAACTCCTTAATTTATCTTTTCAAGTCATCAAACCGGCAGCTCAGTGCTACCATGCCGTCTTCCAGGGTGGTGGACACGTTTGCCGGAAGGCTGTTGAACAGGCCGATCATTCCCTGGTTTTCAGGCGCCGTATAAGCGGTAAACCCGGCGATGCCGTTGTCCAGAGATCCTTCGAAGAGCTTTTTCATCATCCGTTTGCCAAGCCCCTTTCCCTGCCAGGGGCCGCTGACGGAGAAGGCCACCTCGGCCAGGTTGCAGGACGGGTCCAGCAGGTATTCGCCGATGCCCACTACCTTGCCGAAGCCGAACTCGCCAACCACCGCCAGGATGGTGAGATTCTTGATGTAATCCACCTGGGAGACCTCTCCCACGTCGTCGTGGACGAAACTGGTCTTCTCGTGAAAGAAGCGGGAGACGATATCGTTTTTGTCCAGAGCATAAAAATGCTCCTGGATCCGCCGTTCGTCAACGGGTTTGGCCGGCCGGATGGTTACCGTTTCTCCGTCAATCTCCAGTGTCTCTTCCAGACGAAGGGGATAAACCCCGTGCAGGGAGCCTTTCAGCGTTCGTTCGGCGCCTATCAGGTTCATCTGCTTTGCCTGGTGCAACAGTTCGTCCCGAAAATCCGGGTGGGCGATGCTGATCATGGCCGTGGCCCGCTCCTGGAGGCTTTTGCCGAACAGGTTCACCACGCCGAATTCGGTGGCCACGTAATGGACGTCGGCCCGGGGTACCACTACGGCGGTATCGCCCAGCATCGGAACGATTCGGCTTTTCTTTCCACCCACGGCAGTGGCGGGCAGCATGATGATGCTCCGCCCCCCCTCGGACTGAAAGGCACCGCGAACGAAGTCCAGCATACCCGTGACACCGGAAAAATTGTTGAAAGCTAACGCATCGGCCGCCACCTGACCGGTGAGGTCCATGGCCATGGCCACGGACAGGGAAACCATCTTGTTGTGGCCGGCGATGACGTCCAGGGCATTTACGTAATCGGACGGATAAAATTCGACCGCCGGGTTGTCATTGATGAACTCGTAGAGGTTTGGCGGTCCGATGGCGCTGCTGGCCACCATTTTGCCGTTGTTTAGCCCCTTCCTGCGGTTGGTGATCACCCCCCGGGCAAACAGGTGCATGATCTCATTGGTCATGAACTGGGTGTGAATGCCCAGGTCGTTTTTGTCCCACAGGGTCATCATGGTGGCTTGGGAGGTGGTGCCCGGGCTGATCTGAAGCGTGGAGCCGTCTTCGATGAGCCGGGCAATGAGCCGGGCGATGGTGTCCGCGGCCTCGGATTCGGGGCCAGGCGGCAGGGTGAGGATGGGCTCCTGCTTTTCCACCACCAGGTGGACGTCGTTGACGTGGATGAAGCTGCGGCCCAGTACTCGGGGCATTTCCGGGTTCACCTGAACAATGACCAGGTCGGCAGAGCTTGCCGCCGCCAGGGTAATGTCCACGGAAACCCCCAGGCTCATCCAGCCGAAATCATCGGGTGGGGTGGCCTGAATCAATGCCACATGGATGGGCAGGCGCTGGCTTTTGAACAGCCGGGGCACGGCGGAAAGGTTCAGCGGTGTGAGAAACCGGGCTTTTTCGGCCAGGTGTTTGGATTTAGCCGATCCCATGTAAAAGGAGCGAATATTCAGGCGTTGCCCCCGCGTACGGTCGGCGATGAGGGAAAGCGGCGCCGTTTCCAGTGACATGAGCCGGACGATTTCCAGATCGGTGAACCGGGTAGCGGCCTCGGACAGGGTCTTGACCAGGTGCTGGGGTTCTCCGCAGGACGAGCCGATAAATACCCGCTGGCCGTTTCGGATGCGTCCGATGGCATCCTCGGCCGTGCATCTTTTCTGTACGTAGCTGTCCGCCCAGTATGAATTGTCCGCCATGCTTTCCCCTTTGTTTTATCACCGCAGGTACCGGATTGCGGTTTGAGCGTATATTCATAACGGTTCGTTCAGCCTTTATCAAGGAAAAGTCCTTCCGGGATAATCCGGCAACAGGCGTCAGGCCGGTTTTGACGGAAACTGAAGCCGATTCATTTTTCTATATGTTGACATAATGACCAGTATATTATAACGAATTAAAGCCCTTCCTACTCAAAGTATTTATCTATAAGCAACGCTGGAGAAACCGGCGATCCGGAACGTGGTATTAGGACCGCGGAAAATCGAGTTCATGCTGGTTTTTCTACACAGGTGGTGTTCATGGTCAATTTGTTAAAGGTTTTCAGCGGTGCCATAGACAGCACCAACGAGGCGGTGGGCCGTATGGTCTCCTGGGTCAGCCTGCTGCTGGTGCTGGTGGTTTTTGTCGATGTGGTCATGAGGTACCTGTTTAAAACCAGCTTTGTTTTCACCCAGGAGCTGGAGTGGCACCTCTTCGCCTTCATCTTTCTTATTGGTTCCGGCTACACCCTGCTTCACGACGGCCATGTGCGGGTGGATATCATCTACCAGCGGCTGAGCGCCAAGGGACGGGCATGGATAAATCTCATCGGCGTGATCTTCTTTTTAATTCCTAGCTGCTACCTGGTGATCGTCACATCCTGGAAGTTCGTGGGTAACTCCTTTTCCGTGCTGGAAGGCTCCCCGGATCCCG
Source organism: Desulfosarcina sp. (assembly GCA_014237405.1). Taxonomy (GTDB): domain Bacteria; phylum Desulfobacterota; class Desulfobacteria; order Desulfobacterales; family Desulfosarcinaceae; genus Desulfosarcina. The sequence goes on along the minus strand of JABZFO010000113.1, from coordinate 37,627 downwards.
GAGGTATTCCTTTTCGATTTATCGTTAAGGGAACCATGACCGTAGGCTACACTCTCCTTTTACTTCAGGGGCTCTCCATGGGTCTGCATGCGCTGTTGCAAATCATGGGGATCGAAACCGTTGAGGAGGAGAACGCCTGATGGAGTTTTTGCCCGCGTGGATGTTCCTGGCCTTGACCATACTGCTCATGGCCGGCTTCCCGGTCACCTTTACCCTGATGGGCACCGCCCTGTGCTTCGGGCTCATCGGGTTCGGCTGGTCCTTTTTTAACCTGCTCCCCCTTCGCATCTGGGGGGTGATGACCAACGTCACCCTCATTGCCGTTCCCCTGTTTGTCTTTATGGGGGTCATGCTGGAGCGTTCCGGTCTTGCCGAAGAACTTCTGGACACAATGGGTCTCCTGTTCGGCCGCATGCGCGGCGGGCTGGCCATCTCCGTCGTTGTCGTTGGTGCCCTGCTGGGAGCCTCCACCGGCATCGTCGGCGCCACGGTGGTGACCATGGGCCTTTTGGCCGTTCCCACCATGCTTCGCCGCGGGTACCAGAAGGAAATGGCCACTGGCACCGTTGCTGCGTCCGGCACCCTCGGCCAGATCATTCCCCCCAGCATCGTCCTGGTGCTCATTGGTGATATCGTCGGCGTTTCCGTCGGGGACCTATTTATGGGTGCGGTTTTCCCGGGGTTTCTCCTGGTGGGCCTGTTTATCCTATACATTGCGATCATCTCTTGGCTGCGCCCCCAGTGGGCACCGGCCATGCCCAAGGCCGAACTGGATGCCATTTCATCCAGCCAGTTGATGGCCCGCGTGGGCAAAGCCCTGTTCCCCCCATTGTTTCTCATGGTGGCGGTCCTGGGCTCTATCTTTGCAGGAATTGCCTCACCCACGGAAGCAGCCGCCGTGGGCGCTGTCGGTGCGACGGTCCTGACGGTAGCCAGCCGTAAATTTTCCTTGAAGATTCTCCAGGAGGTGATGCAGACCACCGTGCGCCTGACCTGCATGGTGTTCATCATCCTCTGCGGGGCCGCCGCCTTCGGACTGGTCTTCCGCGGGCTGGGCGGCGACGGACTGGTCAGGGAATTCCTGGGATCCCTGGCCGACAAATACAGCCACGGCATGGTACTGGCCATCGTTATGGCGCTGATTTTCGTCATCGGCTTTTTCCTGGATTTTATTGAAATTACCTTTATCCATGTGCCGGTGCTGGCCCCCATCATGATCGAATTCGGTTTCGACCCGGTGTGGTTCTGTATCCTGATCGCGGTGAACCTGCAAACCTCGTTCATGACGCCGCCCTTCGGGTTTTCCCTGTTTTACCTGAAGGCGGTGACGCCGCCGGAAATTTCCACCGGGCATATATACCGGGGGATCATCCCCTTTGTCATCGTTCAGATGATCGGTCTTACCATCGTGGTCCTCTTTCCCCAGTTGGCCACCTGGCTGCCGAAGGTGGTGTTTGGACCTTAAATCGTACAATGGATTTTTTTTAACCACAGTACAATGGTTGAATAAACTGCGTCGCGTTTGTGAGGGATACGGCGTTGGCCGTTAAGGCTGACCAATCACAGCATTGAAGTACAGATTTTGGGATCGTTTTTGTTCAAACCCTTATCTGATTAGTCAATTTAGTATTTTTCCCATCACCCCATCTCTAACCAAGGAGGTCCCAGCGATGAAGAGAAGAGATTTTCTGAAGAAGGCGGGTATCGGTGCAGCGGCGGTCGCGGCAACCACAGTCAACGCACCGGCGGTACTGGCCAAGAAAACCTACAACTGGAAGATGGTCACCACGTGGCCCCCCAAGCTGCCGGTGCTCCAGGACGGCTGTGAGCGTCTGGCCAGGCGCATCGGGGAACTGTCCGATGGCCGCATCAAGATCCAGGTGTTTGCCGGCGGTGAACTGGTACCGCCCCTGGAAAGCTTCCAGGCGGTCTCCGACGGCACCGTGGAGGTGGGCAGCGGGGCTGCATACTACTGGGCGGGTAAAGAGCCGGCGACCCAGTGGTTTGCCGCCGTACCCTTCGGCCTGAACGGCCAGGGCATGAGCGCCTGGTTTCACGGCGGTGACGGACTGAAGCTGTGGGAGGAGACCTATGCTCCCTTCAACCTCGTTCCCCGGCCCGGCGGTTCCACCGGCGTCCAGATGGGCGGTTGGTTCAACAAGAAGATCGAGTCCATCAACGACTTCAAGGGATTGAAGATGAGAATCCCGGGCCTGGGCGGCAAAGTGCTGGCAAAGGCCGGCGGTACGGTGGTCCTGCTGCCCGGCGGTGAAATTTTTACTTCCCTGGAGCGCGGCGTAATCGATGCCACCGAGTGGGTGGGACCCCTGCATGACCTGAGAATGGGTTTCTACCAGGCCGCCAAATACTACTACTACCCCGGATGGCATGAGCCGGGCACCTACCTGGAGTACTTTTTCAATAAAAAGGTGTTCGATAGCCTGCCCAAAGACCTGCAGCATATCATTGACGCCGCCTGTATCGAAACCGAGCACTGGGTCCTGGCCCAGTTCGAGGCCCTGAACGGCCAGGCCCTGCAGACCCTGATCAACGAGAAGAAGGTGCAGCTGATCCAGTTTCCCGATCAGGTGCTGGCCGACCTGCGCAAGCTGGCCGACGAAGTGGTGGCCGAAGAGGCGGCCAAGAGCCCCATGGCCACCAAGGTCAACAAGGCCTTCAAGGATTTCCAGAAGGTGGTCGGTACCTGGGGCAGTGTATCGGAAAAGGCCTACTATGATATCATTCTGCCCAAATTTTCCCTGAAGGGATAAACGGCAATTCCGGAGTCCTGAGCTTCGGGCCGTCAACGTATCACCACGCCATCGGTTCCGGCTTGTTGCCGGAACCGATGATTTTTTGTGGTGCCCATCCGGAAACGGCATCTTGCGGCCCAGCTCTGCGTTCTCGTGTTTTGGAAATCCTCAACGTAGCGTTGCTACGCCTGCGGGTTCCAAAACCCTGCGGCCTTGATCTGGACCCCAATCTACCATTTCTGGATAGACGCCAATAAGAGCCAACCATTAGCCGCCAATTCTATCAAAAAAGAACCGGGTGGGGATCAATCCCGCCCCTACTGACTCAATGAACGCAAAATCGAATCAGAATCAGCGCCGATTTCCCCGTCGAGCGGCCTTCATTATTGCGAAATACACCGTCAAGGAGGGGACGTTCCGGGATATCATCAAAAATATTGGTGCCACGGGGATATTTGTCAGGACCTGGCGGGGGATCGCCGAAGGGCAGCCCATTGAACTCCAATTCCCGGTTTTCGAATTCGAAAACCAGCTCCAGGTCACGGGGATGGTGGTGCGGAGCAACCCCAAGGGGTTTTCCGTGGTGTTCGATCAGCCGATTGAAGGATTGATCTGCAAGGAGGGGCATTTTCCCGAAATTGTTCATGAAAGCAATCGCTGAACGCGAGTTAGTGTCCATCCATAAATCCAAGATTTCAGGATGGAGCTATTGGCTCTTAGCAGTTAGCAATTAAATAATACCCTGTTTTTTAACCGTTTTATCTAAAACCTAATGGCTAAAAGCTAACGCCTTCCATCCATGATTCTCAATCATGGATGGGCACGAGTTAGTAATATAGGACGGCCTGGGCTTGATTTACACTTATCCGTTTTATCCCTTTGGGCAATTTATACCAGTCGCTGCTACTGCCGAGTTCGGCTCCGTAATACCGCGCCGCGGTACTGAGTACGTAATCCAGCACTTGTGGCTTGACGGGTTGGCCGCAAAGGTGCAGAGAGATCAGATCAAGACGGGCCGCACCATCCCGGGTATAAAAGATGCCTTTGAAATCGAAATCCAAATCATCGCCAAGAAGGTCGGCAAGATTTATAAAATCCACTGCAAACCTGATTTTTCCTTGAACATGGTTTCTATCCAACAGATCGACCTTGAGGCTTTTGACCACCGGTCTTTTTTCCTGTGCCAGACGGTTGGCGATGTAGGCGTTCAGCTCTTTTTCAGTCACTTCAGCGGTGAGATCTCTGCCATCGGACCGGGGGTGTTGCCTTTCGATGGTCCTGAGTATGTGTTTGACCTTAAGCGCATCTTTGGTCGTCTGGTCGATCCCGCCGGTCAGAACCACGGCTAAACAGATAACGGCGATCGACCCAAGCCACTTATAATAGTCCCTCATCATGCCTCCGAATTTCAATTCCTGTATGCGTCGGGAATTTTGCTCAATCTATTTCCTTCCAATCCTTAGCAGATAAAGATAACCGGCACAAATAAGAACCGGATGGATTGAACGATTCGCGGATGGCAGCCGGCAAAAAGGGTTGTAATCATTATTGGTCATGGTAGAAGCCCTCTCAAAAATGCTTTTTGAGAGGGTTCTATAAAGGGGCGCCGTGAAACCGGTTAATTCAGGGGAACAGGAAGTTGCGTGACCGACAACCGAAAACAGATTGACCAGTTCAGAACGCAGCTGAAAAAGGTCATGCACAGCGACGGCATCGCCCTGCGCCGTGAACTGGACCGGCTGGTGCGGTCCCGGAAAAAGCTGGCGGACGATGACTTAACCCGACGCCTGGCCAATCTGGCGCCGCGCATCCGTAACGCCGTTGCCAGAAGGCAGCGTCGCCGTGAACGGGTCCCTTGCTTTCAGAACCTGACCCACCTGCCCATTACCGATGCAAAATCTTTGATAATCGACAGTATCCAAAAAAATCCGGTGACCATCATCTCCGGTGAGACCGGATCCGGCAAAACCACCCAGATTCCGCCCGCATTGCCGAGGAGCTGGGGGAGGATCTCGGCCAATCGGTGGGCTACAAAATTCGCTTTCAGAACAAGACTGATCCCGACGCTTACATCAAGGTGGTCACAGACGGCATTCTGCTGGCGGAAACCCAGGGAGATCCCTGGCTCAACGAGTACGACACCATCATCGTGGACGAGGCCCACGAGCGCAGCCTGAACATCGACTTCGTGCTGGGCATCCTGAAACAGCTGGTCCACAAACGCAGGAACCTGAAGCTGATCATTACCTCGGCCACCATCGATACCGAGAAATTCTCCAAGGCATTTGACGATGCACCGGTGATCGAGGTTTCAGGGCGGCTTTACCCGGTAGAGACCCGTTATTTATACCCCGATGTCGACCCGGAAGAGAAGGAAGACCGCACGGCTGTTGAGTTGGCGGTACTGGCCGTGGATCAGCTGGTGGCGCGCCACACCCGGGGCGACATCCTGATCTTCATGCCCACCGAGCAGGATATCCGGGAGACCTGCGAGACGCTGGGAGGCCGCCATTTCCCGCGGACCGTGATCCTGCCGCTGTTTGCCCGGCTCAGTGCCGCGGAGCAGCGAAAAGTTTTCGCAGGAATCGCGGCCCGCAAGATTATCGTGGCCACCAACGTGGCGGAAACCTCTATCACCATTCCGGGCATCAAGTACGTGGTCGACACGGGCCTGGCGCGCATCTCCCAGTACGTGCCCCGGTCTCGAACCACCTCCCTGCCGGTGGTGCCCATATCCAGAAGCAGTGCCGACCAGCGCAAAGGGCGCTGCGGGCGCGTGGAAAACGGGGTGTGCATCCGGCTCTATCCCGAGGAGGACTATCTTAACCGGCCCCTGTTCACCCAGCCGGAAATCCTCCGGTCCAATCTGGCCGAGGTCATCCTGCGGATGATCGCGCTCAAACTCGGAGAGATCGCCGATTTTCCATTCATTGACCGGCCGGCGGAAAAAAGCATTCGGGACGGATTCGATCTGCTGGTGGAACTGGGGGCCATCCAGCGAGTGAACGAAAAACGGAAAGGCGCCGTGCGATATCAATTGACGGAAAACGGCCGCACCATGGCCCGGTTGCCTATCGATCCCCGGCTTTCCCGAATGCTCATCGAAGCGCAAAAGGAAGGTTGTCTCAGGCAAATCGTCATCATCGCCGCCGCCTTGAGCATCCAGGACGTTCGGGAGCGGCCCCTGGAGAAAGAGGCCCTGGCCGACCAGGCTCACCGGCAGTTTGTGGATCCCCTGTCCGACTTCATCACCATTCTCAACATCTGGCAGGCGGTCCATGACGGCGCCAGCCGGCCCGGCACCATGAACCTGCTGAAAAAGTTCTGCCGGAAGCATTTTCTTTCCTTCCGGCGGATCCGCGAATGGCGGGACATCCACGGCCAGATCATGGCAGTGCTGAAGGAGCAGCGGTTTAGCCCGCTGAAGGCCAACGGCCAGGCTCCTCCGGATCTTTCAGCGGCCGGCCAGGCTGATGACGGGGCGTTCCATCCCCTGTATGCCGCCATTCACCGCTCCATCCTGAGCGGTTTTTTGTCCAACATCGCCCTGAAAAAAGAGAAGGTGTTCTTCAGGGCGGCCAAGGATCGCGAAGTGATGCTTTTCCCCGGTTCGGGCCTGTTCAAGAATCCGGGCAACTGGATCGTGGCGGCGGAGATGGTGGAGACCTCCCGCCTGTTTGCCCGCAAGGCGGCGGTGGTGGACGTGGCCTGGCTGGAGCCGCTGGGCGGTGACCTGTGCCGCACCAGCTGGTCCGATCCCCACTGGGAGCGCAGCCGCGGAGAGGTTGTGGCTCGGGAGCAGGTGACCCTGTTCGGCCTGCCCATCGTCCAGGACCGGCGCGTGGCCTTCGGCCGCATCGACCCACTGCAGGCTTCGGACATCTTTATCCGCAGCGCCCTGGTGGAAGGGGACGTGAGACAGCCGCTGGGGTTCATGGACCACAATGCCGCCCTGGTGGAAGCAGTGCGCAGCATGGAGGACCGGATCCGGAGGCGGGATATTCTGGTGGACGACGAGGTGCTGGTGGCGTTCTACAAGGAACGAATTTCCGGCATTTTCGACATCCGAACCTTGAAGCACCAGATACGAAAACAGGGAAACGACCGTTTCCTGCGGTTGGACCGGGAGATGCTGATCCGCTACGCACCGGATCCGGAAGTGTTGGACCAGTTTCCCCGGCAGCTGGACCTGGGCCACCGGATCCTGGACTGTGATTATGCGTTCGAGCCGGGAACGGAGGCCGATGGCGTTACTGTGACCATTCCCTCGGAAGCGACCGGCGACGTACCCCGGCAGCAGTTGGACTGGCTGGTGCCCGGCATGCTGACCGAAAAGATTACCGCCCTGATCAAGGGGCTGCCCAAAGCTTACCGGGTCAAGCTGGTTCCGGTGGCCGACACTGTGAAGACCATTATCCGCGAGATGCTCCGGGGCCGGGAAAGCCTGCCCACCGCCCTGAGCCGGTTTCTCTTTCAGCGCCTGAATGTGGATATTCCGGCGGCGGCCTGGCCCGTGGATGACCTGCCGGACCATTTGAAGATGCGCCTGGCCATCACCGATGCCAAGGGCCGGGTTGTGGCCAGCGGCCGGGACGAATACCTGTTGGACCGGGAATCGGGAGATCCGGCCATACCGTCGGGGCTGAAAACATTGAAACGGCAATGGGAGCGAAAGGGAATCATGCAATGGGATTTCGAGGACCTTCCGGAAGTGCTCACCGCCGACGACAATCGTGGTACACCGTGGCGCCTTTTTCCCAGGCTGGATACCGGCGGCAGTGAGATCCGGGTCCGGCTGTTCAGCGATTTGAAGGCGGCCGATGCGGCGCATGTCGAAGGAGTTGCGGCCCTGCTGACCCGCCATTTTACCGAAGATCTCAAATTTCTGAAAAAGAATTTGAAGCTGCCGGCGCTGCTGAAACGTCAGGCCCATTATTTCGGTGGTATGGGGGCAATCGAGGGGCAGCTGTTCCAGTGCGTCACCCGAGAGTTGTTTTCTCTGAACGCCCTCACTGCGGCGGACTACAACGCCCGATTGAACGAGCTGACTGCGCTGCGGGTGCACCAGTGCGGCCAGGATCTGCGGGATGCGGTCATCGCCGTGGTCGAGGCCCACCACGAGGCCCGGTGCCGGATCATGGACGTGGAAAAAAAGCGCATCCTCGCACCGGTGGCGGAGCAGTTCCTAAAGACCCTGAAGGACGAACTGACCCGCCTGGTCCCCGATAACTTCGTCCTTCTCTATGACCGGCAGCGCCTGTCGCACCTGGTGCGTTATCTGAGAGCCCTGTCCATCCGGGTCCAGCGTGGAACCACCGACCTGGAGAAGGACCGGGCCCGGGAAACCATGCTGGCGCCGTTTGCCGATCACCTGAACCGCATGCTCCAGTCCATGGATTCGTCGACATCTGCTGAAAAGCGGGCGGCCGTTGAAGTTTTTTTCTGGATGATCGAGGAGTACAAGGTGTCGGTCTTTGCCCAGGAGGTGGGTACCGACGGGCCGGTGTCGGTTAAGCGGCTGAAAAAGCTGATCGGCGAGATCGAGAGGATGATATAAGTGCGAGGGTTCAAGGATTCGAGGGTTCAAGGGGAAGGGCAAGAACAATGGCAGGGAACCGGGCGTAGGGGCAACCCCCTGTGGTTGCCCTGATCGGCGAGATCGAGAGGATGATATAAGTGCGAGGGTTCAAGGGGAAGGGCAAGAACAATGGCAGGGGGTGGGCGTAGGGGCAACCCCATGTGGTTGCCCTGGGTTTTCGGTGCGTTTGATCAGAGCAGATGCGGGGGATAAGAACTATGAACTCCGATCTATTCCCAACTGTTCATAATAGTCTGCATCTTCGATCCGTCCCCGCTTGCGGCAGCCCTGGGCGTAGATGGCGCATTTGGTTTTCAGCATGGCGCGTGCGGCTTTTTTCTGGTTTGGGGAGAGGCAGTCGCTCTCCAGCAGCCGGGCGATGGACCGGATCCGGTATTTGTCCAACTCGGGCATTCGGGAAAGCTGGTCCCCGTGCCCGCCGCGCTTGACGATCAGCGGCTGGTGGATCAGGTGGATGGGGTGCTTCCAGGCGATGCGCAGCCACAGGTCGTAATCCTCGCAGGCGGGCAGGGATTCGTCGAACAGCCCCACCTCGTCCAGGAGCGATTTTCGCATCATCACCGCCGACGGGCTTACCAGGCACAGGGCCAGGCTTCGTTCGAAGATCATGCCCGTTTCCTTGCGGTGGCGCTTGCCCGGATTTACCCGCGCGCCGTTGCGGACCCAGATCTCTTCGGTCTGGCAGATCCGGGCATCGGGATGGGCGCTGAAGAAATCCACCTGGGCGGTCAGTTTTCCCGGCAGCCAGGTGTCGTCCGAGTCCAGCAGGGCGATCAGGTCCCCGCCCGCAGCCCGGATGCCGGCATTTCTTGCCGCACTGACCCCCTGGTTCTGCTGCCGGATGACGGTGATCCGACCCTGGTAAGCTGAGAGCAGGTGAGGGGTCTCATCTGTGGAGCCGTCGTCCACCACGATCAGTTCAAAATTTCCGTAATCCTGATGGAGTACCGAATCGATCGCTTCCTTTAAGATCCAGGCCCGATTGTATGTGGGAAGGACAACGCTGATCCTCGGTTCTGCTTGTTTGCCGGTCATCGTGGTCGTCATTCGGAAATGTCGATGTTGTACTTCTCCAGCCGGTACCGCAGGGTGGGGCGGGTGAGGCCCAAGAGCCGGGCGGCTTTGGATACATTGTTCTTTGCCAGGTGCATGGCTCGCCGGACGAATCGGGTTTCCAGATCGACGATGTCGAAGCCTCCACCGTTGATCATTACGTTGACCATCTTCTCCATATCCATCTCGTTAAAACGGAGGTTGTTGCTGGTTTGCAGGATCAGGTGCCGGGTCGTGATCTGATCACCCTTGCAGAGAATCAGCGCCCTTTCGATCACATTTTTCAATTCCCGGATATTGCCTTTCCAGGGATGGGCCACCAGCAGAGAAAGCGCTTTGTCGGAGAGTTTGGGCATCTTGCGACCGAAGGCGGTGCTGAAGTCTCGAATGAAGGCGTTGGCCAAAGGACCGATGTCTTCCTGGCGATCCCGAAGGGGGGGGATATGAAGGGGAAATACATTGATCCGGTAGTAGAGGTCTTCACGAAATAACTTCTTGTTGACCAACTTTTCCAAGTTCTGGTTGGTTGCCGCAATCAAACGAACATCGGTGTTGATGGGTGTCGACCCGCCTAAACGCTGAAAACTGTGTGATTCGAGTACCCGCAGCAATTTGGCCTGCACGTCCACCGCCATATCGCCGATTTCATCCATAAAAAGGGTTCCGCCGGAGGCCTGTTCGAGCTTTCCCTTTTGCCGGCGGACGGCGCCGGTAAAGGCCCCCTCTTCATACCCGAAGAGCTCCGATTCCAACAGCGGGGCTGGTATGGCTGCGCAGTTGACCGGCAGAAAGGGCCCTGCCGCTCGGGCACTGTTGAAATGAAGGGCCTTACTGAGCAGTTCCTTACCGGTGCCGCTTTCCCCGGTCACCAATACAGTAGTGTTGGTTCCGGCCACCCTGCCTGCCTGCCGCAGCACATCGCAGATTTGGGGTGAGTTGCCGATGATATTGCCGAAGTTGTACTTTCTCTCGATCTCTTTGCGAAGATACCGTACCTCAGATGTCAGCCGGCTGATCCGAAGGGCCTTTTCCACACAGTCCCGCAGCCGGTCCTCTTTGAACGGTTTGGTAACGTAATCGAAGGCCCCCAGATGGATGGCTTCAACCGCGTTTTCAATGGATCCGTAGGCCGTAATCACGATCACCGGCAGTTCGGAATCCATCATCTTGACGTGCTGGAGGATCTCCATTCCGTTGACTTTGGGGAGCTTGATGTCGGTAACGACCAGGCTGAACGTATCGTTGTCAAACAGGTCGATGGCTTCTTTGCCGTCTCTGGCTTCCACAAAATCAAGGGGAAGATCGCTGAGCAGCATGGTTATCACTTCGCGCATTCTGGATTCATCTTCGGCGATGAGCACTTTATGATGCATGGTTGGTTTCCTCTGAACAGGGAAAATGGATCGCAAATACACTGCCTCTGCCCGGTTCGCTTTCAACGGTGATGCCGGCATGGTGCAGCTTCAGTATCTGGGTGACGATGGACAAACCTAACCCGGTTCCGTCATCTTTGAATGTGGCGAAGGGTTCGAATATTTTTTCCAATCGATCTGAATTGATGCCCTCTCCCGTATCGCTTATGGTTATGACGATGAATCGACCAGTATCTGCCGCGGTACGTTGTTTCTTCAAAACAGCCTTTACGGTCAGCCTGCCGCCGCTGGGCATCGCCTGGGTCGCGTTGAGCAGGATGTTCAAAAACACTTGCCGCATTTGATCCGGGTCTGCAGCGCACTGGACAGTGGGGGCGCCAATCGTTTTTTCAACTTGAATCATCTGGTTGTCAAAGGTCTCTGAGATGCTTTCCAGGGTCTCATCCAGCAGTTGAATCAGGTCTGTCTTGACCAGGTTGGGCGGGGCCGGCCGGGCAAAGGCAAGAAAGGCCGTTAAGGTGTTGTTCAGCCGGATCACCTCATCGATGATGAACTGTGCCGCCCGGTTTCTCATGGCTTCCGGCTTTTTGGGGTTGGCCACCACCTGGGCCGAACCGAGGATAATGCCCAGAGGATTTTTGATTTCGTGGGCGATACCTGCAGTGAGCTGCCCCAGGGCGGCCATTTTCTCTTTCTCCGCCAGTTCGAAGTAGGTTTTCTTCAGCTCTTTCTGACTCTGCTTCAGTGAAGCGGCCATCTGGTTGAAAGCATCTGCCAGAGTCCCGACAATGCTGGGGTCGTGAAGCCTGACCTTATAGTCCAGATCGCCGGCACTGACCCGCTTGATGCCCTGCTCCAGGGTTCTGAGGGGTTTGACGATGGTCAGGGCCACCAGATAACTGACGACGCACGAGATGCAGATCGCCACCAGGACCAGGGTCGCTGTCGCTTTCTTGATGGCATTGATGTTTTCAAGAAAATCCGATACGGGAAGATTTACGCCCACCGACCAGTTGCTTTCGGGATAATCGGTGTAGGCGGTGAAGAACGCTTCTCCCTTGACAACAACGAGATCGAACGTTTTGTTTGATGCTTTAAGGCTGGTCAAACCAGCATTCAAGAAGCGGATCTGGTCCGGATTGAAATGGGGGTTGAGCAGTTCCGGGTGAGCGATGACACGGCCCTGTTCATTGTCGATGATATAGGCATACCCTTTTTCCCCGATTTTCAACGTGTTTAAAAACCGGGAAAACGTGGACAGGTCGATATCGATGGCACAAACCCCGGAAACGGACCGATTCTTATCCATTACCGGTGTGGACACCGTGATCCCGGGATGCTGAGAAGAGGCAAACACGTAAACCTGGGTCCAGTAAAGGCGCTTCTGCTCAAGGGCGCCCACATACCAGGGCCGTATCCTGGGATCGAACAGCTTGTGCACCTCAGGCCGCTGCGGCGGAACCATGGTAAACCGACCATCCTTGTCCCCGTAATTGATATTGAGAAATTCCGGGTAGTCATCCTGGACCAGGTGAAAAAACCGGATCAACGCTTTTGCGTTCGACGGATCGATAAATCCGTTTTCAATGGCTGCGCTGAGCAGGCTGACTTCTTTCGCCGGCTGCAACAGAAAGGTGCGGACCCGCTCGGTAATCTGGGCCGCCGTGCCGACGGCGTACCGCTCGATCTGTTTCTCCACCGACCGCCTTCCCAGAAGATAGGAAAAATATCCAGTCGCGGCGATAAAAAGGATGGTCATCCCCGTTATGGCAGCAAAAAGGCGAATCTGGAATGAGTGCCGATAGGCACGCAACATCAGTGCGTTACGCATAATGGGTCAGTTGGTTGCTATGGGCGATGCCCATTGTGCCAGCCCGGATAGCAGATCTTTATTGAGTTCCGAATTGATGGTGTTGCCTTTCACGTATTCATCGACGATTCGAGCCATGGTTTCCGAAGTCGGTGGCTGGCGCAGGATCTCTTTCAGGGCGTAACCGGTTGTCAGGCTGTGGCGGTGTTCCAGCCACAATTTTTCGAAGGCATTCATTCGCGTTTCCGGGTTATCGGCATTGCGGACGATTTCCAGCAGCGCCAGGCCGGCCCACGAGTGGGTATGTTCGTCATCGGCTGTATAGTGTTTGATTTCCGGGTTGGGGAAAACCAGCTTCAACCAGGGAACCGGAAAGATTCTCGAGAAGCGGTCTTCAGGATATTTTTCAGCCAGCAGTGAATAGAGGGCGAGGCCCTTTTCCTTTTTTTCCAACAGATCGGTATAGATCCAGGCCATATACCAGTATGCTTTTGCACGCACCGCCGGCAGATCGGCAAATTCCCGGGCAATGGCTTCATAGGCGGCAAGGGCCTTTTCGCATGCGGCTGCATCCGCCAGCCTGAAATCATCACCAAGATGAATGTATGCCAGCTCCAGGCGGGCGCCCCCCTGCTGCTGCCGATCATTGGGAAAGCGGCCGACAATCAGTTTCAAGGCCGCTGATTTCTCCAGGAGATTTACAGACAGGGATTTTGCATAATTGAGCTGTTCAGTCGCCGTAGCGAAGACTGGAATGGTGAAGCCGGAAACGGTGACGTCCGTGAGGTCATTGGACGGTTCAGCAACATCCGGCGCCTCGGCCGCGCACCCCATGAGAATCTGAAGAACCAAGAACAGGCCGAACCACCCACATTCCGACCGGCGATGGCATTTCGTTTTCCCAGGCATGTTCCTCATTCCGGTATCTCCCAACCTGGCTTGATCATATCATCTAAAATTGATGAAATGATCAGATCTTTACAGCCCCCTGTGGGCATGAAAAAGCGTGGTAATATTTTCGTGCTTGATGAAATGATCTATTTCCTTTATATTATCCTTATTCCTTGATCAAGTTATGTCAGCCCGGTTTTTCTTCAAGATTGCCTTAAATAACGGCATTAATAAAGGTACCAACACCTGTGGGGCCACACACCGCGCCTTCAAATGCAGGTGGCACAAACCTTGCTCAGATATTTGGTTCAGCAAAACGTGTGCCTTTTAATTACTGATTTATTTTTAGCACACCCACCCTAATAACGCATACTGACAGTGCTTTCCGTTTTACGTGCATGGTTTGATAGGATGCCGGATGGCGCCTATGATCTATTGATAACAGCAATATAGAGGAGGGAAAAAACAAAAGCGGCATTGCATACCCAGTTGTTTAAAACCCGGTCATTATCATTGACCAAACCAAAGGAGGTTCGGATGAAAAAGTCATTAATTCTTGCTACTGCCCTGTTTTTTGGCCTGTCACTTCTGGTCGGCTTCGGTCCTGCACCGGTACAGGCCGAAACCACCTTCGTCACCATCGGTACCGGTGGTGTGACCGGTGTGTATTATCCGACAGGCGGAGCCATTTCACGTCTGGTCAACAAAGGGAGAAAAGAGCATGGCATCCGCTGCTCGGTGGAGAGCACCGGTGGCTCCGTGTATAACCTCAACGCCATCAGAGCCGGCGAGCTGGACATGGGTGTAGCCCAGTCCGACTGGCAGTACCACGCGTATAACGGCACCGCCAAATTCGAAAAACAGGGGCCCAACAAAGAGCTGCGGGCCGTATTCTCCATCCACCCTGAACCGTTCACGGTGGTTGCACGTGCCGATTCCGGCATCAAAGACTTTATGGACCTCAAGGGAAAACGGGTCAATATCGGCAATCCCGGATCCGGTCAGCGTGGCACCATGGAGGTGGTCATGGGGGCGTTGGGCTGGACCAAAAAGGACTTCAAGCTGGCCTCCGAACTGAAATCCGCCGAGCAGTCCAGTGCCCTGTGCGACAACAAGATTGACGCCATGGTATTTACCGTTGGCCATCCCAGCGGATCCATCAAGGAGGCCACCACTTCCTGTGATGCCGTCATCGTCAGCGTGACCGGCCCGGCAGTCGATAAACTGGTTGCCGATAATGATTATTACCGTTCGGCCACTGTCCCCGGCGGCATGTATCGCGGCACGGACACCGACACCCCGACCTTTGGTGTGGGCGCCACGTTCGTATCCTCAACCAATGTTCCTGAAAAGGTGATCTACGAGATCGTCAAAGCGGTCTTTGATAATTTTAAAGATTTCAAAAAGCTCCATCCGGCATTTGCCAATCTGAAAAAAGAGGAGATGATCAAAGACGGCCTTTCCGCACCTCTGCACGACGGTGCAAAGAAGTATTACAAGGAAGTAGGTCTGCTGAAATAGCGTTTCCATCATGCGTGTGCGTGGTCTTTAAACTGCGCACACGCAGCACTTTTCAATTCTTAATTTTGCATTGTGAGGTCTTCTGCACCGGCGGCATTTTTCTGTCTCCGCCGGCAGAATGGCGCCAGTGATAGCGGTTGTCTGTTGCCCTGCAAGGAGGAGTCATCACCATGGTCAAACTAAAAAGCAAAAAGGCGGTACCAATCGATCCTAACGCGATGGTTGCCGAGACGGAATCAGGGGCACGTAATCCCGCCGGCGCGATTCCTAAAAAAATCCTTTTTTTCGTGCCCCTGATCTGGACGCTGTTCCAGCTGTGGTACGCCTCGCCCTTGCCGTTTCTTTTCAATTTCTTTGTTCTCAACGACACCGAAGCCAGGGCCATTCACCTTGCCTTTGCCATGTTCCTGGCCTATAGCGCTTATCCCACATTCAAGTCCTCACCGCGGAACTACATACCGGTGCAGGATTGGGTAATGGCACTGGTGGCCGCATTCTGCGCGTCCTATTTCTTCTGGTTCTATGAGGGCTTGGCGAACCGGCCGGGTAACCCGATACCATTTGACCTGGTGGTGGCCGTTGTCGGCCTGGTCATGCTGCTGGAGGCCACCCGTCGCGCGCTGGGTCCGCCATTGATGGTGGTGTGCGCCGTTTTTATCACGTACACCTTTGCCGGGCCATACATGCCTGATGTCATTGCCCACAAAGGCGCCAGCCTGACCAAGGGTATGACCCACTACTGGCTGACCACGGAGGGCGTTTACGGCGTTGCCCTGGGGGTTTCCACCGGTATGGTCTTCATGTTCGTGCTCTTCGGCGCCCTGCTGGAGTCGGCCGGCGCCGGCAATTACTTTATCCGCACCGCCTTTGCCGGGCTGGGCCATCTGCGCGGCGGACCGGCCAAGGCAGCAGTCATCTCATCCGGTCTGACCGGGCTGGTATCCGGGTCCTCCATTGCCAACGTGGTCACCACCGGCACCTTCACAATCCCGCTGATGAAAAAAGTTGGCTTCTCGCCGGAAAAGGCCGGGGCCGTGGAAGTGGCCTGCTCCACCAACGGTCAGTTGATGCCGCCGGTCATGGGGGCGGCCGCCTTTTTGATGGTAGAGTACGTGGGCATCTCCTACGTGGAGGTCATCAAACACGCCTTTCTGCCGGCCATCGTCTCCTATGTGGCACTGGTGTACATCGTCCACCTGGAAGCCTGTAAAATGGGCCTTAAGGGCATGGAAAAGCCCGTAACCAAGACCTTGCAGCAGAAAGTGCTCGCTTTTGTGATGACCTTTCTGTTTATGATCATCATGGGCGGTGTTACCTATTACGGGTTGGGCTGGATCAAGACCGTTGCCGGCGGGGCCACCATCTACGTCGTCTGCGTTCTGCTGCTGGTCGCCTACCTGCTGCTGCTCAAGTTTGCCTGCCGGGTACCGGAGCTGGATACCAGCCACGAGATCGACAAACTGCCGCTGCTGGGCCCCACGGCCCAGGCCGGGTATTACTTTTTGCTGCCCATTGTGGTGCTCATGTGGTGCCTGGTGGTGGAGCGGCTGTCGCCGGCACTGTCCGCTTATTGGGCCACCATACTGCTTATCTTCATGGTGCTGACCCAGCGACCCCTCAAAGGTGTCTTCCGCAAGATGAAGGGTGATGAATTCGCCTTCAAAACGGGATTTAACGACATGATCACCGGGTTCGTCAACGGCGCCCGAAACATGATCGGCATCGGCGTGGCCACCTCGGCTGCCGGCATCGTCGTCGGCACCGTAACCCTGACCGGCATCGGGCTGGTCATGACCGAGTTCGTCGAGTTCATCTCCGGCGGCAACCTGATGCTGATCCTTCTTTTTACCGCCGTGATCAGCCTGGTCCTGGGGATGGGGCTGCCCACCACCGCGAACTACATCGTCGTCTCCACCCTGATGGCACCGGTAATTGTGGACCTGGGTGCACAGAACGGCCTCATCGTGCCGCTCATCGCCGTGCACCTGTTTGTTTTTTACTTCGGTATCTTGGCCGACGACACGCCGCCGGTGGGGCTGGCCGCCTTTGCGGCAGCCGGGATCTCCGGAGGGGATCCTATCCGTACGGGCATCCAGGGGTTTACCTATGATATCCGGACCGCGGTGTTGCCCTTCATGTTCATCTTCAACACCGAACTGCTGATGATCGGTGCAGTCAACTGGCTTCATCTGTTGATCGTCATTGTCGCCTCCGTTGCGGCAATGTTGGCATTTGCGGCGGGCACCCAGGGTTATTTTCTGACGAAAAGCCGAATCTGGGAAACAGTCACGCTTATTTTGATCGCGTTCACGCTCTTTCGCCCGGGCTTCTGGTGGGACATGGCGTTTCCGCCGCTAATCGAGGAGCCGCCCTCCAAACTGGAAGAGGTGGTGGCAGACATGGATCCCGGCTCCCAGTTGAGGATTACCGTAAAGGGAGAAAAAGTCAGCGGGAAAGAATATAAAAAGACGCTGATGCTAAAGGTGGGCGACGAAGCCACCGGCAAGGAGCGGCTGGAGGGCATCGGCGTTGAAACCCGGGAGGAGGATGGCAAGATCCTGGTGGACAATGTGGTCTTTTCCAGCTTGGCCGAAAAAGCGGGCATCGATTTCGATCAGGAGGTCCTGAACATCCAGATGCCGAGCCACCGCCCGCCCAAACAGCTCATGTTTATACCGGCATTGTTGTTGTATGCCCTGATCGCGTTTGTGCAGCGGGGCCGCATCAGGAAGCTAAAAACCGCTGCTGCTGTTGGATAAACGAACGGCGTGCTGTTTTCAAGCGACACCTGCCGCCGTACCCTGATGATCATTACGGCGGGATGGTTTGTCGGCGTCGTTTCAATACACTGATCAATGGAGTCGGTTATGTTTAAGAAGATTCTTGTACCGGTGGATATCGATTATCCGGAAACTGCCGCCCAAGTTTACCAGAAGGCCGTTGCCATTGGAAAACTCGGCGGTGCCGAAATCCGGTTGGTTACCGTGATGCCCGGTTTCAGTATGCCCATCGTTGCCTCACTGGTCCCTGAAGACGTTCGTCAGGAAGCCACAGCGCGGATCAAGGCGGCCATGGAGCAGTTTATTGCCGACCATTGTGACAAAAGCGTCACGTACAGTCTGCGGACCGGAAAAAACTGGGAGGAGATCATCAGCGTTGCCGACAAGTGGCAGGCTGATCTGATTATCGTCTACCACAACCGTCACCGCGAGATTAACGAAATGTTCAGCAGGTCCTGCTCTCAGCGGGTTGCCGATCACGCCAACTGCAGCGTGGTGCGGTTGCGTAATATACAGGTTTAAGTCTCGCCAATTTCAATACCTGAGAGGAAACATCATGGCCACCCAGCACCTCAATCAGAAAGGTGTTACGACTTTCTTTAAACGATTAACGTTGCTTTACATTGCCGTAGTATTGGTAACCGTTCCCATGAGTGCTGACGCCACTGACATTCTCCTTGGAACGGGAGCGGAGGGCAGCGATTCTCACTTTACCGGCCGGGCTATCTGCCGAAACATTAACCGGTCTGCCGGGGATCTGAATTGTCGGGTGATCCCCGCTCCTGATGGCATCCACAACCTGACCAACCTGCAGCAGGGATCTCTGGATGTAGCGCTGGTCGATTCGCGCCTGCTGTACGATGCGGTTCACCAAACCGGCCATTTCGAGTTTCTGGATATCCGATATGATAATCTGGGTCTCCTTCTGCCCCTTTATGATCTGCCCATCCTGCTGATTGCCCGCAGTGATTCAAAAATTGATTCGCTGGAACAATTAAAGGGAAAACGAATCAATGCCGGTGCACCGCGCTCGAAAGAGCATCAGGTGGTGGATTTGATTATGAATGCCAAGGGCTGGTCAAAAAAGGATTTCAGGATCGTGCAAGAGCTGCCGGCAACGCTCTCGCAGGATACGATGGCGTTTTGTCATGGCTCCATTCAGGCCATGGTGCATATCGGTGTACACCCGGATTCGGCAGTGCAGAAGCTGATGAATCAGTGCGATGTCGTGCTGCTTGACATGGATGATGCCGATATCACCCGGCTGGTTGACACCCATCCTGCTTTTTCACAAATCAGAATTCCCGCAACCTATGCGATCATGGCTGCCCTGGAAAAGAATCAGGCGAAGCTGAAAAGCATCCATCCTGCACTTGGCGAATTTTCTGTGAAGCGAGCAAATGGCCCGGACATCGGCATATCCCTGCACCCGGGTGCTGATGCGTATTTGTCCGCGCAGGGGAAATAATGAGCCTACAGACATTAGCCCCCCTTTATGACGCTAATTTCAGATAAAACCCCGCATTCAGGCCTCATCCGGAACCTGAAAACACTTTTAGTCATACTGTTGACCCTGACCCTGGCCAGCGCCGGTGCGGTCCTGTACCGGGACCGGCAGAATCGGGAAGCTGTCGCCGCTGCCCAGATAACCCGCGTGGCCGAGCAGATGGCGTCCCGCCTGGACCGGTTTTTCGGTCCGGTTACGGAGGATTTGCTGCTCATCCGCCAGTGGTCTCTCAACGGTTCGCTGTCCGTCACCGCACCAGAGATACTGGTGGCCAAGCTTTCGCCGTTGATGCAAAACCATTCCCAGATTTACGCGTTTAGCCTATGGCGCCATGGTCGCCTGGCATTCATGCTGGTGCGAGACGGTGAGGCGCTGCTCATGGGCGCTGCAGAAAAAAACGCGGACCAATCTTCATGGGTGTGGCAGAGCAAAAAACCCGGTGGACCGGTTACTGAGCAATGGGTGGAATCGGCAACGGCCGACGGTGGCGCCCTGGGTCGCTGGCGCAATGCCCCTGAATTCTTGGAGGCGGAGCAAGTCGTGTGGCATCGAACCGAATCGCTTCCGCCGGCGGGCTGGACCGGCCTGTTTGCCGCCACCGGATGGAACGCTGAAAATGCCAGTTATGTGGGTGCAGCCAGTGTTTTGGACACGCAAATTGCCCAGTTGCTGGATAACATCCGGTCCGGCCCTTCCTATCGATTTTTCCTGTTCAGTGATAACGGACTTTTCATCGATTTTCAGAACTCCTCTTCTCCGCCCCAGGAACTACTGGTGACCACTGGCGACGCCATCTCCTCACAGGATTCTAAGCTGGCCGCTGCCCGCCAGGCTTGGCAGCAGAATGGGGAAACCGGAGAACCTTTCGGATTCACTTATGCCGGCGATCGCCTTTACGGGTTGACCCATACGCTCAAGGGGGCGCACCAGCAGACCGGCATCGGTGTTATTGCCGCCAAAGATGACCTGCTTCGCCATCTTCCTTTAAACCGGTTTTTCTTTGTGCCGGCCGTTTTAGGGTTGTTATGGGTCGCTCTGCTGGCGGTGGCCTTGCGGACCCGCACCCTGTCAAGACAGGGCCCCGGCCAAAAGCCGCTTCACCATGTGACTGAAACGGAACTCCTTCGTCTGATTAACCAGGGGGAGACAGACACGCTGGAGTTCAAGTCCACGCTGCGGTGGAACCTGAAATCGGGGAAGGCCGGAAAAGAGATCGAACTGGCCTGCCTGAAAACCATTGCGGCGTTCATGAACTCTGACGGGGGAACGCTGCTGGTGGGCGTTGCCGACGACGGCACGGTAACCGGAATTACCGCGGACAACTTCCCCAACGACGATAAATACCTGCGCCACTTTTCCGCCATATTCGAGCAGCATATTGGTTTGAATTTTTCGGAATTCGTTGAGTTCGCTTTGCTGCCCGCAAAAGGTGAACAGGTTTTTGTGGTTCGGTGCCAGCGATCCCCCCGGCCGGTATTCATGACCCATAAAAAAGATGAGATGTTCTTCATTCGCTCCGGCCCCTCCAGCCGGCAGCTGACCACCAGCCAGGTGCTGACCTATCTGGATGAGCGGGGGTCGGAAAACAGCAGCTGAAAGAATCCGCCTGCCTGACATAGCTCAATAACCCAAGCATAGAGATTTTCCGAATCGTATAGAAGCTCGCTTCAGGGGTCCCTATGGCCATGACCACTGGCAATCCATCTTTCGGTTTGCCACCGTGGGGCTGCCTCGTCGGTTTGCATGTGAGCGATTAATGAGTATCATAACAAGTGAAATGAAAAAAGAACCTGTTGTCAAGAAAGAAAAGAGCCCTAAACCCCGATCATCCATCACCATATCATCGGAAATCGTCTGTGAGGATGAGGCCTGCATTGGTAAAATTGTCAAAGCCCCGTCGCCCTCAGCGCATGAACCGCACAAGGCGTCCGAAAAGCGGACGGAAAAATCGGGTTCCGCCATGTCCTTTGGCGGGAAGCAAGGGTGCACCGATGAGGCCTGCATCGGAAAATCATGAGCCCGTAACGACCGCAGTCAACTCATGAAAGCGTGATATAATGACTCTTCCCGGAAACCTGTTGACCACCGCCATGGCGGTGATGCCTCATACCGACGTTTCAAGGGCACTTGAAATGGCCCTGTCACTGGATGTGCCCTTCTGGCCACAGTTGCCCAACTTCAGCTACTATGAAGACATGTATGTTCAGGCGGCGGAGCATTTTCCAGGCATCGTCCTGGACATGGAAAACCGAACGCTGCGGTTTTCCATGGACCGGTTTGCCGAAGAACTCGAAGAGACCCTGGCACGGTTCGACGACCCTGATTATTTTGACATCAGCGAGACCTATTCAGCCGTTTACCACCAGTTTCTGGCATTGGACCTGGCCGACCGGCCGGCCATCCGGGGGCAGTTGGAAGGCCCCATCAGCTTCGGATTCAACATTCTCGATCAGGACGAGCGGCCCATCCTGTTCGATGATACGGTCCGGCCCTTTATGTTGGAGTTCATGGCCAAACGGTTGAACGTCCAACTGAGTCGTTTGAAAAGGATGAACCCGAACGCGTTCATGTTTGTGGATGAACCGGGGCTCCAGTTTCTGTTTTCCGCACTGGCGGGATACGGTGACTTGAAGGCCAAGGGCGACCTCGACCTGTTCTTTTCCCAGGTGGATCGGCCGCGAGGCATTCATCTGTGCGGCAACCCGGACTGGGATTTTCTGCTGAACCTGGACCTGGATGTTCTGTCCATGGACATCTACACCAATGCGGAGATCTTTTCATCCTATGGTACATCCATCAAGCGGTTCGTCGACAACGGGGGAACCATCGTGTGGGGGATCGTTCCCACCGGATTTGAGACCTTTGCCGGTGAGGATCTGCCGTCGCTGATCGGGCGTTTGGAAGAGGTCTGGGAAGTATTGTGGAAAAAAGGGGTGGACAAGGATCTGCTGCTCGCCCAAAGCATGCTTTCACCGGCCACCTGTTGCCTGGTTAACCCGGACAAGGAGAAGACCGTGGAGCGAGTGTTTGCATTGGTGAACCGGATGTCGCGAGGGCTGAGAGAAATCTACCGGCTGGATTGAGTTACTCAACAATTTTCCAATACCCCTCCTGCTTGACGTACTCCACCTGAGATTCGGGCACCCAGGTCTTGTCCTCAAAATCCTGTTCGTAACGCCAGTGGTCACCCATCCACACCTTCCTTATGCCGTAATCCCAATAGCCGGGTTCGGTGCGTGTGTCCATGACAGGTGGCACCCACGCTTTTTGCGGTTCGGAGGGCGGTGCCGGTTCTGTCGACGGGGGATTGTTCACCAGGCGTTCCGTCGCTATAAAAAGTGGGTCTGTCCGTGGCCCAGATCGAGCCTCTGCGATAAAAGCCCTTTTTCACCAAGGGCTTTTGTCAAATCTTCGGGGGGAAAATGAACCGGTTCGTCGCCCAGTTGGAAGGTTCCCCAGTGGGCGATCATCAGTTGCCTGGCCTTGATCTCCTGAAATGCCTGGACCGTCTCCGCCGGGTTCATGTGGCTGGACGCCATGAACCATCGCGGCGCATAGGCACCCATGTTGAAGATGGCCAGGTCGATGTCGTAATCCTCGGCCAGCTGTTCGAATCCATCAAAATAGGCACCGTCCCCTGAAATATAGATTACTGGTCCGCCGGCGGTTTTGATCAGATAGCCACCCCACAGAGAGCGGTTGGGGCCGAAAATTGGGTTGCGCATGGTCCAGTGGTTGGCGGGCAG
This sequence comes from Desulfosarcina sp., assembly GCA_014237405.1. Lineage (GTDB taxonomy): Bacteria > Desulfobacterota > Desulfobacteria > Desulfobacterales > Desulfosarcinaceae > Desulfosarcina. Next base: position 14,594 of record JABZFO010000113.1, on the reverse strand, counting down.
AAAAGTGATCTCCCGGCTGCCGTCGCTGTAGCGCTCATACCAGTCCAGCCGGGTGCGATGGGTCATGCCCACCGCTTTGAATTCGCTGTCGTATCCCAAGGGGCTGATTACGTGGGTGCCCGGATCCAGGGCCGCCAGGGAAGGCTTGTCCAGGTGGTCGTAGTGGCCGTGAGTGATCAGTACATGGTCCGGCCGAGGCATGTCATCCAATTCGAAGGCCAGGGGTGTAAAATCCTTGATGAACCAGAAGATGTTGTCGAACACCGGGTCGATCAGCAAAACACAGCCCTCATCCCTGATCAGCAGGGTCGAATGTTTGATGAAGGTGACCGACACACCCCGGTGGGCCTTGACCGGCTCCCAGTCGATGGTGACGGGTGAAAGCGGCTGGTCGTCAAGGAAATCACCGTACGCATTTTTATGAAACAGCTTCCAGGAGAGCACCTGCCAGAATCGCTTGTCGCGCGGGATTCCCATGGGATTTAAAAAGATGTCCGATCCGTGGTGCATCTTTCGTCGGGCCAGTTCCCTCAGGTTGTCGCCGTTCAGAGGGCGATAGTGAAGTGCCGCCGCTGAGCCTCCGGCGTCTGCGGCAGCCCACACCATCCGGGGCAGAAACTGGGCTGCAAGCGTGGCCTTGAGTGCCGTTGAGAGTTTGCCCATGAACCGTCTCCTGGACAGGCGCTGATTCGAATCAAACATATTCATGGTGACATAAGTCTAACCATGATCACCAGAAGATGCAACCGCATGCCGATCGGCTACCGTATCTGAATATGGACATATCCGCCACTGCCGTACTCGAATGCTTCGAACACATGATGGTAATTACAGGACAGTCCGTTGAAGAAGGTGTCGAAATTCACCTGATAGGGTTTTTCCTGTTCGGGATCCACATCGAGCATGGTGACCCGGTCGGTGGCTGCATCGTAAGCACCCACAGGAGATATGTGGGGGATATTCAAGGTGGGGACAAGGGTGCCCTGATCGAAATGGGCGAGGATCAGGCCGTTGCCATGGCGGTCAAAATCCCGCAGCTGCTTTTTCAGCGTTGTCCGGATGGGCGATCTCGGGGGGGTGTTTTTCGGTGTCTGGACGATGTCTACGGATCGAACCTTCAGTTCGTAGGCAGCGATACTGTCCTTGACCACCTGGCCCAAAAGCGGCAGCGGCAAACCACGGCGTCCGCGGTATCCGCCGTCGCTCATCCGTGCTTTCCAGTGGCCGGTGGTCACCCGATCGAGGATTTCGCGCTGCCCGATGGAAACGATGCCGTCATTTTCAAGGGATCGGATGGCATTGATGCACGACACTACGGCGGCCACAGAGCACGAGGATTCGTCAAACTGCTTGACATGGTATTTCCAGATCGCCAGTTTGAGGGGGTTCCATCGGGGGTGAGCGGGGGTGTGGATGTGTCGAATCCGGTCGCTTCTAAAGGCACCGGTGCCGGTCATTCGATGAAAGCCGTACCGGGTGTACAGGTACGGGCGGATCAGGTTTCGCAGCAGGTTCATCTCCATCCTCCAGCCGAAAGAAATTAAACCAAAATAGGGTCATTTGTCGGATGCATTCAAGCCTTTCCCGCAAGCCGATAGGAAACAGTGTCAAAGGCTGACGGATTTTGTCAATATCTTGTCGCATTTTGGCCGGTTCTGCTGATTCGGTAGTACCTGCGGTAAGTGTGAGATTAAGCGCCGATGGCGGTTGATAAACAATCACATCCCAATGGTATCGATATTGCTTGTATAATTCCGTGGTTATCGACTATTAGAATAGGTAAAAGGAAATACTGCCATGCATCACAAGCGTGTAACGATATGGATTCTCATTGTTTCAGCCCTGTTCAGCCTGCTCCTCTCATCCGGTCACGCCGCCGAAGAACCGTTTCCCCAATACGACATCATCAGCCCGAATGTCTCTTTTTGGATAAATGTTTATTCCCAATATCCCACCACCCAGGCCGTCGTGCACGACAGCGTCCATCTGGATATCGTCTACGAGGTGATCGACCTCAAACCCGCCGAGCATCCGGGTGCCCGGAAAATTAACCGCAAGCGAATGAAACAGGCCAACAAAAGGGTTGAGCAGGTATTGAAGCGGCTGGCTGCCAATCCGCTGGCTAAAGATGCCGACTGCCGGCGAGTGGCGGCGCTGTTTGGATCTCGTGCGGATGCTCGGGCATTCGGCCGCGCCCGTCATCGGGTTCGCTGCCAGATCGGTCAGCGGGACCGCTTCCGGGCCGGCCTGGTTCGTTCCGGAGCCTACATCGATCAGATGCGTGCCATTTTAAAATCCCATGGCGTGCCCGAGGACCTGGCCTATCTGCCCCATGTGGAATCATCCTTTAACACCAACGCCTACAGCAAGTTCGGTGCTGCCGGGATGTGGCAGTTTACCCGATCCACGGGCAAGCGATTCATGACCGTGGATTATGTGCTGGACGAACGGCGTGACCCCATTGTTGCCGCCCGTGCGGCGGCACGGCTGCTCAAGGAAAACCACGACAAGCTAGGCAGCTGGCCCCTGGCCATTACCGCATACAACCACGGTGCCGCAGGCATGCAGCGGGCCAAGGCCGCCCACGGTGATTATCCCGATATTTTCACATCTTACAAGGGCCGAACCTTTAAGTTCGCTTCGAGAAATTTTTATTCCGAGTTTCTGGCCGCCCGTCTGGTGGCATCCGATTACCAGCGCTATTTCGGCGACCATGCCTTGAATACCCCCATTCGATCATGGTCTGTAAGCCTGGATGGTTTTGCTGCTTTAGCGGATCTTTGTCGCCATTTCAAGGTTTCCCCAAAAGTGGTTCGGGCCATGAATCCGGCTCTTCGGCCCCCGGTGTTCAGCGGTCAGAAGTATGTTCCCAAGGGTTATGTTCTGAACCTTCCCGCCCACGTCGAATCGGGCGGCGTGTCGCTGGCGAAAATTCCCTCAGAGATGTTAAAGACGGCCCAGAAGCCCAGCCGGTTCTATACCGTCCAGCGGGGGGATACGGCCGGCAAGATTGCCCGGATGCACCATGTGAAACTGGACGACCTGATTCTGGCCAACAACCTGGATCGGCGAGCGACCGTTTATGCCCGGCATACCCTTCGCATTCCCCAGTCCGGGGAATCGGTCCGCATTGGAAAAATCGCTCAACCGCCGACGCCAGGGAATTCTGTGGTGCGTGTGGCGGCCGTGGACAGTGCCGATACATCTTCTGCCATACCGGAGAACATTCCTGTGGAAAGCCTTGTTGCCCGATACCGGCGCCCGGGACCGTCTCCCGCCGACCTGCTGGCTATGGCGGATATTGAACCCGAAGAAGCGCCGAAAGATTCGGTTGGGCATGTTTTGGGGACAACGATAGGAATCGTTACCGCCGATGTCGGTTTAGCCCGGATTATCCAGATCAAGCAGCAGCCGGTAGGGATTATACAGGTCGAGGTAGAGGAGACCCTTGGCCACTACGCCGAGTGGGCCGGTGTCCGTGCCTCCCAGATCCGTCGCCTCAATAATTTGTCCTTCGGCCAGCCGCTGCACTTGCACCAGAAGGTTAAAATTCCGAACTCCAGCGATACCGGGTCCAGCCGGGGGACAGTTACTGGACCCTGTGCCGGGAAAAATTCGATCTCCCGCTGTGGCTGCTCAGGAGCTACAATTCAGGAGTGAACCTGGCGGCGCTGAGAATTCACCAGCCGCTCACCATTCCCGCCATCGAAAGTGTCCTGGAAGACAGTCCGGATGCGGTTGATGGGGGAACCATACCGGATGCCTGAACCGCGACAGCAAGCCTATTCCCAGCTGCTTGCTGCGGGGAAATTTCAATTGCGCGGGACTATTGTTTGTGTTTCCGCGACCCTAAGATGTAAATGCCCGGCCGCTCGCGTCTTGACTCGAATGGGCAATCCCTTTATTATGCCTTGGCGTTGATGGTTTACGCGCTTGAGCCAATTTCAAAACGCCCCATTTCAGCCAATATCTGTGTTGGGCTCACATTTCAATCCTCGACAACCGCCATGGTTGCCTCCGGCAACAGGCATAACTTCCATGACCGACAAAATCTCGCTGCCGGCGCGGCTGGCCGCCATCCTCGTATACAGTCGCCCCGTCCTTATTTTTGGTGGCATGATCTGCGCCGTAGCGATCATGTGGGATAGAAACCCGGTGGTTTATACCGTCGGGGTTTCGTTTCTAATCCTCTCCATGATTTTCGACCTGGTGGATGGCTGGTTTTCGGCCCGGTTCCGGCCCAACGCCCCCTTGGCGTCCCTGGCGGACCGGCTCATGGACAAGCTGGTTTATTCCATCATCTTTCCGGTCATCGCCGCCGGTATGATGTGGCGTCTGCTGGTGTCAGAGACAGACCCCACTCACGGCCAGCTGATGCACGCGATTTTTGTGCTGGTGCTTTGCGTGACGGTGCTGGTACGGGACAGCTTTGCATCCTTCATGCGCGGATTTGCCATCCGCCAGGGAGTGGAGCCCGAGAGCAGCGAGTATAACCGCATGCGAACCATCGTGGCCGCACCGGTCAGTGCCCTGCTTTATGCCTATGCCTTCTATATCCCGGCGGGCCCGGAATCCTGGATCTATTTTCGCATCTCCTACATGGGGAACGTCTCGCTGAGAATTCTGTTTTTCGTAGAGATTCTGTTTTTTATCATCAACCTGGGTTCCATTGCCGGCTACTGCCGAAAATACGGCACCGCCTGTCTGGATGAGCTGTGCTTCGGCGACCAGGTGCTCCGGCGCAAGATCCTGTCGGTGTTCCCCAATGCCCTGACGGTGATGAATGCCCTGATGGGACTCATCGCCGTGTTTTTCGCCTACCAGGGGCGGCTGCGGGAATCCTACCTCATGCTGATCGGGGCCGCCACCTTCGACAAACTGGACGGTGCCATAGCCCGCCGTTTGGGCCTGACGGAACCCCTTCCCGATGAACTGCCGAAGAAGAAAATCAACATGGGCAGCATCATGGACGATCTGGCTGATGCCATCAGCTTCTGCATGGTGCCGGCCTGGATTTTCTACATCACCCTGGGCCAGTTTGGCGAAGGCCGCTTCGCGCACCTGCCCGTGGGGTGGATCGCCGTATTCTATGCGGTGATGGGCATGAGCCGGCTGGTCTACTTCACCCTGGATAAGCACCCGATCCCCGGCTTTTTCAAAGGGTTGCCAACACCGGCAGCGGCCATGCTGGTCATGTCTCCGCTGGTGATCTTCGATCACGCCCTGGCGCTTTCGTCACAGCGGATTGTTTTCTGGGGGCTTTTTGCTTCCGGCACCATGGTGTTTGCAGGGGTCATCATGAACCTGTACCCTATCCGGTACATTCACATCGGACGGACCATGAGCCGCCATCCCTGGTTTGGCCGGGCGAATCTGCTCCTGCTGACCGTCATCATGTTCACCCCGGTTTTCGGGCAGATCTGTCTGGGGTACATGATCCTCTATCTCTTGTCGCCCCTGTTTACCTGGCGCATTCACCCGGAGGATGCCTCCCGGGAGAGCCGCCAAAAGAGAGTGGCCGAAGGCTGATGACCATCCGGTTTTACTTGGCAGGATCAGGTCTTACCCCGTATAGGCGGTTGCCGGAATTGATCATGGCGCCGTTGGCGCTTCATCCCTCGTCACTGCGGCGTACGGCAAGTACGCCTCATTCCTCGGGATTCGCAAGCCTTGATCTCGAACGTTTTACGAAACCGTCTGAAAACTGACTTTTTACGAATTCATCAATAATTGGAGCCACACCATGGAATTATGCCCCTGCGGAAGCGAAAAAAATTACGCCGATTGCTGCCAGCCACTGATCAACGGAAATAGGACCGCCGATACCGCTGAAGCGATGATACGTTCCCGTTACAGCGCCCATGCGAAAAAGGAGTTCGACTATATTTTTGAGACCACCCATCCCGCCAACCGCCAGGACGACGACCGGAAGGGAACGGCTGCCTGGTCTAAAAAACTGGACTGGCAGCGGCTGGAGATCCGGCATGTAGAGAATGGCGGCCCTGATGACTCGACGGGGACGGTGGAGTTCGTGGCGCGCTACCGGAAAAACAGCAAGGCCTTCGATCACCGTGAAATCGCTGAATTTGTTCGGGAAGACGGCCGCTGGTATTTCAAGGAGGGCCAGGCACCCCCGCCGGTGCAGGCCGTTCGCCAGGGCCCTAAAATCGGAAGGAACGATCCGTGCACCTGCGGCAGCGGCAAGAAATTCAAGAAGTGCTGCGGCGCTTGACAGAGGGCAGAGGACAGAGGTCGGAGGACAGAGGTCGGAGGACAGCGCCGCCGCCGGCAGTTTGCCGGTTTGATCGGAAATGAAACCATATTTCCGGAACGCTGGGCTGTGGTCTTGATTAAAAATTGAACATCGAACGTTGAACATCGAATGATGAGGTCGCTACGCTCCACCGATTTATGAAAAGGATAGAATACCTTATTCGACGTTGGATGTTCGATGTTGGGCGTTCAGCTATTTAATTACGGGTATTGAAGTTTCATAAGAGAGGGCTGAGGACAGAGGGCGGAGGACCGGGGGCGGTGGCTTTTTCAATAATGAGGGGCCGTGCCAGATCCGTAGAAAGTCGGAGGAGAAATAATGTTTATCGACCTGTTAAGATCGCGCCGAAGCATTCGCAAATTCCAGGATAGATCCGTCGAAGCAGAAAAGGTTGATCTGCTGGTGGAGGCGGCCCTGCGGTCACCATCCTCACGGGGGTTCAATCCATGGGAATTTGTTGTGGTGACTGATCCGGAGATTATCGGCCGCCTGTCAACGGCCAAACCCCACGGCGCTTCCTTTCTGGCCAACGCGTCACTGGCCATTGTAGTCTGTGCGGACCCGAGCAAATCGGATGTCTGGGTGGAAGACGTCTCCATCGCGACCTTTGCGCTGCACCTGGCCGCCACCGACCTGGGGCTAGGCAGCTGCTGGATCCAGCTGCGCAAGCGGAACCACGATGAGACACAAACCGCCGGTGAGTATGCGGCAAAAGTGCTGGGATTGCCGGGGGGACTGGAGGTGTCTGCCATTATGGCCATCGGGTATCCCGCCCAGGAGTTGGCACCCCACCCGAAAGCATCCCTTCAGTACGAAAAAGTGAGCGTCAATCGTTATGGCACTATAGAATAAACTGCGGCTTTCCAACTCCGACGGCTGCCGGAGGCCCGACAGCCGTCAGCAAGAGCCCCAAGGCCTCAAATCAAGATTGTATGCGGCAATGCGGGTTTTGTCACTGAATGGACACAGTGGCGGCGTGCCATGTCAAAATCTCCTTGACGCGCCCCACCTGCCCGTCGGTCAAGCGAACCTTGATGCCATGGGGGTGATGGGAGGAGCGGGTCAGGATCTCTTTAACCGTTCCCCGGGTGAGGCGGCCGTTGCGCTGGTCTGCCTTGAGAACGTATTCCAGCAGGTCCGTCATGGCTTCGGTGGTGTCTTTCTGCGACAGGGTCCGACGGATGTCCACGACCTTCTTGAGTTCATCCTTGTCCAACAGCAGTTCCTCTTTTCGGGTGCCGCTCTGGCGGATGTCGATGGCCGGGAATACCCGGTGTTCGGCGCAGTCGCGGCTGAGCACCAGGTCCATATTGCCCGTTCCCTTGAACTCCTGGTAGATGATGTCGTCCATCCGGCTGCCGGTCTCCACCAGAATGGTGGCGATGATGGTCAGCGAACCGCCGTCTTCGATATTGCGGGCAGCCCCGAAGATCTTGCGGGGGATCTCCATGGCGTTGGCCCCCAGCCCGCCGGAGAGGGTCCGGCCGTAGCTTTCCGTCTCTACGTTGAAGGCCCTGGCCATACGGGTAAGCGAGTCGATGAAGACCACTGTGTCCCGGCCGGTTTCCGCACATCGCATGGCAGTGTGCACCGCCAGTCGTGTCATGCGCATGTGCTGGGCGATGCTATGGTCCGAGGAAGAGTAAAGGACGTGGGCGTTTTTCAACCCGCGCTTGAAGTCGGTTACTTCCTCCGGACGCTCGTTGACCAGCAGAACGAAGACGTCCATTTCCGGGTCGTTGGCGGTCACCGAGTTGGCCATGTGGCGCAACAGGGTGGTTTTTCCCGATTTCGGGGGAGAGATGATCAGGCCCCGCTGCCCCCGGCCCATGGGGACGATCAGGTCCAGGGCCTGGCCGGTGAGGTCCTTTGACCCCTGGGACATGCGCAGGCGTTGGTCAGGATTGATGCTGGTCATGGTGTGCATGGTTTCGGTCTGTGCATATCGGTCCAGGGGCAGGCCGTTGACCCGTTCCACTGCCGCCAGCTTCAGGTTCTGGTTGCCCGGATTGCCCGGTTCACCCCGGCCCTCGACAATAGCACCCTCCCGCAGTCCGAATTTGTTGATCATAAAGGCCGGTACGAAGGTATCTTGCGGTCCGGCCTGGTAATTATTGTCGATGTTTCGGAGAAAACCGAAACCCTTGTCCAGTATCTCAAGATGTCCGCTTACCGGTTCCACAGGATGACCTTTCTGGTTGCTATTAGGGTGAAGTCGGGATTTTCCCAGCGACGGGTTTCCACGAGGCTGAGTGCCTTTTTGTAGAACGTGAGGCTCTTTTCCAAATTCAAAGATCAGGCAAGGCGCGTCGATGGTTTCATACTGGTTGTATGTGGCCATCGACGCAACGCAGAACACGGGCAAAAAGACAAGTAAGATCGTGGATTTAATTATTTCCGAGGTCCTTAGTTTCATTGCTGAAAATATTCTTTCTTAACGACACAAAACGACTTCGGTGTGGACTGACCGAATTAACAGGGCCGGATCGTGTGTGGCGATGAAAAGCAATACCCTTGCGATAGATGTCAAACCGGCGGGAATTTCGCTACATTGACGCTCGCGACGGACTGGTGTTGAAAATAACGGATGCGTGTCTATTATAATAAAACAGTTGAGCCCGTCTGACAACCTTAATCAGCAGCGATGCATCCGATGGATCGTCAGCTGAGAGCAAAGATGCCATGCGCCGGATGACCTGTCACCGATTGCCTTCATTTGGAAGTGCTCATTTAGGTAAAAATGGCAGATAGGAGCTGTAAATGATTGAGATTGACCGCTTTGACCCGTTCAACAATCGGCTGTGCCGGAATGTCCGTAACGCGCTGTCCGAGGGCTTTAAAAATGTCCTGGACAAAAGGGATATGGTCCCGGTGCGCCGCATCGCCGGCTTTTTTCTTAACGACCCGCAGCCGGCCTGCGTCAATGCATACATCCAGCGGCGCCTAAGCGCTTACGAACAGGTACTGACGGATGTCTCTTCCCGCCGTCTTGGCGACCCGCTGGACATCGCCGTGTCCATCTGGGACCGACAACTCTTTTTCGAAACGCACGAGTACCTGGAACCGTACTGGATGGGGGCCAAAGGTGATGAGAAGCTGCTGCTTCAGGCGATTATCCGGGCAGCCGGTGCATACGTGCACCTGGAGCAGGGAAATCTTACCGGAGCCAAAAGCATCGCCGGCAAGGCGATCGATGTGCTGGAGCGCTACAGGGATCGTTTGGCTCCCCATGCCGACCCTCAACTGTTGCTGGACAAGCTCAGGAAACTTGACCCGGTTCCGCCGATGCTTTCCGGGACAGCGCGATAGGGAAGGCGACCGGCAGCCGTCCTTATTTGCTGGTGACGGCTGAAAGGCCCAGTTCCATCAACATGCCGTAAACTCCCGACTGGCGCAGGCGGATCCGGATAAACTCGGCGATGGTGGGCTGCCAGGGGCGATGACGCAGGGCCATCCCGGCTTCCCGGGGCAAAAGGGCGCCCTTTTTATGGTTGCAGGCCTGGCCGTGATCCGCAATAGGCACAGGCAAACTGGTCCCGGATCAGGACGTTTCGGCGCGAAAAGGGAACTCGGCCCCGGTAGACGCTTCTTACCACCTTGACCAGTACTGCCACCGCCGGTACCCGGAAAGTACGGCCCACCCCCTGGATCACCCGGTCCGAAAACTTCAGGATCCTGACCTTTTCGGCAAACATCAGGCTCATGGCCCTTTTCCAGTCTACCAGGCTGAGAAAGGTATAATCCCCGTTGAGCAGAATGCAATTCCCGTTCATGACTCCGATTCCTTTTTACATGTGAGTCGTTGCCATTCCTAAGGGCCTGGCCAAGGAAAGATAGGATCAGAAAAAAATGAGTAAATCGGTTTTCGTCGCCATTGTCAATGCTCAATTATTGCCAATTGACACTGCAGATCGAAATTCCTACAGTAAACAGTCGCCCAGTTTGAACCACCGAGGCCAAACTGATTCATCGGGGTTTTTGGCGGAGGTGTTGGCCTGGATGCCCCGCAGGCGGTTTTTCAACAGATCGCTTTTTTTCAACGGTTCGCCCAGGCCGGCGATCACCGTGTCCGGATGCACGCTGTAGCAACGGGGAGGTGGTCATGGATTACTTTCTGGCTTTGCCGACCAGGTGGTCGATGGAAACCCGAACCACCGCCGTTTTGCCCATCAATTTGTCGATATATGTTTTTCCGGTAGCCATATGATCCGGGGCATATTTGGTGATCAGGGCGCGAAGGACGTTTTTTTTAAGAACGCCGTCGCTGACAACGGCGGCACGGCCGGAAACCACCACACTTTCGTACCGGGTGGAGAATTTTTCGGGGATCAGGTCGGTTTCCCCCACTACACAGAAGGAGACCCCGTTGTTAGCGGTGATGTTTTCCAGTTTCTGGCCTTCGGTGGCACAGTGGAAAAAGACGCATTCTTCCATGACCACATAATTCACCGGAATGCCATAGGGTCGGTTGTTTTTGTCCGAGGTAGACAGGATGCCGTACTCTCCTCGCTTTAGCAGGGCCATGGCGGCCGTATCGTCCAGACGCCGGTCCTCCCGTCGCAATGGTTTCTTCATGGGTCGTCTCCCCCTCAAGGCCCGTGCCAATGTGAATGTGACTTGGTTGGTTTTTTCTTTACGTTCGGATACCCTCTTTTAGTGCGGATTGCAAATCAAACCGGCGGGTCGCCTGTTGTACCGCCGGCAGAAAACGCACAGGCATGGTTGCCCAGTTTGATGCGGCCCTTGCCGTATTGATGGAATCGCCGGGTTTTCATTTCCATTAGGATTGGGCCAGTTCCCGGCGACTGGTTTTAAAAGCAACCCGCACCGGGTTTCGTGTAATGGTGCACCTCGTGTCATTCAATTTAATAATCATAGTCAACAATCGGGTAGCCGGGGGCTGTCGCCAGCCCCAAGCCCCCTCAGAACCGTACTTGACAGTTTCCCGTCATACGGCTCAAGCATTCGTTGAAGGTATCCACCTCACGGTTTCCACCCCACTCACTTTCGTGGGATTTGGTACATTGTCGAAAGAGCTTCATACCAACTGCACAGCGAGCAGCAAGCATGCCTCCTATTGGTGCCAGCAGGGAAATGCTGGGATTGGTCAAGGCACCTTGGAGCCTTGCCAATCAGCCAATTGTGCGACTTCGTGTCGCACGATAACTCCGAACTCAGCTGCAGCCAGGGCAACTCGGACTTTCTAATACCCACAGCCGCTACGCCCTGGTTGTCTGCTGAAGTGACTTGTTCTACCTTTCTCTTCCTTCTCGAACAATACCCACTATTTCTTGCGTCGTGATATTCGCTTTAATTGATGGGACATCTAAGGGAGAAGAAGCGATCTTTTCTGGAACTAACGCGAAAGTTCGACCGTCTTTCCTTCGAATTAGTACTTTTCCAGTATTTTCTGCCTGCTCAAGAACTATAGCGAGCTTTTGTCGGGCTTCTGAATATGTATAAACTTGCATTTTAGACCTCCATGGTTTCGACATTAAGATTTTGAGCAGCTATCTTTAGCTTTCTATCCAACGTCAATAGCGGTGCTTTATGTCTAATAGCACAATCCAAGAAATAGGCATCGTATGCATACATATTGGTTTGTTTGGATATTTTTAAAGCATTAACAAAGTTTGGTTGAATATACCGAAGAGGGATACTATCGAAAATTAAAAGACCCTTTTGGGCTTCATCAAGTGTCACCCTATTCTGTTTAAACATAGCAGAAAAGGCATTGCCAATTTCCCATGGAATAGAACCTGGTCCTATAAGTATATTCCCAGTTGTAAATTCAACAATCCTATTCCGTTCAGGTTCACCAACAATAACTGCAATCAATGCAGATGTATCAATTACAACATCCATAGTTACCTCCAGAATATATTATAGACAATTGTACAACAGAGAGCTTATTTGTCAAGTATCAAGCGAGGTAGAACGGAAAGCTGAGGGGCCAGGCAATGATAAGCGAAGGATTATGAAAAAGGTAAAAACTATCGAAAAGATACGCTCTTTAAAAATGGCACAGCTTTGCCCGGTCCCTTTCAAGCGATTGGTTCGGCATGGTCTTTCATTAATAAACATACACTGTAACATGTAAAGACTATACCAATGTGTCTGACTTACTTATTCTTTATCTAATTCATCCAGCAGCTTGAGCACTCTCAAAGATTCAGCTATTCCAGTGGTACCACTCATGGCAACGTTGACGGATATTGTTTCCAATATTTCTTCTTTAGTGGCTCCAACTTCTAATGCTCTCATAGTCTGGGCCACAATACAATTATCGCACGTTCTGCGGCCTGCAGCTCAGCCGGTGTTGTGATGGATTGCTGCTGGTTTCGAATTTGATCGAGTTCCTTTAGTGCCTGGTTAATTTGGTTTTGAATCTCCTCGGTCTGACCCGTTGGGCTGGGTGTTTCCTCCGCCATGATTCCATCCCCCTGTTTGGTGTCTATTCCAATCCAGGGTGAGCCCAATGGTGGCTTGCGGTCGACTATCATTGTAAATTTGCAGGTCGACTCCGTGGTTATCGAGGCGCGCAGCGACTCGGTGACTGCGGGGTCGATCGGGTAACCGGTCACCGGCGAAAGGGCAACGAGGCTGTTGGAAATATTCTTAAAATTGGAGACCCTAAATGACCGAAAGCGCGAAAACCGCTCGGCCCTTCCGGTCTGGTGCACTGGATGGTTGGCCTTCTACTTCTTGTAGGCTGGTGTTAGGCCCTTTATCATGGGGTAGTGCTTGATGTTTAGGGTCTTTAACTTTGCATTTTCGGCTTCAATGGTAGCAGCTATAATTGCGTCTGCGAGTCCAACGCCGTGAGAACTGCCATAATCGCGCTTATAGAGTCCTCCGGTCTTTGCAATCTCAGCAGTTATGGGGACAACACGGAAGAGGGAGACGAAGTTCTCTAAAGCAGTTTCTTCTGCACATCCTTTAACTCCAGCATACAACTCCGCAACAACGATGGACGACAAGATAATCCGAGAAGATGATGTGTTTACAAAAGCTACCGCTTTGCTGTAGCCTCGAAAAAAATCAACTAGAACATCTGTGTCGAGAAGAATTGACCCCGCCATAATTAGTTCCTGTCCCATTCAGCACGTATTGCCTTGAAGTCAGGAAGATCTTTACGGTCCTTCCAGATTCCGGCAGCCTCGCGCAATACAACCTCTCGCCGACTGTGACCCACCTGATCGATGAGGCGATCAACAGCTTCTCGAATGAGTTCACTCTGTTTTTTTCCCAGAGCTTTGGAAATAGCAGACAATTCAACACGTTGATGCTCTGTCAGATATATTTGCGTACGCACCATATTACACCTCCGGCAATGTATACATTATGATTATACATCATCTGTGTTCCCTGTCAAGGCCAGCGCCCGGCATAAGTCGCGGCGGCTTTTTGCCGTCGCTCTTAATGCCGTTTTATTTATTAGACGATGTTGCCAATAAACAACCAAAACCAATAAAAATTGCCCCACTAGCCCGATTGAAGTATCTCATCTTTTTTGGTTTGCTTAACCAACGTTTCATTCTATCTGCAAGCAAAGCATAAGACATTAAAAAGAAAAATGAAAAAAACATTAATATAACAATAAGTGTTGAAAATTGTGGAATTAATGCTTCTTCGATATTTATAAACTGAGGGAACAGGGCGGTAAGGAATACGATTGCCTTTGGGTTGCTTATTGCGACACCCACGGCTTGGAAAAATAATTTTTGAGATGAAAGATCAGTTAAATTTAATTGATCTTTTATTGTCGAAAAAGTGGCATTTTTCTGGAAAATCAATTTGAGACCTAAATAGATCAGATAGGCAGCACCAGCATATTTAATAATATTGAACATTGTTACTGACGTATTCAATATTGTCCCCAATCCTGTGATAGCTATAATGCCAAGACAAAAAAGCCCAATAATATTACCAAGTGCGGCATAAACAGCTTTTTTCCACCCATGCAATGTTGAATTTGTAATAATGAAAAGAACTGCTGGACCCGGTGTTGCAGTGGCTACTATTACCAACGCTATATATATCATCCATGATTCAATTGTCATTTTAATTCCTTTGGTTGAGTATAACGGTTGGCTCAGCAGCCGCGGCGATCTATCAGCGGTCTGCTGAAGCAGAAGGTTGTGTGCCGGGCAAGGCCCGGCTGCTAAATGGTGATGTTCGGTAGTTTGACACGACTGCCAGGCAAAGTCCAGACCCAGCCCGACGGAGGCGAGTTGGAGTGCAACGGAAACGCGAGCCAAAGGCAAGCGTCTTCGCTAAAGCTTCGCCGTCTCAAGAGGGTGTTTACAGCAATGTGCGC
>JABZFO010000129.1 GCA_014237405.1 Desulfosarcina sp. | reverse complement strand
TTAATGCCGATCGATATCGGGGTTAACTCCACCGGATTTATTAGGGTTAATGAAAGCGAAAAATTTGACGCACCGCTGCCAACGATTGGACTGCGAGCAGATTTTGCTATCACTCCCAAGTGGTTTTTAAGAACTAGTCTAGAGCTTTTTTATCTGGAGATCGACCAATTCAAAGGCTCAATTATTGAATCAACTGTTGCATTAGAGTATCTTCCCTGGAAACATTTAGGATGCGGTCTTGCTTTCGATACATTTAATCTGCATATAGAAGCAGATGGAGAAGATTATCCGGGGATTGATTTCCAGGGTGAGCTTAATTTTAATATCACGGGGCTACTGCTTTATGTGAAGATGTTTTTTTAGAAATTTACATCGCAGATCAACATCCTTTCAACATTAATGTTGAAAATTGATTATTGATTGGTAACCTACAGCAATACGTCTTACTTCTTAGATCGAGGGTGGCAATACGGACTTTCCTACGAGGCACTGAAAGAATTTGAAAAATTAGCCAACAAAAAGTTGAAGACCAAAACTCTGAAAGTCCAGGTTGTTTTCATCCCTGTCAGTCGTGATGATCTCATACCTTCTCTGCTTAATGGACTTGGAGACATTGCAGTCGCCAACTTGACCATCACAACCCAACGTCAGAAACAGGTGGACTTTTCTAACCCTTTTGCGAGCGGTGTGAAAGAACTGCTCGTCACCGGATTGTTTCCGAGAGCTAACAACAAATTCAAATGGACATTTTTGATAACAATCGCAGGATATTCGTTTTGCCGAAACCCATGCGCGCGCCGGCTGTCTGTTTTCTCCTATGCACCATCTTGTGGGGGTGCGCCACGTTTAACCCGCAGCCGCTAAACGAACAACCGTTTCGTGAACGGGCCATAGCCCAGACGGAAAACGACGTCCGCGTCTCAGCGGCAGTACTTGGTGCAGAAGAAACCGAAGCCGTGTTCGGCCTGCAGCTCTATAAGAAAGGCATCCAACCGGTCTGGTTGGAGATTGAAAACAACACCCAAAACCGCATGTGGTTTCCGCAGGTGAGTGTCGACCGCAACTATTTCTCGCCGCTCGAAGTGGCCAACATGCACCATTCTGGTTACGCAAAGGCAGCCAAAAAACGGATGGACCGGTATTTTCACCAACATGCCATCCGCAACTCCATCGATCCGGGGACCGTCCGGTCGGGATTCGTATTCACCAACCTGGAACTGGGGACCAAAGCCTTCAACGTGGAGGTGATCGGTGAAGATCAACAGATGCGAGTCTTCACCTTCCTGATACCCGTTGCGGGCCTCAAGGTGGATCACCGCGAGGTGGATTGGACCAGCCTGTATGCTATCCATGAAAAAGTCGCTTTCGACAGTTCCCAGGCCTTCAGACAAGCCATCGAAGCATTGCCCTGTTGCACGACCGATGCGGACGGTGACCGGTTGGCGGATCCGCTCAACGTTGTCATCGTAGGACGCGGTGCGGATATCCTTTACGCCCTGCTGCGCAGCGGTTGGGACGAAACGGCGGCCGAACCATCCTATGATCCGATGGCCCAGCTTCCGTGGGAGTTCCGCTATCAACCGGTCAAATTGCTTTATCTCTTCAATCGGCCTCAGGATGCCGCCTTCCGTAAATCGCGGTCAACCCTCAACGAGCGCAATCAGCTTCGCTTGTGGCTGAGTCCTTTTTATTACGAAGGCAACAATGTCTGGGTGGGGCAGATCAGCCGCATTATCCGGCGCGCTGTCTGGGATAAATTTATCATCGAACCGGATGTGGACGAAGCACGCGTGTACCTGCTTCAGGATCTGTGGTACGCTCAAGCCATCTTGAAATTCGGGTATGTCAGGACAGCCAGTATAGCCACCCTATCCGAACCCCGCGAAAGCCTGCACGATGATAACTATTTCACCGACGGGCTGTGTCTCGTTGTATGGGTTTCCAGTGAGCCCGTGTCGTTTTCGGAAGTTCAATTCGTGCCATGGGAGGCACCGGTTGCTGAAAGAAGAAAACTGTTGCTGGGTCGTTGACCCCATGAAACCATCTGCGGGTATGGCCCATGCATTGAATTTAAGAAGGATAGGCTCAGTGGGTCTAAGCCGCTATCTATTCATCATCGCCTTTTTCTCCGTTGCCATTCATGGATGTGCCACATACAACCCGCGTCCATTGGGTGAGTCGCTCTTTCTGGAACGGGCGCAAACCAAAAGTGAAAACAATGTACGCGTTAAAGCTGCCGTACCCAGTGCAGCAGAGACTCGGCAGATATTCGGTGACGATCTATACCGACACGGCATACAGCCCGTCTGGATCGAGATCGAGAACAAGGATGAAAAGCCGATCTGGTTCCTGCCCGTAGGCATCGACCCCATGTATTTCACCCCCCTCGAAGCTTCATTTTTGAGTCATTCTCGTTTTTCCAACACCGCCAATGAAAAGATGGATCGTTATTTTTTCGAGAAGGGCAAGGATATCTTTGTCCATCCGGGCGGTAGCCGATCCGGGTTTGTGTTCACCAACCTGGACGAAGGCACCAAATCCTTTGTGGTCGATCTGGTGGGAGAAGACCAGCAGGTAAGAACCTTCACGTTTTTCATTCCCGTCCCCGGTTTAAAGATCGATCACAGCAAGGTCGACTTCGAGGGACTCTATCCGGCTAACATGTGGAAAAGTTTCGAAGACGAAAAAGACTTCATTGCGTACCTCCAGGGGCTGCCTTGCTGCACGGTGAACAAAAAAGGATCCGAAACCGGCGACCCACTCAACCTGATCGTCGTCGGAAACGGTGAAGATGTCTATCATGCCTTTATACGTGCCGGATGGGACGAGACGGAAACCATCACCGCCGTTTCTGCCTGGAAGACCGGGCTTTCTTTTCTTTTAGGAGGGCGCTATCGCTACTCGCCCGTCAGCGCCCTGTATGTCTTTGATAGACGACAGGATGCAGCCCTGCAAAAGGTGCGTGGCAGGATTCACGAACGCAACCACTTGCGCCTGTGGCTGGCGCCGGTGCAATTTAAGGGCAACCTCGTGTGGGTGGGGCAGATCAGCCGCGACATCGGGGTGCGCTTTACAAAAAAGACGATCGTGACCCATAAGATTGACCCGGATGTGGATGAAACCCGCAGTTACCTGACCCAGGACCTGCTTTATTCTCAAGGGCTTTCACAATTTGCCCTTGTAAAAGGTGTCGGTACGGCCCCTATCGAAGCACCGCGGCACAATCTGACCGGTGATCCCTATTTTACAGACGGTTTGCGGGCCGTGCTGTGGGTTTCCAGCCAACCGGTTGCTTTCGAGAAAGTAACATTTTTAGAGTGGGAGTCACCACCTGAATAATCAGGAAATCATGTCACCAATTCAACTATTACTGGTCTTGGCCGTCACGGGCGTAAACATTTTTGGATGTGTCGGACCGGTCAAACATGAAATGACGACCGACTACCCAGCTGCGGTCCTTCATGCGGTGGGAACGCCTCCAGTAATTGACGGTCGGGCACGCTTTCGGGAAATTTTTTGCCAGCTTCTGGCTTCAGAACCCGAGTACCAGGGGGTTGCTGGAGCGTGCGAAAATTTTCTGCTACGACTCAATGACGAACCCCTGCCGGATGAAATACCCCAACCGCCTCCGAACCTGAGAACTCGCCATCGGGTCATGGTTGTGCCCGGTTTCCTCAACGAATGCTTTGCTAACATTGCCCTTCCGTTTGAGGATGCAATACCATCGCTCAATGAACGCGGGTTAAAAATAGATGAGATGGTTGTCAGCGGCCGTTCCAGTAGCGATGCGAATGCGATATATATTGCCGAGACGATCGAAAACCTGGATCTTGACGAAGATGAAAAGCTGGTGCTCGTCGGGCATTCCAAGGGCGTGGTGGATATCCTTCATTTTCTGGTCAATTTCCCGCAGGCGTCCCGGCGTGTTGCCGCCGTGGTCAGTGTGGCCGGTGCAATCAACGGATCGCCCCTGGTCGCTAAAATGGACGATATTTATGCGGATTTGGCTCGATACTTCTTGCCAAGTCGATGCAATACCGGAGACGATGGGGCACTTAACAGTCTTCAACCCGCTGTCAGTTTGTCATGGCTGGCCGCCAATCCCCTGCCGGAATCGGTGCAGTACTTTTCCCTCGCGGCATTTACCAAACGCGATAATATCAACACGCTTTTGAAAACCGGCTACGACCTTCTGTGGAGTTACAGTCCGAGAAACGACGGTCTGCTTCTAATTACCGATCAAATTATTCCCGGGGGGACGCTTCTCGGCTATGCCAACGCCGACCATTTGTCGATTGTGCTGCCCCTGGAAAATAAAAATCTCCTAATATCCGAAACGATTCAGGCACCACAAAAATTTCCCCGCAACGTTTTACTGCAGGCATTGCTTGCCTATGTGGCTGAAGCTTTTGAACCAAAACAGGAGTAATGTTGAAACAGTTTCCTAATCCATATCCATTATACTGTTTGGCGGCATTGCTGGTATGGTTTTGCGGCTGCGGTCCGGCATTGATTCCTTTTGATAAAAATGTACCCGCCCAAGCACTGAGCTATATTGGGGCACCACCGATTTACGATGCCCGCATGCGGTTCAGGGGGATCTTCTGTGAATTGCTGAATGACAACCGGCAGCGCCTTGACTTGAAGGTAGGATGCGATGACTTCCTGTGGCGATTAAACGATGAACCGCAAGCGCTTGCCAGGCAAAAAAGCCTGCCGGATCACGATCCCGATCTGAATATTCTGATCGTACCGGGCGCCTTTTACGATTGCTTTGAGGATATCGGAAAGCTCTATCAAGAGGGAGTCGAACGACTCAGACAGATGGGTTATCACATCAATATGGTCAATGTCAGCGGCCTGTCGAGCAGCCCTAAAAATGCCGAAATCATCGCCGAGGCTGTCGCCAAACACAATATGAGGCCATCCCAACGACTGGTTCTCCTGGGCTATTCCAAGGGCACAACCGATATTTTACATTTCCTGGTCGCTCATCCTGAGTTGGCCCTTCGCGTCAGGGCGGTATTGAGCGTGTCCGGTGCCGTCAATGGTACCCCCCTGGCGGATCGTTATTCTGAGGCTGAATACGACAACTGGCTCATCAGGCTCTTCCCGGGTAAATGTCAACCAGGGGACCGCGGCGTGTTGGACAGCCTGAGCAGAACGAAGCAATTCCAGTGGCTGGCCACGCATCCGTTACCGGAACATGTGCGTTATTTTTCCCTGGCATCGTTTGCAAGGTACGAGGATATGCAGTTGCCTCTGCGCACAACCTACAAACTTTTGGAGACAATCTACCCTTTAAACGACGGCCAGCTTTTATTCATGGATCAGCTCATCCCGGGCTCAGCACTACTGGGCTACGTCAACGCCGATCACTGGACGGTTGCCATCCCCGTGGAAGAAAAATTTTCAGACCGGGATCCCGCGCTAAGGGATAGGAATCGAAAGCTGCGTGGCCTTCTTTTTGAAGCGATGATTCTGTTTTTGGCAGAAAGTTTGAACTCTCCACAATAGACTGGCGATGTGCAGTTTAGAATCCATTTATAAAGTTCACGATCCTAAGTGAAGTTGGTCGAAACCACCATTAATCTCTCCAAGATCGCCTCACCACCCTCCGGTGTGGTCAGAATAAGGTTGATGATCCAAGCGGATCGGTGAATTCCTGGTGTCGATCTTCACCAACCGGTCTTCCGACCTTCGACCTTTGACCTTCAACCTTCGACCTTCAACCTTCCGACCTCTGTCCTCCGACCTCCGACCTCCGACCTCAGTCCTCTGTCCTCCGACCTCAGTCCTCCGACCTCCGTCCTCTGTCCTCCGACCTCAGTCCTCCGACCTCCGTCCTCCGTCCTCAGTCCTCTGTCCTCCGACCTCTGTCCTCCGACCTCAGTCCTCAGTCCTCATATCCCCTTATCCATCAGCCGCTTGTCGTGTTTGAGGCGTTCCTGGATGCCCCTGCCCACTTCCCAGTTACGGGAAAAATCGGACCAGAAGGATTGATCTTTCTCCTTCCA